>JBPCRJ010000068.1:0-12522 GCA_050996975.1 Solirubrobacteraceae bacterium | reverse complement strand
GGCCTTGACCGGCGCGTGCGCAGCGGCCGACGCAGAGCTCGCGGCCGACGCCGCGCGGCGCGAGCACGCCGCGGCGCACGGGCTGTCCGCACCGCTTGACGAGCCTGCGCTCGACCGCCTGCGCGATGCCGCAGCGGAGCTGTCAGGCACCGCGGCGACGGCGGCGCGCTCGTGGGCGTTGGCAGCACGCGAGGCGACGACGGCCACGACGCTCGCCGCCCGGCTCTCCGAAGCCCAGCAGGCCGCGATCGAGCACGACCGTCGGGCACGAACCGAGCAGGCCGAGGGCGATCGCCTGAGCGCTGAGCATGCCGCCCGCGAGCGGGCTCTCGGCGCCACCGGCGAGGAGCTGCGCCGGCGCCACGCGGCCGTCGTCGCCAAGCTGAAGGGCAACCGGGAGACGCTGCAGCGCACCGCCGAGGCCGCGCAGCAAGCGTTGATCGCGACGGTCGGGCTCGAGCGCGACGCGGCCACCCGCGCCACCGCGCACGAGCAGGCCCACCGCAAGCGCGAGGATGCCAGCGTCGCGTTCGCCCAACTGGCGCAAGCGGGGATTCTGCAACTGGTCCTCGACGCAGCCGCTCCCAACGATGTCGAGCGCGCCGACGCCTGGACGTTCACCCGCACGCTGGAGGTCGCCCGGGCCCTTCCGGAGCAGCTCCTCACCGTGCGCAGCGCCTCCAGCGCACTGGCCGTCGAGGTCCAGCGCAACGTCCAGTTGCTCGACCGCGAGCTCGCCGAGGCCGACATGGGAGCCTACGCGAGTCAGGGCGAGGACGGGCTCCTGCTCGTACGAGTCACCGAGGGCGGAGGAGAGCAGACGCTCGCGCAGGTGCTCAACACGCTGAAGGCCGAGATCGCCGACCGGGAGCAGATCCTGACCGCGGAGGAACGGCGAGTCTTCAACGACGCGCTCGTCGAGGAGATCGCCGATCACCTGCGCCAGCGGATCCACGAGGTCCGCCGCCGCGTCGAGCAGATGAACGCGGTGCTGCGGCGCAGCCCCACCGCGGCCGGCAAGACGGTCGAGCTTGACTGGCAGCCGCTCGAGGACGACGTGGGCACTCAGCGGGCGGCGCTGGCTCTCCTGCGCCGCGACGTCCGTCACCTCGGCGGCGAGGTACGCGATCAACTCGTCTCCTTCTTCCGCCGGCGGATCGAGACCGCGCGACACGAGCACACTTTCGGCGCGCAGCCGCGCCCGATGGCGGACACGTTGATGAGCGCGTTCGACTACCGGCGCTGGTTCGCGTTTGGGCTGCACGAGCAGAGCGACGCCGGGCGCGTCCGGCTCACCAAGCGCCGTCACGCCGTCGGCTCCGGAGGGGAGCAGTCCGTGCTGATCCATCTCCCCTTGTTCGCGGCGGCGGCGGCGCTGTACGGCGACGCGAAGGCGCCACGACTGATCATGCTCGACGAGGCGCTGTCCGGGATCGACGAGGAGACACGCGAGCGCGTGCTCGAAGCGACGGTCGCGTTCGACCTCGACGTGGTGATGACCTCGCATGAGCTGTGGGGCACGTACCGGTCAGTGCCGCAGCTGGCGATCTACCAGCTGCACCGGGAGAACGGCAGCTTCGGCGTTCACGCGATCCCGTTCATCTGGGACGGAGACGTGCTGCACGAGCTGGAGCAGAGCGAACTGCTCGCGTGAGCCCGCCGACGTTCGACCCTTGGCTGCATCGGGCGCTGCTGCACGCCCGTGACAAGCGCGAGCAGCGCGGAGCGGCCGGCGACGCGATGCTCGTGCTGCGGCAGCTGGAGCCCGAAGAGGCGTTCGCGCTCGATGGCCTGCTCTCGCCGCGCAAGCCGATTCTGCCCGGCCGTGCGATGCGGATCGCGCTATCGCAGTTCGAGGCCGCGCTGCACGAGTGCGGGATCGATCCACGATCGGCATATGAGGGCGTCGGCGGACGCCCGCTTCGCGATCTGCCCGCGCAGCGAGCCGCCGACCGGGAGATCCGGGTCGGTTTCCGCGCCTGGCTCGCCGCGCACGCCGTCGCGCGCTCACGGCCGGCGATCGCCGCTTGGCTCGATCACGCGGCCGCCCAGGGCCGCGTGCGGGCCGACTCCCAGCCGCTGGTCGAGCAGGCGCTGCGGATTGTCGACGCGCTGCCAGCCCCCGAGCCGATCCAGCGCGTCGTGCTGGCGGCGCGAATGCTCGACGGTGATCCGCATGGACTCGACGTCGAGACGCCCCTGCACGGGCTGACGGTGTCGCTGCTGGCGGCGGCGGCCGAGCTGGACCCAGGCACCACCACCCGCGAGATCTGGTCGACTTGGAACGTGCTCGTCGACCCGATCTCTTCCAACGTCGCCGCACTCAACCTGCCGCTGCTCGGCGAAGGCGCGTCGGCGCAGTTCGCGCGCGAGATGCGCGGCACCCATGTAGTCCTCACGTACGGACAGCTGGACGCGAGCGAGCTGCGGTGGCCGCCGGGCCTCGAGTGCTACAGCTGTGAGAACCCGTCGGTGCTGATCGCCGCCGAGCAGGCGCTTGGTGGGGCCTGCCGCCCGCTGATCTGCACCGCCGGTCGCCCCTCGGACGCCGTGCGGCTGCTGCTCTCCTCGCTGCACGCCAGCGGCGCCCGCATCCATCACCACGGCGACTACGACAGCGCCGGGGTGCAGATCCTGCACGACCTCGAGGACCGCTATGGAGCCCGGCCATGGCACTTCGGCGTCACGTCGCTGGGTCAGGCGCTCGGGGATCTTGGCCGCGCCGTCCCCGATCCTCCTCCGGTGACGCTCGAGGACGCCGTACGCCAGCTTTCGGTTGGCGTGGCGGAGGAGCTCGAAATCGACAAGCTGCTCGCCGACCTGGCGCCCGGATGAGCTGATTCACACCGTCGGGGCCAGATACGCTCGTTCAGGCGAACAACCGGCTAGGCAGCCTTCGCCGGACGAATCGGCCGGACGTCGGCGGTGGCGATCTGCAGCCCGAGCGCGCCGCTAAGCTCCTCGCCGTCGAGCTCGTGCACCGTCAGCAGGTCCGGGTCGATCGCGTTCTGCGCGAGGGCGACGACCTGGGGATCGTGGATGAACGCGATCACCTGAGTGCGGCGTCCGAGATCGGCGAGTGCACCGAGGATGGCCGACTTGCGCCGCGGATCGGAGTGCAGGACGACGTCGTCGAGAATCACCGGCATCGGTCCGTGCAGCGCGACATGGCGTTCGAGGCTGGCCAAGCGCAGCGCGAGGTATAGCTGCTTGGTGCAGCTGCTCCTCCAACTCGGCGACCTGTTCGTCGTCCTGCGCCCGCTGAGCGTCGAGGTCATCGAGGCCCAGGCCGTGGGTCCGGTCGATGAGCTCGCGAAGCGGCGCTTGGCCGGCCTGCGCGATCTGGCGCTCGAGCTCCGGCAACTGACCGCGGAGCAGCGCCGCGCGCGATGAACGACGCTCGGCTTCGGCACCCAGCCGATATCGGCGACGTCATCAGCATGGCGCAGGCGGCCTTCGAACCCGTCCGGCGAGGGGGGCGCGTGGGCGCCGGCGCCCTCAGTGAACGGGGACGGGGGACCGTTGCCGCCGTCGGGCGACGCCCTCGCGGGGCCGCTGCCGTCAAGGCGGGCGCGCAAGCGCCGCCACTCCTCGTCACGCTCGGCGCGAGCGACCCCAAGATCCTCAACCGTGGGCGGCTTCGTCGCCAGTGCCAAGCGTGAGCGCTCGTCGGCCAGAGCGCCGCGTTGCCGATCGAGCTGCTCGCGGTGCTCGGCGAGCTCGCGGGCGTGATCGGCGAGCCGTTCTCGCTCCTGCGCGAACTGCTCGACGGCGAACGCCGTCGGCGGTCGCATCTGCCAGACCCTTCAGCGGGCTGTCGATGTGCAGATCGGCAGCGTGGACGAATTTCATCACCGTCACTGAATACACCGCGGGTCGGACGGCCTACGATGACGAGGTCATCGCGACCGCATCCGGCTGCAGCTCAGGCAACTGAAGAGCAGAAGCGACTGACCCACCGCCTTCAACGTCGCCCTTCCGCCAGCGTCGTCACGACCGCCTCGTAGACGCCTGCCCCGTGGCGCCCGAGCGCCACCCGTACCCCCGCTCGCCGGCGAACCTCTGACTCCAGTCCGGGGTCCTGCTCGATCGCGTTGGCCACGAGCCAGAACGCGCCCACCACCGGGGCGGCATCCATGTCCTCCCGCGAGTCCCCAACGGCGATGCACTCGCCGCGCGAGTAACCCCGCGCCTGCATGTGCCGCGCCACTGCGCGCGCCTTCGAGGCGGCGGCGGGGATCAGGTGGTAGGCGTGCACGATCTCCATCCCCGGCATCTGCCCGGAGGGCTCGCGCACTACCCCGTTGTCGACGAGTCGCAGCCATCCCAGGCCGGCCTGGTCGAGCAGCGCAGCGACCGTCGCGATCTCGATCGAGCCCCGGAACAGGTGCGAGATCTCGCGCCCGACCGACCAGGGGGTGTGGTACTCGAGCGCTCCCGCGCGAGCACCATCACCGCGCGGGGAGTAGCGCTCGAGCAGCAGCGCGGGCGCGCCGGAGGCCTCGATCTGGTCATAGATGGAGCCCCGCTGCGCATCCGGAACCATCCCGCCGGTCAGCCACTCGAGCTCGCCGTCGAGCACGAGCCCACACCCAAGCTCGAAGATGAAGGCCGAGCCGCCGAGCAACCGCGCGGCCTCGAACACGCTCGATTGGCGCCGCCCGGAGTAGAGGACGACCTCGACACCGGCCCGCGAGCAGGCCTGCAGCGCCCGCACGCCGTCCAAGGCAAACGCGCCGCCGGCGCCGGCCAGCAGCGACCCGCCCGGCCCGAGCAGCGTCCCGTCGAGGTCGACATACAGGCAGCGCATCGCGTCGGCGACCATACTGGCCGGGGTGCCCAGGACGCGAGAGACCGAGCCGTGGGCGGCGCTGCTTCAGAGTGGCCGGGCCGACCGCCGCCTCGTTCACGACGGTAAATACCGGGCGCGCTCCGCGCGCCCTTTATGTATCCCTGATGACCTCAACGTGATCGTTCGCTCGGCGCTTGCGCAGGCCGGGATCACCGAGCTCTACGAGCACCAGGAGCAGGCGCTGCGGGCCGCGTTCGACGGGCCGACGATCGTCACCACGGGGACCGCGTCGGGCAAGTCGCTGTGCTTTCAGCTGCCGACGCTCGAGGTCCTGACCGCCGACCGCGCCGCGCGCGCGCTGTACCTCTACCCGACCAAGGCCCTCGCCCAGGACCAGGCGCGGGCGCTGCACCGGTTCGGGCTGCACAAGGCGATCCGCCCCGCGATCTACGATGGCGACACGCCGCGCCCCGAGCGAGCGGCGATCCGCAAGCGGTCAAACCTGATCCTCACCAACCCCGACATGCTCCACGTCGGGATCCTGCCCCACCATTCGGCGTGGGGGGAGCTGCTGGCGAACCTGGCCTTCGTGGTGATCGACGAGGCGCACGTGTACCGAGGGGTGTTCGGCTCCCACGTCGCCAACGTCCTGCGGCGGCTGCGGCGCGCCGCCGAGATCCACGGCAGCACGCCGCGCTTCCTGCTGGCGAGCGCCACGATCGCCAACCCGGTGGAGCTCGCGCGGGGCCTGACGGGCCTGACGGACTTTCACCTGATCGACCGCGACGGGGCGCCGGCGCCCGAGCGCCGGGTGGCGATCTGGAACCCGCCGCTGCTCGACGAGCGGCTCGGGGTACGGGCCTCGGCGCTGGCGGAGGCCGCGGAACTGTTCGCCGGACTGATCAGCGCCGGCGTGCGGACGATCTGCTTCATGAAGTCACGCAAGGGGGTCGAGCTGATCCTGCGCCACGCGCTCGACCGGCTCGAACCCGAGCTCGCGGATCGAGTCGCGCCCTACCGCGCCGGGTACACGCCCGCCCAGCGGCGTGAGATCGAGCGGCGCCTCGGCGCGGGCGAACTGCTCGGCGTGGTCGCGACCGACGCGCTCGAGCTGGGAATCGACATCGGCGAGCTCGACGCCGCGATCTGCGTCACCTTCCCGGGCACCATCGCGAGCCTGCGCCAGATGTGGGGGCGCGCGGGGCGCCGGGGGCGCGGACTGGCGGTGTACGTCGCCGGCGAGGACGCGCTCGATCAGTTCTTCGCCCGCCATCCCGAGGAGTTTCTGCGCCGGCCCGTCGAGGCGGCGATCATCGACCCAAAGAGCCCGGAGATCTACGCCGAGCACCTGCTCTGCGCGGCCCACGAGGCGCCGCTGACCCATGACGACGCGCCGATCCTCGGCGCGGGCTGGCTTGACCACGCGCAGGAGCTGACCCGGGCGGGGCTGCTGCGTGAGCGCGCCACGGGCTTTGTCCCCCGGCACGCCGAGGACTATCCGGCCGCACGGGTCGCGCTGCGCTCCGCCTCGGCCGAGAGCTTCGTGCTGATCGACGCCGGGTCGGGCGAGGTGCTCGGGACGGTCGAGGCCGCGCGCGCGTACGCGACCGTCCACGAGGGAGCGATCTACCTGCACCTCGGTCGCTCATACCGCGTGCTCGAGCTCGACCTCGGCGCCCGCCGCGCCCTGCTGGAGCCCTTCCGTGGCGACTACTTCACCCAGGCCAAGCGTGAGAGCACGACTTGGATCGAGCGGCTGCACGAGCGTCGCGACACGCACGGCGTCAGGCTCTCATTCGGCGCAGTGGTGTACTCCGAGACGGTGCTCGGCTATCAGCGCAAGGGCCTCCAGGACCACCAGGTAATCTCGTTCGAGGCGCTCGAGCTGCCGACCGTCGAGTTCGCCACCCGGGCGCTGTGGTACGAGCTCGACGAGCTGATCTCCGGTTCGGGGGGCTTCCCCGCAGAGGAGCTGCTCGGCTCGCTGCACGCGCTCGAGCACGGGCAGATCGCGGTACTTCCTCTGATCGCGATGTGCGACCGCTGGGACATCGGCGGCCTGTCGACCAACGCCCACCCCCAGACTGGCGGCCCGACGATCTTCATCTACGACGGGCACCCGGGCGGGGTCGGGATCACGCGGCGCGGCTTCGATCTGTTCGAGCGCCTGCACGACGACGCGCAGCGCCTGATCAGGGAGTGCCCGTGCCGCTCGGGCTGTCCCTCGTGCGTGCAGTCGCCCAAGTGCGGGAATCTCAACGAGCCGCTCTCCAAGCGCGGGGCGCTCGAGCTGCTGGGGCGGATGTCCGGGCAAGCGAGCGGCCCTGTCGCGTCGGCCGCTTCGTCGGCGTGACCGAGCACGGGTCACTTCAGCGGCAGCGTGAAGCTCCCGTGTAGGCCCGAGGGGTCGTTGACCGCGTAGCCGGTGATCTGACCGAACGTCTTCAGGACCGACTGGATCATCGGATTGGCACCCACCGCCGAGTGGCTCGCGGCGAGCGCCAGCGAAACCAGCTGACCGAGCGCGACCCGGAACGCGAGCGGTCCGGGCGCCCCGGCGACCGCGCTCGACGGGGCCTGGGCGAACGCGGCCAGCACCGCCGGCTTGGCCTTGCCGATCACCAACCGGCTTCCGACGACGCCGACGGTCGTGCTCCCCCCGAATGTCGTTGACCCCTTCTTGTCCCCGTAGAAGCCGCCGCTGATGCGCCGCAGCTGCTTCAGCTTTCCGAGCGTGCGCTCGGCGGCCGCCGGGTCGCGGATGTCGGCGCGGGCGAGCACGCCGCCGGGGCCGTAGTCGAGCTCTCCTTCGCCGTTGAACTGCGACAGGATGTCCCGGTGCAAATTTATGCCGTCCTTGGCGGCGCTCGCGACCGCTTTGGCCCAGCCGCTCGGGTCGGCGGCCTGGACCGCCGCCTGGCCGAACGCGGTTACGTGCGCCATGTCCTTCAGTCCGACCGCCACGGGCGCCTGTCCGGCGACGCTCGGGGCGCCCGACCCGGTTGGCAGCGGAAGCTGACCGGCGCTCAGCGTGCCCCCGGTCGTGTCGACCCGGAAGCTGGCCGTGACGCCGGTGTCGGTGACGCTGACGGTCGCGGCGTAGGAGCGGAGCGCCGCCACCCAGGGAACCCGCCGCGCCTTGGCCGCGCGCGGCGCCGAGAGGGCGGCGGAGAGGTTGCCGTACACCTGCAGCAGGGTGTTCTGCGGCAGCGCGGCGATCGCCTTGGTGTAGGCGGACGGGGTGATGCCGCCGCCGTGGGCGTGGCGGTCCAGCGCGCGCTTGAGATCGGCGCTCGAGCGCGACAGCACCGCCGTCGCACCGTCGAGTGCGAGCGAGTAACGGCCGCCGGAGTAGAGCTTCGCGCCGTCGTAGCTCCCCGTGCTCTGCCCGTTGCCGGAGCGATGGACCAGCGCGGCCAGCTTGGCGGCGTTCTTGGCGACGAACACGAGCAGGAAGCTGGCGCCCGAAGACGCTGCCGACGCTCCCGAAGCCGACGCTCCCGACGCAGCGCTCGCGCCACTCGCGCCACTCGCGGCGCCAAGCGCGAGCGGATTGCCGAGCAGGGGCTGGATGTCCTGGCCGAAGTTGACCCCACTTCCGGCGAGGCTGCTCTCGAGCGCCGACAGCGCGAAGCCGGCGCCGGGGAACTTGGCCAGGAACCCCCGCGCGTTCTGATAGGCGGTGCCGTTCGGATCGGTCGCGACCAGCGCCACGGCCGGCGTGCCAGCGGCGAAATACGACAGCTCAGTGTCGCGCGGATTGCCGCTGGACGCTGAGGAGGAGGAGCCGCAGCCTGTCAGTGTCAGGGCGGCCGCGGCCATCAAGGTCAGGATCAAGGCGCGGCGCATTCCGGTGAACCTTACTTCGTTCACTCATGCGA
Organism: Solirubrobacteraceae bacterium; assembly: GCA_050996975.1. Classification (GTDB taxonomy): domain Bacteria; phylum Actinomycetota; class Thermoleophilia; order Solirubrobacterales; family Solirubrobacteraceae; genus Palsa-465. The sequence continues at coordinate 3,849 of JBPCRJ010000068.1, read as the reverse complement.
AATTGCCTCCAGGATGTTGATCCTCCCCGCCCGCGCCGCCGGCGGCAGTCCGGCCACCACCCCCGCGAGTAGTCCCAGCACCAGCAGGCCCGCGACCTGGAGCCAGGGGACTGTGAAGAGGACGCCTTGGTCCGGCAGCGCACGAGTGACCACCCAGGCCAGGAACAGCCCGAGCACCACTCCCGCGAGCGATCCGATCGCGGCCGTGATCACGCTTTCGTCCCGGATCAGCGTGCGCGCCTGAGCAGAGGTCATTCCGACCGCGCGGAGCACCCCGAGCTCACGGGTGCGCTCGTGGATCGACAGCGTGAGCGTGTTGGCGATCCCCAACAGGGACATCAGCACGCTCATCGCCAGCAGCGCGTAGAACAGGACGAGGATGCTGTCGACATGCCCGGCGACCTCCCCCTCGAGCTGTTTCTCTGACCTCGCCACGACGCCGGGAAAGGCGGCCAGAGCGCTGCTCAGCGCCGCGCCGGCTTGCACCCGGTCGGCCCCCGGAGCGAGCTTGACGAACACCTCCTGCAGCCGCGGCTGGTGAAACAGGCGGTCAAAGGTGGCGCGGGGAAGCGCAAAGCCCCGTAGCAGCGCACGGTCGGCGTAGATCCCGCGGACGGCGACCGTCATCCGCTTGCCGGTCTCGGTCGTGACCGTGGTGTGGTCGCCGACCTGCAGGTGCGCGCTGCGTGCAGCGTCGCGCTCGACGATCGCATCCGAGAGCGTGAGGTGGTCGAGCGTCGCCTGCGAACCGTCGATCCAGTGAAATTGGTACAGCTGCCCGATCGTCATCGGGTCGATCGCCTCTGCGGCCACGTTTCCCCCGGCGCCCAGCCGTGCGGTCGTGCTCTTCAGGCTCGAGATCGCCAGCAGCCCCGGGACCAGGGCCGCCGCGCGGGCGCTCGACGCTGGGATCGGGCTCGCACCGTCCTGGCTCTCGATCGTGAAGTCACCGCGGAACGTCTGCGAAATGATCTGTCTGGTCGAGGCGCGCAGGCCGCTGGCGTAGACGGTCACGAACAGCACCAGCGCGAGGCCGATCATCAACGAGGAGGCACTGACCGCGGTTCGTCCGGGGCTGCGGATCGCGTTCTCGCGCGCGAGCAGGCCGAGAATTCGCCCGCCACGCGTCAGCGGCCACGCGACGATTCGGGTCAGGCGCCGGGCGATCAGCGGGCCGGTGAGGATGATGGCCAGCACTAGCCCGACCGCACCCACGGCGCTCTGCTCGAGCCGGGCGGTGGTCGAGCCCGAGCTCGAGAAGACCAGCAGCACCGCGGCCATCGCGAGCGCGGCCGCGGCCAGCACCGTAAGCCAGATCCGCCTGCGCGTGGGCGGGCCGGGCGCCGCGCTGGCCCGCAGTGCCTCCAGTGGCGCGACCCGGGTCGCCCGCAGCGCCGGAACAGCTCCCGCCGCCACGGTCACCAGGACCCCGACGGCGAGTCCGACCACCGCCGTGCGAAGCTCGAACACGAGGCCGGTCGAGGGCAGGTCGAAGCCGAGCGCTCCCAGCAGGGCTCGGATCGCCGCGGCCGCGAGCAGGCCGAACGCGAGTCCCGCCAGCGATGCGATCGCGCCGATCGTGGCTGCCTCCGCCAGCACCGACGCGAGCACCTGGCCTCTGGTCGAGCCCAGCGCGCGCAACAGCCCGAACTCCCGCGTTCGCTGCGCGACGGTGATCGAGAACGTGTTGAAGATCACGAACGCGCCGACGAACACCGCAATGAATCCGAACGCAAGCAGCCCCCCGGTCAGGATTCCCAGCCGGCCGGAGATCCCCTGCACGTTGCTGTCGACCTGATCTTGCGCGCTTCGGACCACCAGCTCAGGGGAGAGCAGCGGCTGGATCTCGTCCACAAGCGTGCTCGGGGCGACCCCCTTCGCACCCGCGACATACAAGATGTCGAACTTGCCCTGCTTGCCATACAGGCTACGGGCAGTGGGAAGGTCGAACAGGGTGAAGGTGCTGCCGCCCAGCGACGCGCCGGCGAGCCGCGCGATCCCGGAGATCCGCAAGCGCCGGACGGGCACGCCGGTGACGATCGGGACGGTGTCTCCGACGCGGTAGCGCTGGCGCTGAGCCGTGCCCTCGTCGAGCGCGACCTGGTCGCCACCGTGCGGTGCGCCGCCGCTGACGAATGTAAAGCCTGAGAACGGCGGTGGCAGGTAGGAGAAGGCAAGCGTGGGGGATCCGGTGCTCCTGATCGCGCGGCCGTCGCGGCCGACGATCGTCGCGACGTCCGTGACCTCCCCGGCCACCGCACCCACGCCGGGTAGCGCGCGGATTCGTTCAAGCAGCGGTGAGTGCATGCTCGCCGGCGCACTCAACGGCGAGAGGACGTCCTGACGGCTGGAGACGATCACACTCGCGCCGGTCGACGAGGCGCTGAACAGCTGGCGAAACGCCGCGTCAATCGTGTCGGTGAAGATGAACGTGCCCGAGATCATCGCGACGCCCATCAGCACCGCGAGCGCCGTCAACGCGGCTCGCCGACGCCGCGCGAGGAGGCTCCGAAGCGAGAACGAGAGCACTTATCGCTCGCGGGGCGAAGCGGGCCTGGTGGCGCCCCGCCCCAGGCGCGGAGCGGGAGTTGGGGCGTGGCGCTCGAAGCCCGGAGCGCGCTGGAGGCCCGGAGCGGGCCTCAACGCAATGCCTTGAGCGTGTCGAGGATCTCGGGCTCGGACAGACCGCCCGTCTCGCGGACGATCCGGCCGTCTCTGAGGAACACGAGCCGGTCCGCCTGGGCCGCCGCCAGCGCATCGTGGGTCACCATCGCGATCGTCTGGCCGAGCTCCGAAACGGCCAGGCGCAGCATCGAGAGCACGACCTCCGTCGAGTACGAATCGAGGTTCCCGGTCGGCTCGTCGGCAAAGATGATCGCCGGGCGCGTCATCAGCGCCCGCGCTAGGGCGACGCGCTGCTGCTCGCCACCCGAAAGCTCGGCTGGCCGATGCCCGCGTCGATCCTTCAGGCCGAAGCTGGCCAGCAGGCGCTCGAGCCATGCCTCGTCGATCTCCGCCCCCGAGATCCGCAGCGGCAGCACGATATTCTGCTCGGCGCTCAGCACCGGCAACAGGTTGAACGCTTGGAAGACGAACCCCACCCGGGTGCGGCGCAGCCGTGTGAGATCGGAGTCGTCGAGGCCGTTGAGCTTGCTAACGCCGAGCCACACCTCACCCGCGGTCGGGCGGTCGAGCCCGGCGAGCAGGTGCATCAAGGTCGACTTGCCCGATCCCGACGGTCCCATGATCGCGGTGAAGCTGCGCGGTGCCAGCGCAAGCGTCACGCCACGAAGCGCGTTGACCGCCGCTGCCCCCTCCCCATAGCGCTTCTCCAGCCCCCGGCCAGCAACCACCGAGCCATCCACATCCGTCAACACGATGGCGAAGGCTAGACCCTATTGAGGATGGCTGGGTTGACCGATCTTCGCAGCCGGCCGGTTCGGCATCCGGCGGGCGGGCGTTGGGTTCGAGCCAGGGCGAGCCGTGATGCTTGTCGGGCGGCGGCTAGGGGCTTGGCCGGCGCGACGGCTGAGCGCCGGTGGCGACGGCTGTGGCTTGGCTGGCCCGACGGCTGGGGTCCCAGGCCGGCGGTCCGCCCGCTAGCATCGCCCGACCACGGCGAGATAGCTCAGCTGGTAGAGCACACGACTGAAAATCGTGGTGTCCCCGGTTCGAGTCCGGGTCTCGCCATTATATAAAGCCCTGCACACTCGGATATTCTGGTAAGCGTTCAGTTCCTGGGTTTCCGATAACAAGGAGCATTTGTTGCAGCGGCGAGTCTTGGGGGGATGGAGCGGGTGGAGGCGGAGGCGATCTTTGACTCGGGGCGTGAGGCGTGCGTCGCGTTCT
>JBPCRJ010000044.1:0-4680 GCA_050996975.1 Solirubrobacteraceae bacterium | reverse complement strand
CGATAAAGAACGCGGCCGCGCTTCCCTCGGGGACGAAAGAGTCGCAGGGCCTGACCGCCGCGGGCGTGGCGGCCGGCCACATCTTCGCCGAGGTGTGGCGCTGTGCCGAGGCCCAAGGCGCCCGGCCCGAGTCGATGATCGGCCTGGCGGGAACCGGCGATCTCGTCGCGACGGCACTCGCGCCGCAGAGCCGCAACCGGCGCGCGGGGGAGCTGCTGGCGCAGGGCGTGGCGGCGGAGGAGATCCCCGCGCGGGTCGGGCAGGCCGTCGAGGCGCTCGAGTCCGTGCCCCTGCTGGCCAAGGCGCTGACGGCGGCCGGACTTGACTCGCCGGTGACCAGCGCTCTGGCTCGGCTGATCGAGGGCGAGCTGCCGCTGGCCGACTGGGTCGCGCTGGTCCGGGCGACCGTGCCTCCGCCGGCGCGCTGGCGACCCGCCGTTCCGCCCGGCTTCTGGCGGCGCGTCAAGGAACGGATCCCGGTCCGGAGACTCAGCGCACGCCAGCCGTTCCCGAGCACGGACACCCCATCCGTGACCATGCGCGCCGACCCGTCTCGAAACCGCAGTGTCGACGCCCCAGATCATCCTGACAGGAGAGTCGATGGCGCAGACCAACGCAACGGCGGACCGGGGGAGTGACAGAAGAGCCGATTGGCGCAGACCAGCGCGACGGCGGACCGGCGGAGTGACCGGCGGCCACCGTCAATCCCATCGCCGCCGGCCCGCTCGCAGCGCGCGTAGCTCGGACACGCCACGGGGCTCGCCACGCCCGGGCTCTCGGTGCAATGCTCCCGGGAGCAGACGCACCGGAACGTCCTGCTCGAGCACGCCTCCGGCGCCATCAGGGATGAACCGGATCACGCGCGCGCCGGGCCGTGAGGACACACACTCGGCGAGCTGAGTCCCGATGAACAGCAGCGCCGCGCCGTCGTCGGCGCCGTAGCCCGGAGCTAGCGCGCCGCTCGCGACCGCAGCGCGGTAGATCGGCAGGCGATCGACCTCTCCGTCGAGGTGCACGGACAGGCTACCCGGCAGCAGGCCGAGGCCCGACGCGGGCACCGGCGTCCCGGCGCTGGTGGTGACGCCGCCGGCGAACCAGCACATCGCGCCGGCGCTCAACCCGGCGAGCACGACGCCGCTCTCCCAGGCGACGCGCATCGCGAGATCGATCCCGTGCTCGCGCCAGACGGCCAGCATGTTGCGCATCGAGCCGCCGCCGACGTAGATCGCATCCTGAATCAGCAGGTGCTCGATCGGGTCGATCCGATCACGCCCGAGATGAAACAGCGACAGGCTGCTCGGCTCGCACGGCCAGGCCCCGAAACGTTCGTAGAAACGGGTGAGCTGCTCGCGAGGATCACCGCTGGCGGTGGGCAGAAAGCAGATCCGGGGCACCTGGACCTCGGTCAGCGACAGCACGAAACGGTCCAGGGCGCTCGCGCGCTCCATCGTAAAGCCGCCGCCGCCCATCGCCAGAAGCCGCCGCTCGTCGGCCCGCCCGGCGACGCTGTGCAGCGGCCGCTGCGGCGGCTCATTCACGCGGCGATCACCGCGCCCTCCCCATCCGCCGCGATCACGCCTTTCCCGCCGCCCGCGCCGGACATCGCCGGGGGCGTCCCCACCTCGCCCAAGTAGCGCCCCGGCAGCTCCCGTTCGAGCACGTCCCCGTCGCCGCGTGAGACGTGGACGGCACGCGCTCCCGGATGGGAGCAGATGACCTCCGCGAGCTCGGTTCCGAGGAAGTGCAGCGCCGCCCCGTCGCAGGCCCCATACCCGGATGGCATTCCATCGGCGACCGCATCGTGGAACGCTCCGCGCCGGCCCGGCTCGTCCTCGTAATGAACGGCGTTGCTCCACGGGAGGAATCCGAGGCCCATCATGCGGCGCGCCGGACCCTCATGGAAGGCGCTCACCACGTGCGAGAACCAGCACAGCGATCCGGCGGAGCCGCCGCACAGCACCACGCCCGCGCGCCAGGCATCGCGCAGCGCGGTGTCGATCCCGTGCGCGCGCCAGGTGGCGAGCATCGAGACAAGGCTTCCGCCGCCGACGTACACGAGGTCCTGCTCGAGCAGATGGGCTCGCGGATCGCCGACACCGGTCGCGCGCCGGAACAGCGAGATGTGCGAGGGCTGGCACCGCGCATGCGCGAAGGCGCGATAGAAGCGCACGATGTAATGGTCAGCGTCTCCACTCGCGGTCGGAAGGAAACAGACGCTCGGCCGCTGCACGCCCGTCAGCGACAGGACGTGGTCGTCGAGCAGAGTGTTGCCGCAATCCATCGAGAAGCCCCCTCCACCGAACGCCACGATCTGAGGCGGACCGCTGGGCATGAACTGGTTAGGTGCGTCCGGCGGCCGCCGAGCGCACCCCGTTCTCCTTCGCGTCCGGCACGGAGCGGACGAGCAACGGGCCCGCCACCGAGCAGTCGACCAACGAGCTCGATACCGAGCCGTCCACGAACGAGTCGGCCAGGCACTCTACGAGACCCGCCAGCCGCTCGCGCTCGCCCCGGCCGGAGAGGCCGCTCGCGCTCGCCCCGCCACCCCGCCACTCGTGCTCCCGGGCCAGCTTCAGCTGCTGCGCGGCTCCCGCTTCACGACCGAGCGCCGCGATCGGCTCAAGCGCGTCCTCGCAGCCGAGATCCGCCGCGTGGGGACGAACGGACTCCAGCAGGGTGGCCAGTTGCGTGCGGGCCGGCACCCGCCGCTCGGCGACCGGGTCGATCAAGTGGGCGTCCATCCCGTCGCGGGCGGCGAGGAAGCGGTTCTCGGCGAGGATCTCTCCGGCGTCGATCAGCCGCTCGGCGTGGTAGCCCTCCTCGAGCTCGAGGTGCGCGATCGACTGGACGAGTGCGACCAGCGCCCCCGTCTGCACGACCGTCGCCTGGGCGTCCATGACCCGCACCTCGACGGTGCCAAAGCGCGCCTGAGGCCTCACGTCCCACCACAGGAAGGTCGGCTCGGGGATCGCCTGGCAGCGCAGAAACAGGTCTACGGTCTCGGCGTAGTCTCCGTACGAAGTGAACGCCCGCGGAATGCCCACGCGCGGGAAGGCCTGGAAGAGCGGCGTGCGAGCGGATGCGAGACCCGAGTCGCGCCCCTGCCAGAACGGGGAGTTGGCCGACAGCGCGAGCAGCAACGGCAGATGCGCCCGCAGCCGGTTGTGCAGCGTGATCGCGGCGTCCGGATCAGCGACGCCGATGTGCACGTGCAGGGCGAAGGTCGGCTCGCGGCGCGCCAGCTCCCGCATCGACCCGTATACGAGCTGATAGCGCGCTCCGCTCGAGACCTGCGTCTCGGTCCACATCGCAAACGGGTGCGTGCCGGCGCTCGCGACCCGCAGTCCACAGCCGGCGAGCTCGCCGGCGAGCGACGCGCGCAGGTCGGCGAGCTGTTGCGCAGCACCCGCGACATCGTCGTTCGGCGACGTGGCCAGCTCGATCGCCGCTCCGTGCGTCTCGGGGGTCACGTGCGCCGCCAGCCCGGGCGAAAGCCGGGGCAGGACATCGTCGATCCGTTGCGCCAGCGCCCAGTCGCGGGGATCGAGCAGCATCACCTCCTCTTCGATCCCGACCGTGTACGGCGCTGAAGGGTGCCAATCCGCCCACTCTGGAAGCGTCGATCTGCTCATTGCTCGGATCTCGCTCACGCCACGCGCGCCAAGCGCGCCGCTCCCTGGTCGAAGAGTCTCGCGGCGTTCACGAACGCGCGGAACAGCGCCGCCTGTCGAGAACGTTTGACCAGGTACTCGGCGTGCCACTGTACGCCCACGACGAAGTCCCGGTCGACGGCCTCCAAGCTCTCGACCGTCCCGTCGCCGGCGCGGCTCGTCGCGATCAGCCCGCGGCCGAGCCTGGCCACGGACTGGTGATGGAACGAGTTCACCTTCGTCCGGCGGCAGCCGAGGATCTCGCTCAACCGACTCGGCGGGCCAACCGTCACCCAGTGGGTCGTTTGCTCCCCCGGCTCGGGCTGACGGTGGGTGATCCGCTCGCCGACGACGTCGGACAGGTGCTGGTGAAGCGTCCCACCGCGGGCCACGTTGAGCAGTTGTAGCCCGCGGCAGACGGCAAGGATCGGCAGCCCGCGAGCATCGGCAGCCCGCGCGAGCGCCAGCTCGGAGGTGTCGAGCTGGCGCTCGGTCGGGCCGATCTTCGGGTGTCTGCGTTCCCCGTAGCTCGTCGGATCCAGATCGGGGCCGCCGGAGAGGCACACCCCGGCGACCCGGGCCAGCAGCGGCTCGATGCAGTCAGCGCCAAGAGGCGGCACCACCACCGGCAGCCCGCCCGCGGACTCGATCGCTTGCAGGTAACGCAGCCCGAGCGCCATCTCGTGCTCGGGCGGCTCTCCCTCGGGGGTCGGCGTCACCGCCTGCTTACGGCGAACTTCCGAGGTGGTTACCGCGATCAGCGGCCGCCCGACGTGTGCGCTGGAGGAGTGCGGTCGCGGAGTAGGTTGCACCGGCGCGGACACCACCGTGATACTGACCGGGACCGCCAGTCGCGACTTGGGCCCGATGGCCAAGATTCAGCCGCCGCTCTTCGCCTTCCCGTCAGACCGAGATCGGTGAGTAGCGGCGGCCGGAGTTGTTGGCCGGCGGTGATGGGCTGATCGCGGTAGCCCGCTGAGAAGTGGAAAAGCCCCGCAAGCGCGGGGCTTTCCGTCCGCGTCGACTGTCA
>JBPCRJ010000010.1:0-3484 GCA_050996975.1 Solirubrobacteraceae bacterium | reverse complement strand
GCGAACGCGGTCGGGCGCGGATGCGCTGCTGCAGTCGATCGAGCTTGCGGTCGTGGCGGAGGAGTTGGGCGCCGATGGGGCGTACTTTCGCGTGCATCATTTCGCGCGTCAGCTCGCCTCGCCGTTTTCGCTGCTGGCGGCGATCGGCGCGAGGACGTCGCGGATTGAGATCGGTACCGCCGTGATCGATATGCGCTACGAGAACCCGATGTACTTCGCCGAGGACGCTGGGGCGGCTGATCTGATCGCGGGTGGCCGGCTGCAGCTGGGGATCAGCCGGGGATCGCCCGAGCAGGTGATCGACGGCTGGCGGTACTTCGGCTACGAGCCCGCCGACGGGGACAGCGATGCCGACATGGCGCGTAAACACACTGAGGTCACGCTGAGGGTTCTAAAAGGCGATGGGTTCGCGACGCCGAACCCTCGGCCGATGTTCGCTAATCCGCCGGGCCTGTTGCGGATCGAGCCGCACTCGGCCGGCTTGCGGGAGCGGATGTGGTGGGGGTCGGGATCGAACGCGACTAGTGTCTGGGCGGCCCGGCTGGGGCTGAACCTGCAGAGCTCCACGCTGAAGGACGACGAGACCGGGGAACCACTCCACGTCCAGCAGCGCAAGCAGATCGAGGCGTACCGCGAGGCGTGGAACGAAGCCGGGCACGACCGTCAGCCACGGGTATCGGTCAGCCGCAGCATCTTCGCGCTCACCACCGACACCGACCGCGCCTACTTCGCCAGCGACCGTGATTCCGAAGATCAGATCGGCATGATCGACGAGACCACGCGCGCGATCTTCGGGCGCTCATACGCGGCCGAGCCCGACATGCTCGTTGAGCAGCTCCGCGACGACGAGGCGATCCAGGCGGCAGACACGCTGCTGCTTACCGTGCCCAACCAGCTCGGCGTGGAATACAACGCTCACGTCATTGAGAACACCCTCACCCACGTCGCACCGGCGCTCGGCTGGCGCTAACCCACCCCGATCCGGCGAGCGTGTGTCGCCGTCACCACCGCTGAGATGAACGATCCCTACCGCCTGCAGCGGTTCGTAGCGGCCCAAGACGACGGGCGGACCTATGAAACGGCCGTCAGGGAGCTGCGTGCGGGTCGTAAGCGGAGTCACTGGATGTGGTTTGTGTTTCCGCAGATCGCTGGGCTCGGGCAGAGCGCTACGTCCATGACGTACGCGATCTCGTCGCTTGCCGAAGCTCGGGCCTATCTTGGGCATCCGGTGCTTGGGCCTCGGCTCATCGAGTGCGTTCGGATTGTCGGCGAGCTCGATGGAGGCACCGCGGAGGACATTTTTGGCCTTATCGACGCGGTGAAGCTGAGATCGTCGATGACCCTCTTCTCTCACGCTGGCCCTGCCAGCTGTCCCTTTCGCCGGATCCTTGACATCTACTTCGACGGCGTCGCTGATGAGGCGACCGAGCGCCGGCTCGGGAGTCGGTAGCCGGACGCCTGATGCCACGGCCGCGATGACGTAGGCGGCGTCCCCGTGCGCCCGATCTGGAGCGCTCGACTGTAGCTTCGGAGCGATCCCTTCCATCCCTCAGCCGCTTCGCGTCGCGCGATCGCGGCCCACGACACCAGGAGACCACGATGCCGAAGTATCTGCTGCACGACGAGCACACGCCGGAGGACCTGACTGGTGGCCGTTCATGACCGTCCAGCGCCTGGAGCATATCGGCATCGTCGTCGACGATCTCGCGGCGGCGAAGGCGTTCTTCGTTGCACTTGGGCTCGAATTGGAGGGTGAGGCGTCCGTCGAGGGCGGCTTGGTGGACCGCATCAACGGGCTCGAGGGCGTGCGGGCGGATATCGTGATGCTGCGGACCCCGGATGGCAACGGCAAGGTCGAGTTGGCTAAGTACCGCTCGCCCTCATACGAGGGCGAGGACGCGCCGGCGCCGGCCAACGCCCCGGGTATCCGCCACCTCCTCTTCGTGGTCGACGACGTCGAGGCATCCCTCGCCGGCTTGCGAGCGTATGGCGGCGAGCTGGTCGGCGAGCTGGTGAACTACGAGAACAGCTACTGGCTCTGCTACGTGCGCGGCCCGGCGGGGATCATCGTCGAGCTGGCGGAGAAGATCAGCTGATGGGTGTCCCGTTGTTCGGTCAGGAGCACGTCGACCGATACCGCGAGACCGAGGGGGCGGTAAGCCAACGCTGCGCGGTGCGCTCCGGCACTCCAACCGCGCGCGCCGCAGCGCCAACGGGACACCGTCCAACATTTGACAATTGCTCGCTCCGCTCCGTGCATGCGTTCGCTGAGCAAGAGCAAGCGTCCCGCTATCCGCGTTGGAACAGGAGGGTTCGTCTCACAGCGCGAGCTGCTGCTCCCGCGCGGAACAAGTGAACTGCCGCAGGTAGCGGTGCTACGGTCGCGCAGTGATCCAGCATGTAGCACTTGAGACCTCCCGGACAGACGAGGAGGCGGCGGTCGGTTTCTGGGGACTGCTCGGGTTTGAGGCGGTCGAACCGCCGCCATCGCTCCGTCGCCGCGCTGCATGGCTGCAAGCCGGTCAGACGCAGGTTCATCTGCTTTGGGCCGATGCTCCGGTCGCGCCGCAACACGGCCACACTGCGGTCGTAGTCGACGAATACCGCGCAACGGTGACTCGGCTGCGCGAGGCTGGATATGAGGTAGCGCCGCGCGCCGAACACTGGGGCGCGCCGCGGTCGTTCGTGCGCGCGCCTGGAGGGCACCGCGTGGAGATCATGGCTGCTCCTCCGCACGCCGCGGCCGGCAGCTAGCCGAAAGCGCTGCCTGGCGACGTGCACGTCAGCTCAGGAAGACGGACGGCTATCGCCAACCACGTGTTCACCGCGCCGCGCGCGCCGACGAACTCCAAATATGCGTCAAGAAGCGGATGCCCCAGCGTGATCGACACAAGCGTCAAGCCCTCCATCGATCGGACCAGACACGGCACGAAACTCATCGCACAACTCCCTCCGCAAGCGGACAGGACGGACCGACACGATCGATCCCCCACCGGACGACGCGCACGCGGTAGGCGCTCCGCTCCGGCCGCCTCCGGCGACCTCCGCTACGCACCCACCGCGTCGCCAGGCCTGACGTCAATCCCCGGGCGACAAAGTCCACAGCGGGTTCCTTGGCGGAGCTGCCATATCACCCGCATATCCAACATACCGACCTCGGGACCACCTCGACCTATCTGCAGGGCATTGACCCGAGCGAGATCATCGACGCCTTCCGGTCTCGCCGGCAACCGACGATCCCCGCGACGGCCGGCCTCCGGCTGTAGGACGCCCACCAACGCGTGGCGCCGGGATATCCCGGCGACGCCGGCCGGCCACAACGTCAGACCGTTCCGCGATGCGTTCATACTTCAAGGAGCGATGACCAATCCGCTCACTCTGACAGCGGTATTCACGCCGGACGAGAACGGCTGGACGATGGCGCAGCTGGCCGAGTGGCCGGCCGTCGTCACATGCGGGCGGACGATCGAAGAAGCGCGCTCGA
>JBPCRJ010000006.1:0-6055 GCA_050996975.1 Solirubrobacteraceae bacterium | reverse complement strand
TCTTGTCGACCTCGTCGATGTAGATGATCCCCGTCTCGGCCTTCTTGACGTCGTAGTCGGCGGCCTGGATCAGCTTCAGGAGGATGTTCTCGACGTCCTCGCCGACGTAGCCCGCCTCGGTCAGCGCGGTCGCGTCGGCGATCGCGAATGGGGCGTTGAGGATCTTGGCGAGCGTCTGGGCGAGCAGCGTCTTGCCGCATCCGGTCGGCCCCAGCAGCAGGATGTTCGACTTCTGCAGCTCAATCTCGTTCTCGTCGGACTGCATCATCTGGACGCGCTTGTAGTGGTTGTACACGGCCACCGACAGCGAGCGCTTGGCCTGCTCCTGTCCGACGACGTAGTCGTTCAGCACGTCGTAGATCTCGCGCGGCTTGGGCAGGCTCCCGATGTCGAAGCTGGGCGGGGCGGTGAGCTCCTCGTCGATGATCTCGTTGCAGAGATCGATGCACTCGTCGCAGATGTAGACGCCGGGACCGGCGATCAGCTTCTTGACCTGCCGCTGGGACTTGCCGCAGAAGCTGCACAGCAGCTGTTCGTTGGAGTCGGTGGGACGTGCCATTGAATCCTCTCCCGGAGCATCGGATGACGATGACGCCTGACGGCAGGACTAAGGCTAATGCCTCAGTGCTGCGAGATCACGCGGTCGATGATTCCGTAGTCCTTGGCTTCCTCGGAGCTCATGAAATAGTCGCGCTCGGTGTCGGTCCGGACCTTGTCGAGATCCTGCCCGGTGTGATGGGCGATGATCTCATCCAGCCGCCGGCGCACGTCGATGATCTCCTTCGCATGGATCTCGATGTCGGTGGCCTGGCCCTGGAAGCTCGAGGACACCTGGTGGATCAGGATCTTGGCGTTGGGCAGTGCCATCCGCTTGCCCTTCGCCCCGCCACACAGCAGCATCGCACCCATCGACATCGCGATCCCGACGCAGATCGTCGACACGTCGGGCTTGATGAACTGCATCGTGTCGTAGATCGCCAGCCCAGCGTAGACCGAACCTCCGGGGGAGTTGACGTAGATCGAGATGTCCTTGTCGGGATCCTCAGACTCCAGATGCAGCAGCTGGGCGACGATCAGGTTGGCGATCTGATCATCGACGGGCGTGCCCAAGAACACGATCCGCTCGTTCAGCAGCCGGCTGTAGATGTCAAACGCGCGCTCCCCGCGGGAGGTCTGCTCGACGACCATCGGTACCAGTGGGCTCATGGTCCTCGTTTCTTTCGCTTCCCTCGACGGATTCCTGCCGAATGTAGCAACCGCTCGTGCGGGGCCCGGACCGGGGTTGGACTTGACGGCGCACGCGCCCTGCCGCATCGCCCGGGTGGACAATCGCGGCCCGGGAGCGCCTCTCGAGCGGCCCGGGGCCTCCCCTGGCGGGGTTTCGCGGCCCCGCCGCAGGGTGGTTCACCCGCCTGGGGTCCAGATCTTTCCCGGACCCGCCTCGGCGTCATCCTTATCCGGCGTCCACAGCTGATCACGCGCGCTCGCCTGCTCTACCGCGATCGGCTTGGCCGTGCTCACGAGCAGCTCGAGCGCCTGGCGGGCGGCGAGGTCCTCCCGCAGGCGCGCCAGCACGCGGCCCGCGCGTCGTCCGTCCTTGCCCGTCTGGGTCGCGCTCGAGGCCTCGGCCTGCTGTTCCTCGGCGCGCAGCTGCGCGAGCAGCTTCTCGGGGGTCGTGTCGGTTTGCTGCGCGGTCTCCTGCAGCGCCTCGAGCAGCAGCTTCTCGCTCGGCTCGAGCTGCTCAGCTTCGACGACCGCCGCCAGCACCGCCTCGCGGCGCAGGGCATCGGCCGCGTCGGGCTCAGCTTCGTGCGCGAGCTCCTCCTCGGTCTTGCCGGCGATCCCCAGGTAGGCCTCCTTGGACACCCCCTGGCGCGCGAAGGCCGAGAGCGCCTGCTCGAGCATCTGGTGCGCCCGGGCGTGGACCAGCTGGTCCGGAACCTCGATCTCGGCCCGGGCGGCGGCCGCGTCGAGCACCGCCTGCTCGAACTCGCGCTCGATCGCGGCGGAGTCTGCGTGGCGCAGACGGGTGGCGATGTCCTCACGCAGCTGCGCAAGCGTGTCAAAGCCGCCGGAGTCGGCGGCGAACTCGTCGCCGAGCTCGGGCAGGCGCTTGGCCTTCACCTCACTGACGGTGACGTCGAACAGCGCCGTCTTGCCGGCGAGGTCCTCCCGGTACGCCTCCGGGAAGGTCAGCTCCACGTTGCGGCGCTCGCCCGCGCTTGCTCCCTCGAGCTGCGCCTCGAAGCCGGGCAGCAGCCGCCCCGAGCCGAGCTCGATCAGCTGATCTCGTCCCTCGCCGCCTCCGAACGCCTCGTCGTCGATTCGTCCCGTGTAGTCGATTACGACATGATCGCCGTCGACCGCGGGACGGTCCACGGTCTCGAGCGTGGCCGCCTGCTCGCGCAGGCTTTGCACCTCGGCGTCGATCGCGGCTTCCGGCACCTCCGGCTCGCGCCGGGCGACCTCGAGGCCCCGGTACTCGCCGAGCTTCGCCTTCGGGCGCACGCCGATCTCGATCGAGAAGGCAAGCGGTTGACCCTCACCGGGAAGCTCTCCGAGGTCGAGCTCGGGCTCGCCGATCGGCGCGATCTGGGCGACATCGATCGCGTCGGCGTACCAGCTCCCGAGCGAGCTTCGCAGTGCCTCGTCGAGCACTGTCTGGCGCCCGAGCCGGCGGATCACGACGGGTGGGGGCACCTTGCCCTTGCGAAACCCCGGGACCCGCATCTGGCGCCCGAGCTCGCGGGCAGCCTCCTGCACGCGCCGCTCGACCTCCTCGGCGGGCACCTCGGCCTCGACCCGGACGCGCGATTCCGGTAACGCGGTGACGTTGGTCTTCACGGAGGACATCGGCTCCAGACGATAGCTTGACGCGGTGCTCGGAAGGCTCGCCGAGCGCCTGGTGACCGGGCCGGGCGCATTCTTCCTCGCCGGAATGTTCGATCTCGGGGCGTTCACGGTCGGGGCGCTGCGCCGGAAGCTCCGCCGGCGTGTGGCAGCGCACGGGCGTCGTCGATCGTGAGCCGAGCCGGCGGGTGTCCTCGCGCTGGGCGTCGTCGATCGTGATCGGCGCCCACGCGTCCGGCGGCGCCGGCGGAGGGCCGCTGCTCTACGATCACCCGCCGATGGCGGCACGACACAGGCTTCTGGGGGCGGCCGCGGCCTGGCTTGCGGTCGGTGCGGTCGGATGGGCGCTGCCCGCGCCGGCGCTCGCCTCCAGAACTCAGGAAGCGACCCTGATGGACGACGGCCGCCTGGCCTATGCGCCGCCTGATCAGGTTGCGCGGACGCTGGCGCAGATCGCCTCGCTCGGGGTCGACCGCGTCAAGGTCTCGATCTCGTGGGCGGTGGTCGCGCCGGCCCCCGGCTCGGGCCGCCGCCCGAAGTTCGACGCCACCGATCCGGCGGCGTACCCGCGCGGTGCGTGGGACCGCTACGACACGGTGGTTCGGATGGCCCACGAACTGGGGCTCGGGGTGTACTTCCAGCTGACCCCGCCGGCGCCCAGGTGGGCACTGGCGCGCGGGCTTCCGAGGGGACAGGGGATTCCGCTCGGCCAGGCCCCAGCGGCCAACCAGTTCCGCGAGTTCGTCACGGCGGTCGGGCGCCGCTACAGCGGCACGTATGCCGCACCGCCGGCTCGCCGTCAGCCGCAGCCGCAGCCGCAGCCGCCACCCCCCGAATCACTGCTGGGAGGGCTGGGGCTGGGCGGCGCCGGCGGGCAGGGCAACCCTCCGCCCAGCCCGACGCCCCCGCAACCGAACCTGATTCCCCGCGTCGCCTACTGGGGAATCTGGAACGAGCCCAACTTCCCCAGCTGGCTGAATCCCGCCCATCGCCGGCTCCGCAGCGGTCAGCAGCAGTTCACCCAGCCCGCGCTGTACCGCGGACTGGTTGACGGCGCCTGGAGCGCGCTGCGGGCGACCGGTCACGCCGGGGACACGTTCCTGATCGGTGAGACCGCGAACTTCGGAAACCTCGCCCCGCTCCCGTTCATCGAGGACCTCTACTGCGTCGGGTCCGGCTATCGGGCGCTCACCGGCCGCGCGGCGACGGGGGTCGGCTGCCCCAGATCCGGGCGCCGCTCGAGCTTCATCGCCCGCCACCCGGGACTATTTCATGCCACCGGGTACGCGCACCATCCCTACAGCTTCGATGTGGCGCCCAACCGTCCCTATCCGCTCCGAAGCTGGATCACGCTCCCCAACCTGGGGTCGCTCGAGCGGGTCCTGAACGGGATCTTCGCCGGCTACGGCAGGGGACGGCAGGGCGGCATCCCGCTGTACCTCAGCGAGTGGGGCTACAAGACCAATCCGCCGAATCCGTACGTCAAGACCTCCATCGCGCAGCAGGCAAAGTGGCTCAACGAGGGCGAGTACATCACCTGGCGCGATCCCTACGTGGCCTCGCTCAACCAGTTCCTGCTCGTCGACGACGCCCCCCGAACCAACGAACCCGTTGGCAGTCCGCTGTACTGGCACACCTTCCAGACCGGACTGCTGTATCTCGATCGGACCAAGAAGCCCTCCTACTTCGCCTACCGGATCCCGATCTGGCTGCCCTCCGCGCGCCATGGCCGGCGCGTGACCGTATGGGGCCAGCTTCGTCCCGCCGACCACAGGACCGTTCAGGATGCGGTACTCCAGTTTCGCCGCCCGGGTTCAGGCGCTTGGCTGGACCTACGCCATGTGCAGACCATCAGCTCCCGCGGCTTCCTCCTAGCCCACGTGACGATCCCCGCGAGCGGAGTGGTGAGGCTCGCCTGGCTTGACCCGCAGACCGGCCAGTTCGATCACAGCCGGAGGGTCTCGGTTTCCTGAGGCGTCAGGACCCGGCTCCTGACGCGAATGGCAACGTAGTACTTCTCCGAACCCGCCCGGTGGCCCGTGAGCCCACCGCGCTCAGACGGCCGGCAGACGCACGACGAAGCGCCCGCCGCGGTCGCTGGGCTCCGCCTGCACGTCACCCCCCGCCGATCGCGCGAGCCGTCTGGACAGGGCGAGGCCGAGGCCGGCGCCATGGGCGAGGACCGCGGTCGCCTGCCCCGGCCCGCCTCGGCGGCCGGGCTCGAAGATCTCCTCGTGCTCTCCGGGCGGGATGCCCGGACCGTCATCTTGGAGCGTGAAGCGCGCCGCGCCGCCGTCTCGGTCGCGGTCGATGACGATCTGCAACCGGCCGGCGGCGTGGCGGCAGGCGTTCTCGATCAGCGGGGCAAGAATCCGCTCGACGAGGTCCTCCTCCACCGCGACTCGGATCGCCGCGCGAGACTCGATCGTTATCTCCACACCTTGACCGGCGGCGCCGAGCGACGCGGCCGCCGCGACGGCGGCGCGGGCGCAGGATGCCGCGTCGCTGGTGGCGCGGTGGGGGTCGAGCTGCGCGCGCGCGGCGGCGATCAGCGTGTCGAGGGTTCGGCTCATCCGGCTCGTGCTCTGCAGGATCTGACGCAGGGCGCCCTCACCGTCCTCGCGCTGGGACGTGTAGCGCAGCGCAAACTGCGCTTGCGCAGCGATGTTCGCCAGCGGCGTCCGGAGCTCGTGCGAGAGCTCAGCGGATAGGCGCTGCTCGTGTCGAAGGCTCGCGGCGAGGCGGTCCAGCAGCCCGTCGAGGGTGAACGCGAGCTGGGTGAGCTCGTCGTGGGGTTCACCCAGCGCGAACCGCCGCTCGAGATCCCGGTCGCTCCACGTCGCCGCCTCGCGTGTCATGCGCGCGACAGGCCGCAGCGCTTTGGAGATCAGCCAACGGGCGGCAAGCCCGACGGCGATCAGCACGGCGAGCGCGAGCACCGCGGAAGCGACCAGCGCAGTACGCGCCGTCTGCTCGTATGGCAACAGCGATACTCCCGCCACCACCGCACCGAGCCGGCGCCCGGCCTGCGCAACCGGCAGCGCGTAGAGGCGGGTATGGGTGCCGGCCACCTCGCGCGTCGAACGCGGACCGCGAGCGAGCGCGGCGGCGACGGCGTCATTGGTGGGGCTCGAGCGGGGGCGCTAGCGCGCCGCAGCGCCATGGAACACCGAGAGCTGGGTGTCGTGGCCCGTTTCGTCGGGTG
>JBPCRJ010000128.1:0-29990 GCA_050996975.1 Solirubrobacteraceae bacterium | reverse complement strand
CGCCCCCGGGCTACATCGGCTACGACGAGGGCGGCCAGCTCACCGAGGCGGTGCGCCGCAAGCCCTACAGCGTGCTGCTGCTCGACGAGATCGAGAAGGCCCACCCCGACGTGTTCAACATCCTGCTCCAGATCCTGGAGGACGGTCGGCTGACCGACGCCCAGGGGCGCACGGTCGACTTCCGCCACGCCATCGTGATCATGACCTCCAACATCGGAGCCTCGGAGATAGCGCGCAACACGCCGCTGGGGTTCGCCGTGTCCGACGACGACACCGGCATCACCTACGACGACATGAAGAACCGGATCATGGGCGAGCTGAAGAAGGTCTTCCGCCCCGAGTTCCTGAACCGGATCGACGAGGTGATCGTGTTCCACAAGCTGACCAAGGAGCAGATCAAGGAGATCGTCGAGCTGCTGCTGAGGCGGATCCGCGAGTCGATGGCCGACCGGGAGCTGCAGCTGGATCTGAGTGAGCCGGCCAAGGACATGCTCGTGGACAAGGGCTGGGATCCCTCGATGGGCGCTCGGCCACTGCGCCGCGCGATCCAGCGCTACATCGAGGATCCACTGGCCGACTTCGTCCTGCGCTCGCAGGTGCCGCCAGGCTCGACCGTGGTGGTCGAGCCCGCGCCGCCAGACGATCCGAAGGAGGGCGAGGTCAAGCTGACGGTGATCCAGCCCGACCCCAAGCCCACCCCCGTCGGGGTCGGTGCCGAGGGTGCTCCCGCGGAGGGTGAACCGGGGATCGACGCCGAGCCTGGTATCGCCGAGACGCCGCCCGACGCTGCGTAGGCCCACCACTGGGTCTGCGTTAGGCCAAGCGGGTCTGCGCAGACCCTACCCGGCGCGCGGCCTATGCAGGGTCGGCTTCGCTCAGGCCGAGGCGGGCGTGGATCCGCCTCAGTGGTGCGGGCGCCCACCAGTTGCGCCGGCCCAGTAGGGCCATCAGCGAGGGGACGAGCAGCGCGCGGACGATCGTCGCGTCGATGATCACCGCGAGTGCGGTCCCGACGCCAACCTCCTTGATGAAGATCACCTTCGACGTCGCGAAGGCGCCGATCGCCACGCAGAACAGCAGCGCGGCTGCGGTCACGATCCGGCCCGTGCGCTCGAGCCCGACGGCGACCGCGTCGTTGTCGGGCAGGCCGCTGTCGCGGGCTTCCTTGATGCGACTGAGAAGGAACACCGCATAGTCCGTGGATAGGCCGAACACGAGCGCGAACAGCAGAATCGGCTGGGTCGCCTCCAGCGCGCCCTGGCTGGTGAATCCGAGCAGCCCCTGCAGTCGACCGTCCTGAAAGATCAGCACCAGCAGACCAAAGGCTGCGCTCACCGTCAGCAAGTTCATCAGCAGCGACTTGATCGGGAGCACCACCGAGCCGGTCAGCAGGAACAGGATCATCAGCGTGAGCACGGCGAGCAGCGCGATCCCGTAGGGCAACCGCGAGGCCAGGCTGCTCTGCTGGTCGACGAACGCGGCGCTCTCGCCCGTGGCGGCGACCGGGAAGGGGCCGCCACGCGAGCGGACGTCCTTGACCAGCGCCTGCGAGCGCGCGTCGAGCGCCGGGTAGCGGGAGACGACGCCGACTTGCCATACCCCGGCGCCCACGAGGCGGGGTGGAGTGACCGCCGCGGCACCGGGGAGGCCGTTTAGGCTCTGCGCGTAGACGCGGACGCGGCTCCCGTCACTCGGCCCCGCCTGCACGGCGAGGTCGATCGGCGAGGTGCGGTTGCTCTGGAACTGGGTCCTGAGCGCGTCGTCGACCTGCCTTACGGTCAAGTTGGCCGGCAGATCGTTGGCTGAGGTCCCGGTGAACTTGATCCCCAGGAAGGGAAGGCCTACCGCGATCAGCGCGGCGGCGCTCACCACCGCGATCGGCAGCGGCCGCCGTGTCACCGCGCGCGCCAGGCGGTACCAGAAACCGCTGCGCTCCTGCTCGGCCGTGCGCTTGACCGCGCGCTGCCAGCGCTTCGGGGCCAGCGCGTTGACGCGCGGCCCCAGGAGCACCAGCAGGGCGGGGAGCGCCACCAGCGCGGTGAGCAGCGCGATCAGCGTGACCAGCACCCCTCCCAGTCCCATCGAGTACAGGAAGCGCTGCGGGAAGATCAGCAGCGACGCGAGCGCGGCCGCGACGGTCAGGGAGCTGAAGATGATCGTGCGTCCGGCGGTGAGGAGCGTTCGCCGGATGGCCTGCGCGCCTGGCCCGTGGCGCACCATCTCTTCGCGATAGCGCGAGACGATGAACAGGCTGTAATCGATCGCGAGACCCAGACCGAGCGCGATCACCAGGTTCAGGGCGAACACCGACAGCCCCACCACGTCGTTGACCAGACGCAGGACGAGGAAGGTGCTGAGCACCGTGATCGCCCCGACGAAGATCGGCAGCAGCCCCGCTACGAGCCCACGGAAGAAGATCAGCGACAGCACCAGGATGATCGGGAAGGCCAGACCCTCCGCCAACCCGATGTCCATCCCGACCTGCTTGCCGATCGCCGGCCCGGACAGCGCCGGGCCGCCGACGCTCACCCCCGGCAGTCGCTGCAGCGTGCTCTGGAGCCGTTTGCCGGCGTCCTCGACCTGCGGGCTGGAGAGGTTCCTGAACGTCGCCGCGACGTAGGTCGAGGTGCCGTCGCGGGACACGAGCGCGCGAGCGCGGGTCTGATCGAAGCTGACCACCCGGCCCACGGCCGGGTCAGAGCGCAGAGCGTGGGCGACTGCGCTCACCTCGGCGGCCGCCGATGGGCTCGACACCGGCCCCCCCGGTTTGATCAGCGCAACGAGGCCGACATCGACCTGGGTCCCCGCCGCATGCTCCAGCTGTGAGCGAGCCTGAGCGCTTTGCGAGCTCGGATCCTCGAAGTCGTTGTTCGACTTCAGCAAGCCGAACACCGGCGTGCCGAACACCGCCGCCACCACGAACAACACTGCGGTGAGGCCCAGAACCCGGCGCGGCCGGCGCGAGCCCAGATTGGCCAGGGCGTTCATGGCCGAGGTCCTTCGCTCGAGCTCATGGTGTCGTTCCCATTCAGTGCGGCCGTCATAGCGCCCTCGCTTGATGTCGGCCCGCGGGCCTCGGTGGTCGGGTGGGTAATAGTCCGGAACACTCTAATCCGATTCGGACTATACCGCTTGGGCCTACAATCGGTCAATGGGGGTCGATCAAACTGAGCTCGGCACCACCTCAGCGGTGATTCTCGGGCTCGTCGGACGGCGCCCGGGCTCGGGGTACGACATCGCCGGCTTTGCCGCCCGCTCGATCGCGCACTTCTGGCCTATCAGCCGAAGCCAGGTCTACGCGGCGCTGTCGCGCCTTGAGGGTGTGGGCCTGATCGAGGGCACGCACGTCCAGCAGGACCGCCGGCCCGACAAGCGGCGCTACGAGTTGACCGATGCCGGCGCTCGCGCCCTCGACGGCTGGCTGGAGTCGTCCGGCTACCCCACCGAGCGCCGGCGCGACGGGCTACTGGCCAAGCTCTTCTTTGCCGAGCGGATGACCCCCGATCAACGCGTCGACCTGCTGAGCGCCTATCGCGACCGGGCGGCCGCGTACCGAATCGAGCTCCAGGCGATCGTGGACCGGCTCCAAGGCAGACCCGAGTCGTTCTACGGGCGTTCCACCGCGCTGTTCGGACTCGTCGACGCCACGGCGAGGATCGCCTGGGCCGAGCACATGCTCGCAGTCCTCCACGGGTCAGCCGAGTTCGGCGACCTCGATCTGCTCCACACGTTGGCTCCCCCCGCGGCCCTCTAGCCGGACCAAGGACTTCCGTCTGGCGGGGCACGGATGCCGACGCGGTTACGTCCCCGCCAGGCCATAGCCTCGTGCCGGATGGCCAGGCCCGCTTCGATCCACGTCTGCTCGGATTGCGGGCATCAGAGCGCGCGCTGGGCGGGACGCTGTCCGGGCTGCGGCGAGTGGAATACGCTGGTCGAGGAGGCGCAGCCCCGCGCTCTGCGCACGGCGGGCAACGGTGGACGCGGCGCTCGACCGCGACCGGCGGCGCTCGCTCCGATCCTCCTCGGTGAGCTCGCGTCGCAGGAGCACGATCGGCTCACCACGGGGATCGGCGAGCTCGACAACGTGCTCGGCGGCGGAATCGTCCCCGGCTCGCTGATCCTGATCGGAGGCGCGCCGGGGATCGGCAAGTCGACGCTGACGACGATGGCGCTGGCGAACCTCGCCGAGGCGGGCACCCGCACGCTGTACGTCTCCGCCGAGGAGTCAGCCGCGCAGATCCGCCTGCGGGCGCAGCGCCTGACGGGGGGAGCGTCGCTGCGGATCCCCGTGATCGCGGAGACCGACCTGCACACGGTGCTGGCGACGCTGGAGCGGGAGCGTCCTGAGGTCTGCGTGATCGACTCCGTGCAGGCGCTCCACTCGCGTGAGCTCTCGGGCGCCGCCGGGTCGGTAGGGCAGGTCAAAGAGGTGGCCGGGGAGATCATGCGCGTGGCCAAGGCGGCCCGGATCGCGGTGCTGCTCGTCGGCCACGTGACCAAGGACGGCGCGCTCGCGGGCCCGCGGGTGCTCGAACACGTCGTCGACTGCGTGCTGTAGTTCGAGGGGGAGCGCGAGCGCACCTACCGGACCGTGCGCGCGATCAAGAACCGCTTCGGCTCGACCAACGAGGCCGGTGTGTTCGAGATGCACGATCACGGGCTGGTCGAGGTGCTCGACGCCTCCGCGCGGTTCGTGGGGGAGGCGACGCGCGCGCCGGGCAGTGTCGTGCTGTGCGCGATGGAAGGCTCGCGCCCGCTGCTGGTGGAGGTGCAGGCACTCGTCTC
Organism: Solirubrobacteraceae bacterium; assembly: GCA_050996975.1. Classification (GTDB taxonomy): domain Bacteria; phylum Actinomycetota; class Thermoleophilia; order Solirubrobacterales; family Solirubrobacteraceae; genus Palsa-465. The sequence goes on along the minus strand of JBPCRJ010000128.1, from coordinate 25,205 downwards.
GCGCTCGGAGATCGTGCCCCCGCGGCGGGTGGTCGCGGGGCTGGAGCGCAATCGCGTCGCGTTGGTGCTCGCCGTGCTGGGTGCTCACGCCGGCGTTGGGCTCGGGGCCGCTGACGTGTTCGTCAACGTCGTGGGCGGTGTCCACGTCGACGAGCCTGGGGCTGATCTGGCGGTCGCCCTCGCCGTGGCCAGCGCCGCGAAGCGGGTCGCGCTGCGCAGCGGCGCCGAGCTTCCCCTGGCCTGCTTCGGGGAGCTCGGTCTGACCGGCGAGCTGCGCACGGTCGGCCACGGCGACCGGCGGCTGGCGGAGGCGGCCAAGTTCGGGTTGACGCCGGTGATCGAGCCGGGGGCGCACCGCACGCTGCGATCGGCCTTGGCGAGCGGGTTGGGCAGCAACCGATCGGCAGCGGCAGGCCCGCCTTACATCAAGAACGGCTAAAATCGCCGCGTATGCTGCCGCGTTCCGGGGAAGAGCTCAAAGTGGAGCTCGAGTCTCACCAGGAGTCGCGGATGGTGCGGGCGCTGGAGATGGTCGCCCCGGGAACGGCGCTGCGCGAGGGGATCGACAACATCGTCCACGCGCGGACCGGGGGATTGATCGTCATCGGTGATGCGGAGGAGCTTGCGTTCCTGTTCTCCGGCGGGATCAAGCTCGAGCTCGACTACTCGCCCGCGTTCCTGTACGAGCTGGCCAAGATGGACGGGGCGATCGTGCTGAGCTCGAACGCGACCAAGATCGCCCACGTGAACGTCCAGCTGACTCCGGATCCGACGATCTTCACGCTCGAGACCGGCACGCGACACCGCACGGCGGAGCGCGTCTCCAAGCAGACCGACACCCTCGTGGTGGCGGTGTCCGAGCGGCGCGAGGTCGTCTCGCTCTACGTCGACGGCATCAAGTACATCCTCGAGGACATTCCCGTGGTGCTCGCGAAGGCCAATCAGGCCCTGGCGACGCTCGACAAGTACCGCAGCCGGCTGGACCAGGTCTCGACCCGCCTGACCGCGCTCGAGTTCGAGGGGGGCGCAACCCTCCACGATGTGCTTACCGTCCTGCAGCGCGCCGAGCGGGTGACCCGGATGGCGGTCGAGATCGAGCGCTACATCGTCGAGCTCGGCACCGAGGGACGCCTGATCGAGATGCAGCTCGACGAGACGATGGTCGGAGTCTCGGCGGATAAGGGCGCGCTCGTTCACGACTATCTGAGCGAAGGCACCGACGAAGGCCTCGCGACGGCGTTCGAGCAGCTGATCCGCCTGCCCCATCAGGACCTGCTGGACTTCGGCCGGCTCGCTGAGCTGCTCGGCCACGACCGCAAGCTGAACACGCTCGACTATCCCGTCTCTCCGCGCGGAGTCCGCATCCTCGGACGCATCCCCCGGCTGCCCAAGCTTGTCGTCCAGCGGATCGTCGGCGAGTTCGGAGGACTCGAGGAGTTACTCGCCGCCAGCGACGGCGATCTCGAGACAGTCGACGGCGTCGGTGAGATCCGCGCGAAGGACATCCGTGAGGGGCTTCGCCGCCAGCAGGAGATAAACCTGGTCGATCGATACCTGCAGACGTAGTTTTCAATGCGTCCGGGTCCCCAGCCCCCGGCCCCGAAAGAGGAGGACACCATCACAGAGCTAACGGCAGAGGTAATGGAAGCGCAGTTGGAGGACCTCGAGGCGATCGAGGTGGTCCCACAGATCGAGTTCAAGGTGGGCGACAACGTCGTGTATCCCCATCACGGAGCCGGCAAGGTGCTTCGCAAGGAGCTCAAGGAGGTGCTCGGCGAGCGTCGCGAGTACATCACCGTCAAGATCCTGCACAACAACATGACCGTCATGGTCCCGACTGAGAACGCCGCGCTGGCCGGCCTGCGGCGCGTGATCGACGAGGCGACGGTCAAGAAGGTGCTCGCGGTGCTGCAAGACGAGTGCTCGGAGATGCCCAAGAACTGGAATCGCCGCTTCAAGCACAACCGCGACAAGATCAAGACGGGGGACATCTACGAGCTCGCCGAAGTGGTGCGCAACCTCGCGATCCGCGAGGGCGAGAGGGGCCTGTCGACCGGCGAGAAGCAGATGTTCACGCGAGCCCGGAAGATCCTCGCCTCCGAGCTGATGTATGCCCTCGAGATGGACGCCGACGAGGTCGAGGAGCATCTGCACGCGCTGCTCTCAAATGGCCACATCCATGCGAACGGGAACGGGAACGGGAGTGCGCACGCTGAGCGGAACGGGAACGGGAACGGGCAAGCTGAAGCGAACGACAACGACAATGTGATCGCGAGCCCGAATGGCGAGCCCAGGATCGCCGCCGTGGTGACGAAGTAGATCACTGCACACGGGATGGCGGTCGCCCTGATCGTGGCCGCTGGACGCGGCGAGCGCCTTGGGTCGGACGGCCCCAAGGCGCTCGTCACGCTTGGGGGCGTGCCGATGCTGGAGTGGAGCCTGCGGTCGCTGCGCGCGGTAAAAGCCGTGGAGGCGATCGTGATCGCGCTGCCGCCGCAGACCGTTGCCAGTTCGCCACTGCTGCACCTGTTCACCGCGGTCAGCGGCGGGGCCACCCGGTCTCATTCGGTCCGCGCGGCGCTCGCCGCGGCCCCGGCTGGCGATCCGGTGATCGTCCACGACGCGGCGCGGCCGCTCGCGACGCCGGAGCTGTTCGAGCGCGCGCTCGCCGAGCTGGCGTGGTCCGGCGCCGACGCGGTCGTGGCGGCGACGCCGGTGCCCGACACGATCAAGGAGGTGGGCGACGACGGCAGGACGGTGGCCCGCACGCTGGCCCGAACCGACCTGTGGGCGGTTCAGACCCCGCAGGTGTTCCGCCGTGAGATACTCGAGCGAGAGCTCTCGGCGGCATCCGACGCGCTGCTGGCCCGCGCGACGGACGACGCCTGGCTGATCGAGCGCGCGGGTGGCGTCGTGCGGGTCCTCGCGGCCGATCCGGCGAACATCAAGGTCACCTCCCCGGCTGACTTGCGGGTGGCGGAGCTGCTGCTCTCCGAGCGCCGGCGGTGACCGTCGTGACCGGGATCGGCTATGACTGCCACCGCTTTGCCCGCGGCCGGCGCCTGGTCCTCGGCGGGGTCGAGATCGCCCATGACCGGGGGCTGGCGGGGCACTCCGACGCGGACGCGCTGACTCACGCGATCATCGACGCGCTGCTCGGAGCGGCCGCGCTGGGCGACATCGGGCAGCACTTCCCCGACACCGACGAGCGCTACCGCGACGCAAGCTCGATCGAGCTGTTGCGCTCCACGGTGGCGATGCTCGCCGAGAGCCGGTTCGCCGTCCGTCACGTCGACGCGACGATCGTGATCGAGCGCCCACACCTGGCGGGGGTACGGGAGTCGATCCGCTCCTCGCTGGCGGGCGCTCTGGGCGTGGCCCTCGACCACGTCAGCATCAAGGCCACACGCGGCGAGGGGATGGGGTTCGTGGGACGCGAGGAGGGCGTCGCGGCGCTGGCGGTGGCGAGCGTGGAGCGGGTCGCCGTTCAGCCCGCCAGCGACCACAGCCCGTCGGTACCCAGGTGACGCTCGCTGGCCACGCGGCCCAATCGCTCGCGAGCCTCCCCGGTCGAGATCTCGCACACCGCGGCAACCTCCCGCGTGGCGAGGGGGGTCCCGGCCCACGCCAGCACCTCCTCGACCCGCTCGGGCGGATCGCGGCGATCGAGTCCGGGCACCAGGTTGGCGAGCACGACCTCATAGACCGCGCACGGCTGAAAGCCGGGAACCGCGATCCGCACATCTTGGCCGCGGCGCACGATCTCGTAGGAGGGACACGTATAGCGCCGGCCGCCTGACCAGTTGGCAAGCTTGTGATCGAGCGCTCGGGCGGCCGGCATCGGGGCTCGCGCGGCGCTCATGTCCTCGCGCAGCGCGGTCTGCACCGCGTCCTGGGCGGTCCACTCGGTGACCTCCCCCGCGTCGAGTCCGGCATCGCCACAAGCTCGCGCGATCGTCGCCGCTTCGTCCAGCGGCTCGCCGGCGAAGTTGCGGATCCGCAACGCCCGCAGCAGGGGACGCTCGTGGGCGGGAGCATTGAGCCTCGCGCCCACCACCGCCTCGCAGGCGGGCGCGGTGGCCGCCATCCGCGGGCGTTGCCCCGTGTCGATCGGCATCCCGTGCTCGCGGGCGATCCGCGCGAAGGCTCGCGCCTGACGCTCGGGGGTGAAGCCGCTGGCCTTGTAGTCCTCGGGCGACCGGCTCAGCACGACCATCCGCGGATGCCACCGCAGGCGCTCGCCGTAGAGCCAGTCAAGCCGCCATCGCACCGGCTCCGCCGAGTACGCCCACGGGCAGCCCGGATCGGTGAACTCCGTGATCTCGACGCTATCGACGGGATCGGTATCGAGACTGGCCTCGGGCACGGGGACATCATGACAGCGCCTGGCGCGACACCGTCCGCGCCGATAGGTTATTCGTCCGATCAGGGTTTACGCACGGTCCCCAAGGGTATTTGAGGCTTATTGTGAGGAACGTCACGAGCCGTGAGGCAGCGCCCGTCACGAACCGTGAGGCAGCGCCCGTCATGAACCGTGAGGCAGCGCCCGTCACGAACCGTGAGGCAGCGCCCGTCACGAGCCGTGAGGCAGCGCCCGGGCGGATCGTCCCGACCGCACTGATCGCGATCCTCCTCGCCGCGCTGCTTGCCGGCTGCGGCGGAGCCGGGGGCGGTCCGGCGACGCTCAGCTGGTACGTGTTCCCGGAGCCGTCGGGCTCCTTCGCCGCCGCCGCGAAGAACTGCAGCGCCGCCTCGGGGGGCAAGTACAACATCAAGCTGACCCTGCTCTCGATGGACTCCGATCAGCAGCGCGTGTCCCTCGTGCGCCGCCTCGCCGCCAAGGACTCCTCGATCGACATCCTGGCCATGGACGTCGACTGGACCGCCGAGTTCGCCACCGCCAAGTGGATCCTCCCGTGGAGCGGGGCGCTCAAGGCTCAGGTCACGAATGGCCTGCTCGCAGGGCCGATCGCCACCGCCACCTGGCAGAACCAGCTGTTCGCGGCGCCGATCAACTCCAACACGCAGCTGTTGTGGTACCGCAAGGACCTCGTCCCCACGCCGCCGAAGACGTGGGACGAGATGCTCGCCGACGCGGTCGCGCTCGCCAAGCAGGGCAAGCCCCACTACATCGAGGAGCAGGGAGCCCAGTTCGAGGGCCTGGTCGTGTGGTTCAACTCACTGGTCGACTCCGCCGGCGGTCAGATCGTGACCAGCGACAACAAAGTCGTCGTCGACCGATCATCCCAGCTGGCAGCCTCGATCATGCAGCGCCTGGCCACATCGCCCGCCGCCGATCCGTCGCTGAACACCGCCAAGGAGGACCAAGCCCGGACGGGATTCGAAAAGGGACAGGCAGCGTTTGAGATCAACTACCCGTTCGTCTGGCCGGCCGCCGCGAAGGCGGGGATCCAGGGCAAGATGGGCTACGCCCTGTTCCCCACCGTCAACCCCGGCAGCGCCCCACACGTGTCGATCGGCGGCTACAACCTGGGCGTCTCCTCGTACTCGAAGCACCCCCAGCAGGCCTTCCAGGCGATCGCCTGCCTGAGCCAGCCGGTCAACCAGGTCCGCGATGCGATCAAGGGCGGGCTCGCGCCGGTGACCGCGAGCATCTACGACGAGCCGTCGATCGCCAAGCAGTATCCGTTTCACGCGCTGCTCAAGACGCAGATCGAGCACTACGGCATCCGGCCCAAGACCGCCGCCTACGCCGACGTCTCGCTGGCGATCCAGAAGGCACTCTCGCCCACCTCGTCGATTCAGCCGAGCACGGTGGTGAGCTCGCTGCGCGACGAGATCAAGAAATCGCTCTCCTCCGGGGCGCTGCTGTGAGCGCCGTAGCCTCCCCCGAGCCCGCCGGCTCTCGTCCCGTCGCGTTCGCGCCCAAGCCGCGGCTGACCGAGCGCGCTAGGGGCGAGCGGCGTCTGGCGGCGATGCTCGTGGGACCGGCCGCGATCGTGATGATCGCGGTCACCGCCTACCCGATCATCGACGCGGTGATCCTGTCGCTGCAGCGCTCGGACCTGCGCTTCCCGGGCGCGACCAAGTTCATCGGCCTGGCCAACTACGGCCACGTGATCTCCTCGCCGGTGTTCCGGACGGATCTACTGCATACGGCGATCATCACCGTCGTCACGGTGGGTATCCAGTTCGTCCTCGGGATGCTGCTCGCGCTGGCGATGCATCGCGCGATCTTCGCCCGCGCGGCGATTCGGGCGATCGCGCTGGTTCCGTACGGGATTGTCGCGGTCGTAGCGGCGTACTCGTGGCAGTACGCCTGGGCTTTGAACAGCGGCTGGATCCCGAAGCTGCTCGGTCTGACCGGCGACCCGCTGAGCCACCAGTTCGGCACCTACGTGGCGATCATCCTCACCGAGATCTGGAAGAACACCCCGTTTATGGCGCTCCTGCTGCTGGCCGGACTGGCGCTTGTCCCCGACGAGCTGCACGAGGCGGCGAAGGTCGACGGGGCGAGTACCTGGCAGCGGTTCCTGCGGATCACGATCCCGCTGATGAAGCCGGCGATCCTCGTCGCCCTGCTGTTCCGCACGCTGGACGCGTTCCGGATCTTCGACACGATCTACATCTTCAACCAGGGTCAGCAGGGCACCGAGTCGCTTTCGATCCTCAACTACAACACCCTGCTCAATCGGCTGAACCTCGGGCTCGGCTCGGCGCTGTCGGTGGTGCTGTTCCTGCTCGTGGCGGTGATCGCCTTCGTGTTCATCAAGGTCCTCGGCGCCGGCGCGGCTCCGGGAGAGGCCAAATGAGCCCGCGAGGCAAGCAACGCAGTGGCTGGTCGGCGGCCCTGCTCGTGATCGTCGTCGTATCCCTCGTGCCCGTGCTGTGGATCGTGATGCTGTCGCTGAAGACTCCCGCGTCGGTCACCGACGGGAGCTTCATCCCCCACCACTGGACGCTGTCGAACTACTCGGACATCTTCAACGCCGGCGTGTTCACGAGCGCGCTGCGCAACTCGATCGGGATCGCGCTGATCTCGACCGCGCTGGCGGTACTGCTCGCCTGCGCCGCCGCCTACGCGATCGCGCGCCTGGACTTTCCCGGCAAGCGGATCATCCTCGCCGTCGCGCTGGCGGTGGCGATGTTCCCGCAGGTCTCGCTCGTCGGCCCGCTGTACAACCTGTGGCGCCAGATTGGTCTCTACGACTCGTGGCCGGGGCTGATCATCCCCTACATGACGTTCGCGCTGCCGCTCTCGATCTACACGCTGTCGGCGTTCTTCCGGGAGATACCGTGGGAGCTCGAGCAGGCCGCCCAGGTCGACGGCGCCACCCCCGCCCAAGCGTTCCGCAAGGTGATCGCCCCGCTCGCGATGCCGGGGATCGCCACCACGTTCATCATCGTGTTCATCATCTGCTGGAACGACTTCATCTTCGCGATCTCGCTGACCTCAAGCTCGAAGGCACAAACCGTGCCGGCGGCGATCGCGCTGTTCCCCGGCGTTTCCCAGTTCACCACCCCGATCGGAGACATCGCGGCGGCCGCGGTCGTCGTCACCGTGCCCGTGATGGCGCTCGTGATCCTGTTCCAGCGCCGGATCGTCGCCGGCTTGACCGCCGGTGCTGTGAAGGGATAAGACCGACCGAGGAGCCTGGCGAGAAAATGGCCGAGATCGAATTCCAAGACGTGACCAAGCGCTACCCCGACGGCTACGAGGCCGTCAAGCAACTGAGCCTGGACGTCCCCGACGGCGAGCTGATGATCCTCGTCGGGCCGTCGGGATGCGGCAAGTCCACCGCATTGCGAATGGTCGCGGGCCTCGAGGACATCTCCGATGGCGAGCTCAAGATCGCCGGCCAGGTGGTCAACGACCGCGCCCCCAAGGATCGCGACATCGCGATGGTGTTCCAGAACTACGCCCTCTATCCGCACATGACCGTCCGCGAGAACATGGGCTTTGCCCTCAAGCTCGCCAAGACGCCCGCCGAGGAGATCAACACCAAGGTCACCGAGGCAGCGCGGATCCTCGACCTCGAGGCTCATCTGGACCGGAAGCCGGCCAACCTCTCCGGAGGCCAGCGCCAGCGTGTGGCGATGGGACGCGCGATCGTGCGCAGCCCGAGCGTGTTCCTGATGGACGAGCCGCTGTCGAATCTCGACGCGAAGCTGCGCGTACAGATGCGGACGGAGATCTCCCGGATTCAGCACCGCCTGCACACCACGACGATCTACGTCACCCACGACCAGACCGAGGCGATGACGCTCGGCGATCGGATCGCCGTGATGCGAGCCGGGACGCTGCAGCAGGTGGGGCCGCCGAGCGAGCTGTATTCACAGCCCACGAATCTGTTCGTCGCCGGATTCATCGGCTCGCCGTCGATGAACTTCCTCCCCGGCGAGCTCGACGGCGCCACCTTGCGACTGCCGATCGGGGAGCTGGAGGTGCCCAGCCAGCTGCGCCAAAGGCTTCAGGCCGGCCCGGGAGGCGCAGGGCGTCAGGTGATTGCCGGACTGCGTCCGGAGGACTTCGAGGACGCCCACGTGGTCGGTGACACCAAGCCGGGCGTCCGCTTCAAGACCGAGATCGACGTGCTCGAGTCGATGGGCTCCGAGTTCTACGCCTACTTCGACGTCGCCTCCGAACGGGTGTCCTCGCGGGAGCTCGAGGAGCTGGCCCAGGACGCGGGAGCGGCGGATCTTCCCCAGTCACGCGAAGGTAGCCAGATCGTCGCCAGGCTCGACGCCGCGAGCACGGTCAAGCAGGGCCAGGGGGCGGAGCTGTGGTTCAACTCCGAGCACCTTCACCTGTTCGATGCCGAAACCGGGAAGAGCCTGACGCCGGCGCCCGGCGGGCGCGCCCAACCGGCCCCCGCACCCGCAGATCCGGAGGCAAGACCTTCCGGTTAGGGTTGCGCAGGCTTGCGCACGATTCTGCTGCACGACACGCGTACCGGCGAGCTGCGTCGCCTCGAGCCTCGGGAGCCGGGGAAGGTCGGAATCTACGCCTGCGGGCCGACCGTCTACGGACGCATCCATGTGGGCAATGCCCGCCCGTTCGTCGTCTTCTCGTTGCTCAAGCGGTTCCTGGCCCACGAGGGCTACGACGTGACCTTCGTCGCCAACATCACCGACGTCAACGACAAGATTTATGCGGCGGCTGACGCCGCCGGGGTGGGGAGCGAGCTGCTCGCGCGGCAGATGCGGGATGCGTACATCGCCGATACCGACGGACTGGGTCTCGGGCGACCGGATGGCGAGCCGCTGGCCGGTCAGACGATCGGCGCGATCATCGAGCTGATCGAGCGGCTGATCGAGCGGGGCCACGCCTACCCGGTGGGCGGCGACGTGTACTTCTCGGTGCGCTCCTACCCCGACTACGGCGAGATCTCTCATCAGCGCGTCGACGCGATGGATCAGGGGGAAGGTGAGGGGGGGGTAGGGGCTCAGCACAAGCGCGATCCGCTCGACTTCGCCCTGTGGAAGGCCCAGAAGCCGACCGAGGACACGGCGTGGGACGCGCCCTGGGGGCGCGGGAGACCGGGCTGGCACATCGAGTGCTCGGCGATGGCGCAGGCCCTGCTCGGAGTCGATTTCGAGATCCACGGCGGTGGCTCTGATCTGATCTTTCCCCACCACGAGAACGAGGCCGCCCAGACGCGCGCCGCCGGCGGTGTGCCACTGGCGAGGTTGTGGATGCACAACGGGATGGTCCGCCTGGACCGGGAGAAGATGGCCAAGTCCGTGGGGAACGTGTTCATGCTCCACGAGGCGCTCTCCCGCTACGGCCGCGACGCGCTGATCGTCTACTTCTGCGGCGGTCACTATCGCAAGCCGGTGGAGTTCGACCACGAGCGCCTGAACGAGTCCGCCGCGAGGGTGAGGAGAATTCGGGAGGGGGCGCGGCGGCTGGGCGCCGGGCCCTCGCCCGCCTGGTCGGCCCCGCTGCGGGAGCGGTTCTTCGCCACGCTGGCTCATGATTTCAACACCCCTGACGCCCTCGCGCAGGTATTCGAGTGGGTCCGGGAGGCCAACCGCGCCGAGCGCCGCGACCGCGAGGTTGGTGGCCGCGATCTGCGCGAGATGCTCGGCGTGCTCGGGCTGGGAAACATGCTCGACGTCGAGCTCGGGGAGCCTCCGGTGGAGGTGCGCGAGCTCTGTGACGCGCGCGAGCGCGCCCGCGCCAGCGGCGATTACCCGCAGGCCGATCAACTCCGGGCGTCGCTGTGGGCCCTGGGGTGGGAGGTCCGAGACGGCCCGGGAGGTCCGAGGCTGCTGGCAGTATCGTGATCGTCTACGGTCGCAATCCCGTGCGTGAGGCGATCCGCGGCCCGCGCAGCGTGCTCGGCGTGTGGGCGACCAAGAACGCGGCCCGCGAGCCCTGGATCTCCGGGCAGGCGCCCGTGATCGCCTCCGCGCAGGAGTTGGGCCGGCGATCGGGCTCGGAGGCCCATCAGGGCGTCTGTGCTGAAGTCTCACCGTTCAGTTACACGCCGATCGACGCTCTGCTGCGCACCGAGAGTCCGCTGATCGTCGCGCTCGATCAGGTTCAGGACCCCCAGAACCTCGGCGCGATCTGCCGCAGCGCCGAGTGCGCCGGCGCCAGCGCCGTCGTGATCCCGGAGCGCCGCGCCGCCGAGGTCACGCCGGCGGTGTGCAAGGCCTCGGCCGGCGCGGTCGAGCATCTGCCCGTGGCGCGCGTGCGGAACCTGTCTGACTTTCTGCGGGAGGCGAGGGCCGCGGGTCTGTGGTGCTACGGAGCCGATCGCAGTGGCTCGGTTGCCTACGACGCCGTCGACTACACGGGTGCCGTCGTGCTCGTGCTCGGCTCCGAAGGCCGGGGACTGCGACCGCGCGTGGCGGCCGGCTGCGACGTCCTCGTGGCCGTGCCGCTGCGGGGTCGAGTGCAGTCCCTCAGCGTGAGCGCGGCGGCGGCGATCCTGCTGTATGCGGCCGCCGGCGCCCGGGCGTGAGTCTGGGCGCTCGCCACCAGCCTTCACCGGGCGTGATCCACCATGCTTGACACGCGTGCGCCGCTGTGTCAAGCTCGCCCAAATTAACCATCAACTTGAGCTTCAGGCTCAATGATGAAGATGCCCGACCGTCAGGGTCGGGCATCGAAATCATCAATAGGTGCGGCGCCAGGGGAGGTAACGCGCCACGAATTCCAATAGATCCGTCCACCGTGACGGGTCGAAGGAGGAAACACATCGTGGCCCGACTTTCTGCCAGTCCCCAGTCTCAGCTTCACGTTGAGGATGGCTTTCTCGTGGCGCTGGCGAAGCAGGGACAGGCCGACGCCATGGACCGCATCGTTCAGCGCTACTACCGCTTCGTGCGCCTGAAGGCCTCCTCCTACTTCCTCGCCGGGGGAGACGCGGACGACCTGATCCAGGAAGGCCTCGTGGGCCTGTACAAGGCCGTGCGCGATTACCGGACAGATCGCGAGTCGAGCTTCCGGAACTTCGCCGAGCTGTGCATCACCCGCCAGATCATCACCGCCGTGAAGACCGCCACTCGCAACAAGCACACGCCCCTGAACCAGTACGTATCGTTCTCGAGCACGCCTTCCGGGGGCGCCGGCGAGTCCGAGCCGACGCTCGACGAGATGCTCCCGGGATCGTCGACCCACGACCCGGTCAACCAGGTGATCTCCTCCGAGGAGCTGCGGGCGCTGGTCGCGTGCATCTCGACGGCACTGTCAGAGCTCGAGTCACGGGTCCTGGCGCTGTACTTGGACGGTCGCTCCTACGAGGAGGTCGGCCGGCGGCTGGGCTGCGACTGCAAGACGGTTGACAACGCGCTGCAGCGAGTCAAGCGCAAGGTCGGAGCGCATCTGACCGAGCGCAACCTCCCGCCCCCGAGCCTCACGCCGGCTCGCGTTCCGCCGGGTGTCCCGCCGGCTCGCGTTCCGGCAACCCTCGTTCCGCGGGCCCACGTTATGGCCGCCGGCTGCCGCTCGGCAGCTCGATCGTGAACTGGGCGCCCCCGCCGTCAGCTCGCGATGCGTGGACGGTTCCGTCCATCGCGAGCACGAGCTGCTTGACGATCGCGAGCCCCAGACCCGAGCCGACGGGCAGCTCGCTGCGATAGCGATCGTGGAGGTAAAAGCGCTCGAACGCGCGGGGAAGGTCCTCCTCGGCCAGGCCCGGGCCGGTGTCGCGCACGGTGATCGTGCCGGGTCCCGCGCTCACCACGACCGCACCTCCCGCTGGGGTGATCCGGAGCGAGTTCTCGATCAGGTTCGAGGTCGCCTGGAGCAGCCGCCCCGGATCGCCGAGCCCCGGCGCCCGATCTGAACCCTCGCCCGCGGCGCCATTCGACAGCTTGATCGACAGCTCGCGTGCCCGCGGCCGGTGACGCTGCACGGCCTGCTCGGCGACCGCGGCCAGGTCGAGCGATTCGCACGCCACGGAGAAGTCGGCGCGGTCAAAGCGCGCCAGATCGAGCAGATCGTGCACCAGTCGCTCCAAGCGATCTGACTCGTTCGCGATCACGCGCCCCCCGTCGGGCGGTGTCACCGCGCCCTCGACCACGGCTTCGGCGTAGCCCCGGATCGACGTGAGCGGGGTCTTGAGCTCGTGGCTGACCGACTCCAGGAAGCTTCGCTGGGCTTCGCGGGCGCGGGCCAGCTCGGATGACATCCGGTTGAACGCCGCGCCCAGCTGGGCGAGCTCGTCCTCGCCGTGGACCGGCACCTGGACGCCCGCCTCGCCCGAGGCGACCCGTGCGGTTGCTCCGGACAGCGCGGCGAGGGGACGGGTAAGTCGGCGGGCGAGCAGGTAAGAGAGGATCGTCGCGAGCAGCGCGCCGCCGAGCCCCGCGAGCACGAGGCTGCCGAGGAACGGCTGCCATTCGGCGAACGCCAGCCTCGCCGGGCGTACGATCACGATTCGTCCGGCCGCGGTGTCGCGGGCGGCGAACAGAAAACTGCGCCCGCCTACGTCGATCGTCCCCGCGCCCTCACCGGCCGGCACCGCGCTGATCAGTCGCTGCGCCCGCAGCGAGCGGAGCAGGACGGGCCTTCCTCGCACGAATCCGTACACCCGATCGCCGGTTCTCAGGGCACCGGGGCCGATCCCCACCGCCAGCAGGTTGGCCTCCCTTGAGAGTGCTCCGGCTCGCTGCGTGGCCAGCTGCCCGCGCACCAGCACGACGCCGACTCCGACCGTGAGGGCACACGAAGCGATTGCCGCGAGCGCGAGGTAGCCGAGCACGCGCCGGTGAAGGCTCACGTCCGGCGCCCGCTCGTTTCGCGCTCCCCGACGCCGCCCTGCCTTGTGCGCGCGACCCCGGTCATCCGTCGGCGATCGCCTTGTAGCCGAGCCCGCGGACGGTGCGGATCAACTCCGGTCGTCCGAGCTTCTTGCGCAGCTGGGCGACGTGAACTTCGACGGTGCGCGTCTGGCCGGGGTAGATGAAGCCCCACACCGACTCCAGCAGCTGGTCGCGGGTGACGACCTGGCCCGCGTGGCGCACCAGGTACTCGAGCAGGTCGAACTCGCGCTGGGTCAGCTCGACGTCACTTCCGTCCACCCGAACCTCGCGGGCGGCGCGGGACAGCGTGAGCGACCCGAGGACGGTCACCTCGCTGGCGGCTCCGGCGCCCGCTCGACGCAGGACGGCCTTCACGCGGGCGGTCAATTCCCGCGGCGAGAACGGTTTCGCAACGTAGTCGTCGGCGCCCAGCTCAAGGCCCGCAACCCGATCGGCCTCCTCCTCGCGCGCGGTCAGCATGATCACCGGGACCGCTCGGTTGATCCGGCGGCACACCTCCAAGCCGTCGATCCCCGGCAGTCCGAGGTCGAGCACGACGAGCTTGATCGGCTGGCGCCGGAGCTCGCCGAGCGCGTCCTCGCCCGAGCGCACCCAGAGCGTCTGGAAGCCCTCGCGCTGCAGGTAGGTGCGGACCAGGGCGCCGATGTTCGGGTCGTCCTCGACGATCATGATCATCGCGGCCATGCGGACATCGTAGGAGCGCAGCGCCGGTCCTGTGGGGCGGCGACGCGGCTTTACAAGCCGCTGACCTTCGCCTGACCCGCCGCTTGCGGCGCTCGAGCACGCTGTACTCAATCCGCAGTCAACCAACCGGAGGTTCCCACCGATGATGCTGATCCGCAGTCTCAACCTCAGATGGCTACTCCTGGCGACGAGCTGCCTCGCGATCGGCGCGGGCGCGAGTGTGATCTCGAGCGCCGGAGCGTCGACCGCCCACGCCCCCGCGGCGAGTCACGCCGCCCACGCCAAGCACGCGCGACACGCCCGGCGCCACGTGTTCGGCCGCGCGGTGCATGGCGACGCGGTCGTCCACGCCAAGGCCGGCTTCGTCACCGTCACGTTTGATCGCGGTGCCGTGCAGTCGGTCAACGGTCAGCAGCTGACGATCACCGAAGGCACCAAGAAGGCGACCTACAAGACCGTCACGCTGACGATCCCGGCCAACGCGCGGGTCCGCGATAACGGCCACAAGGCCACCCTCGCGAGCCTGCAGGCGGGACAGCGCGTCGTCGTGCTGCAGGGACTCAAGCGCACGATCGTCGTGGCGCACAAGCCGAAGACCGCGTGAGCTGAAGCGGTCGACCGCCCGCGGCTCTCGGTTCTGGGTCGCGGGCGGGCCGCCGCGGACTCGGGCTCGGGCGGTCCGACGGCGCCGGCCGGGCGCCATCAGCGCCCGATCAGGCGGCGATCGGTCCCAGCACGGGCGTCCGGCCGAAGGTCCTGAAGGCCCGGAAGCGGGAGAAGTCGCGATGGTCCGGCCCGTGAAAGTCCGCCGAGCCGGTGCTCAGCAGCTTCAGCTCGGCGCAGCGGTCAGCCAGCAGCTCGGCGTGCTCACGGCGGTGGGTCACGTAGAAGCACTCCACTCCGTCGAGGCCGTGGGCACAGAACCGGTCGATCGTCCGTAGCACGGCCGCCGGATCATCGAGATCCCAGAACGGATGGGCCCAGACCGCCACGCCGCCCGCGTCATGGATCGCGTCGATCGCCTCGGGCACGGACGGTGCGACGCGGGGCCTGAAGGCCGGACGGTCCTCGATCAGGTACGCGACGAGGAACGCGGACGGGTCGAGGCATCGCTCGGACTCCAGCCGGCGTGCGTTAGCCGGATGCGCGACCACCGCCTTCGCCAGGTGGGGGCGTCCGATCGACGCACCCGCCGCCCGTCGCTCGCGCAGCGTTGCTTCGTCGAGCTCGAATCCGAGCTCTCTGAGCGTCTGGGCCATCGCTTCAGCCCGCCGCTGGCGATCCTCGCGGAAGCCTCGCAGCCGTTCACCCAAAAGACGGTCGCGATCGTCGATCAGGTATCCGAGCACGTGCAGATCGTGCTGGTCCGCGTCGACCGCCGAGATCTCGACCGCGGGAACCAGCCGCACGCCGAGCGCCGCCGCGTAATCACTCGCCTCGGGCACCCCGTCGACGTTGTCGTGATCGCTCAGCGCGAGCAGCTCTACGCCGGCGTGCGCCGCCGCCGCCACCACCTCGCGCGGCGCCAGCGCGCCGTCGGAGTGCAGCGAGTGGCTCTGAAGGTCGAACGTGGGCGGGTGTGCGATCAGGGCGCCGGAGCCTAGCGGCTGTAGCGTCTGCGACGTGAGACGCCCGGCCGCATGAGTCCCCTGCACGCAGGGGCGATCTTCGCCGCCGGCCTGGTGGCGGGCACGATCAACACGGTCGTCGGCAGTGGGACGCTCGTGACCTTCCCCGTGCTGCTGGGCTTTGGCTATTCCCCGGTGGTGGCCAACGTCTCGAACACGATCGGCCTGGTACCGGGCTCGGCGGCAGGCGCCGTCGGTTATCGCCGTGAGCTGATCGGTCAACGCCGGCGGATCGTGCCGCTCGCGGTCGCATCGCTGCTCGGCGGCGTGTGCGGCGCGGTGGCGCTGCTGATCCTCCCGGCGTCGGCGTTCAAGGCGATCGTGCCCGCCTTCATCGGGGTCGCGCTGGTACTGATCCTCGTGCAGCCCCGCCTGTCCAGCGCGCTTGCCGCTCGCCGGTCTCCCGCGCGGGCGCGGGCCGGAATGCCGGCGACGCTCGCGGTGTTCGCCAGCGGCCTGTACGGGGGCTATTTCGGCGCCGCCCAGGGCATCCTGCTGCTGGCGATCCTGGGGACGGCACTCGACGACGACCTGCAGCGGATCAACGCGCTCAAGGTGGTGCTGGCCGGGCTGGTGAACTTCGTGGCCGGCGTCATATTCGCGTGCGTGGCGCACGTGGCGTGGCTGCCGGCGCTGCTGATCGCCGGTGGGTCGATCCTCGGCGGGATCTTCGGCGCCCGTCAGGGCCGCCGGCTGCCGCCCGCGGCGCTGCGCGCACTGATCGTGCTGGTCGGAGTCGTGGCGATCGTGCGACTGGTGGCCTGATCGAATCTTCGTCGACCAGTCGCGTTCTGGCATGTTGTCCAGCCTGATGACGGTCACGACCCGGGCCTTTGCGCTCCAGCGGCGATGACGCGAGTCGGCGTCGTCGGGCATGTCGAGTGGGTGGACTTCATCCCGGTGGAGCGCTTCCCGCTTCCCGGAGAGGTGGTCCACTCCGAGGCCCCGTTTACCCGCGCCGCGGGGGGTGGCGGAGTGGTGGCCGTGGTCCTGGCCGAGCTGGGCGCCGAGGTCGACTTCTTCTGCGCGCTGGGGCGCGACGCGCACGGCCACGCCGCCGCGGCACAGCTCACCGAGCGTGGCGTGCGGGTGCACGCGGCATGGCGCACGGAGCCCACCCGGAGGGCGGTGACCCTGCTGCAGGAGAGCGGGGAGCGCACGATCGTCACGCTCGGCGAGCGCCTTCAGCCGCTGGGCTCTGATGAGCTGCCGTGGGACCGGCTGCGCGGCGCCGAGGGCGTCTACGTCACGGCGGGGGACTCGGGGGCGCTGCAGCGAGCGGGGGAGGCCCACGCCGTGGTCGCCTCGCCGCGGGCACGCGCCGCCCTGCAGGCCGATGGGCCCGCGATCGATGCGCTCGTGTTCAGCCATCACGACCCGGACGAGTGGGCCTGGGCGAGGCGCATCGGGGATCGAGCCCGACTGCTCGTCGCCACCGAGGGTCCCAAAGGTGGCCGCTGGTGGGGCGAGTCGCAGGGGAGCTGGCCGGCGGCGCCGCCTCCCGGCGAGCCACACGACGCCTACGGCTGCGGTGACTCGTTCGCCGCCGGATTCACCTTCGCCCTGGCCACGGGGGCATCGGTGGAGGAGGCCGCGGCCCTCGGCGCTCGCTGCGGCGCTCGCTGCCTGACCCGCGCCGGCGCGCCCTGAGGCCCTCCCCGCTGCCTGACCCGTGCCGGCGCGCCCTGAGGGCCCTCCCCCGGGCCTCAGGGGCCCCGAAGGCTCACGGAGGCGTGCAGTCGATCGAGATTCGATCCAGTAGCCAGGTGCCGCCGGGGGGCCGCAGCGTCCGTGCGGTGCCGGCGCACTGCTGGGTCTTGTCAGTCAACACCGAGGTGGTCTGAAGCTCGACCGTCGCCGAGGCTGGGCTCGCGCCGGGGCGTGTCTGGGCTCGATGGAAGGTGATCGAGCGTACGGCGCTCTGCTGGGCCTGGAACGAGTCAAATCCTCCCAGCTGACTGCGCAGGTTGGTGTCGGCCAATGCCCACGCGGCGCGATAGTTGTGGCTAGCCGCATCCCCGTAGAAGGTCTGTACCGCGCCCGAGGGGGACCCAGCGCCCGCGGTGACAGCGTTTCCTGGCGCCGCGCCGGCGCCTGAAGCCCCGGTCTGGCCACCGGCGCTCGCGCGCGAGGACGAAGCCGTGCCGCCGCGGGCACCGGGGGCCGAGCCGGCGGCCGGCCCCGTCGACGCGCCGCGGGTGGAGGGGCTCTGCGCTGCGCCCGCCGCTCGGTGAGCGCCTTGGGCGGAGCGTACGGTTCGATGGGAGCCGCTCGCGCCACCAGAGCTGAGCGCGGCGACGAGCACCGCGACCGCGACGAGACCGGCCACCGCGGCCACGGCGGCCCTGCTCTTGTTCCGCTCTCCCGGGCGCCGGACGTGCTCGTCGGCCGCCGCCTGCCCGCGCGCGCTGCCGGACGGCCGGGGCACGGGTGGGGGAGCCGCGGGTTGGCGCGCTGGGGCCGGGGGCGCTGCGGGTTGGCGGGCCATGGGTGGGGACGTTGCGGGTTGGCGCGCCGCGGGTGGGGGGATCAGAGGTGTTGATCCCGTGTGCCGGCGGGTCACCGGTGCGGGCGGCCCGGGCCGGCGCACCACGGGCTCGGTCGTCTTTGGGTCAAGGGTGGCCTTCAGGCGCTTGACGAGCTCGCCGGCCGTCGCGGGGCGCTGCGACGGATCGGAGGCCATGCCGCGTTGCAGGACGGCCGCTGCCCCCGCCGACGCCGACGCCACACGGTCACGCAGGTCGGGTGGGGGAAGCGTCGCGATCGCATGCGCCAGCGCCAGCGGGTTTGATTCTGGGCGGGCTTTCTGGCCGCACAGGATCTCGAACGCCACCGCCGCCAGGGCATAGACGTCGACTCTCGGATCGGCCGGCCGGCCGTCCAACTGCTCGGGCGCCATGTAGCTGAACGTACCCACCACCGCACCAGCGGTCGTGATCTGGGTGCGATCCGCGACCGCGGCGATTCCCAGATCCGCGAGCTTGACCTGGCCGTCGTTGCCGAGCAGGATGTTCGCCGGCTTGACGTCGCGATGGACAATGCCCTGATCGTGGATCGCGTCGAGGCCGGCCGCCACCCCCTCGAGAATGCGCAGCGCCTCCGGTGCGGGTAGCGCCCCGCGGCCGAGGATCACGTCGCGCAGCGTGTCTCCGTCGACGTACTGCATGACGATCACCAGCTCAGCGTCATCGTCTCCATGCACGTCGTAGACCGCGACGAGGTTGGGATGGTTGAGCGAAGCACCGACGAGCGCCTCGCGTCGGAGTCGCTTCAACCCCTGCTGATCGCCCGTGGCGTGCGCATGCACGCGCTTGAGGGCAACCCGGCGCCCGAGCATCGTGTCCTGCGCCAAGGTCACGGTCGCCATACCACCCGATCCCAGCGGGGCCACCTCCTGGTAGCGGGCATCATCGCGTGCGCTTGACATGCGATCGCTCTACCCGGAAAGCTCGGTTTGCATAGGACGGAGATCAGCCTAGAGCAAGCCCGGCAAGGCGCAGCCCCCAATCCGACGATCGTCGGCTACGTGTCGCGCCGGCGCATCAGCAGCGCCGCGATCGCGAGCGCGATCACGGCGTAGGCCCAGAAGACCCCAAAGCCGGCCCAGGGGGCGAGCGTGTGGGGGTCGGGGTTGATCGTCCACACCGCGCCGCCGGCGTTACTGGGCAGGTATGGACTGACAGAGTCGCTGAAGCTGGTGGGCAGCAGGCCGATGATCGGCGGCAGCACGAACACGATCCCGGCCAGCGCGGATATCCCGGCGGCGGTGCTGCGAAAGATCGCCCCCAGGCCGAGGCCGAAGAGACCCATCACGGTCATGTACAGCGCCGCGCCAATCAGCGCTCGCAGAGCGCCGGGATGCGAGAGCGCGATGTTGATGTGCTGTCCGGAGAGAATCGCCTGCCCGACGAAGAACACGATGATCACCGCGAGGAGGCTGAACGCGAACGCGACCGTTCCGAACACAAGCGCCTTGGCCCAGAGCACGGGGAGGCGCTTGGGGACCGCGGAGAAGGTCGCGCGGATCATGCCCGTCGAGTACTCGGCCGTGATCACCAGCACGCCGAGCACCCCGAAGGCCAGCTGCGCGAAGTTGACTCCGGCCAGATTCACGCGCAGAGGATGGAAGTGCTGACGTTCCTCCGCGCCCAGGTGTGGCCATCGAGAGTTGAACACAATGCAGACGAGAATCCCGATCCCGACGATCAGCAGGACGGCCACAAACAACGACCAGCGGGTGGATCTGACCGATCGGAGCTTCGTCCACTCCGACAGCGCCACCCGGCGTTGCGTTACCGCCCCGGCGCCCGTCGCCGGGGCGCTGACGGCGCTCACCGGATCGCTCCTTCGGGCTCGCTCGCGGTCTGCGAGATATCATCGACGTGAAACTCGAGCTCGTCGCGCGTGAGCTCCATGAACGCCTCCTCCAGTGACGCCCGATGCGGTGTCAGCTCGTACAAGACGATCTCGTGCACGGCGGCGATCTTCCCGAGCTGCTCGGAGTCCAGCCCGCTGATCTCGGCCACCGAGGGCTCCACCGCTTCGACCCTCACCTCCGGCCCATCGATCAGCTTGGCCAGCTCGTCAAGCTGCGGTGAGCGGACCCGTACCGACTGCTTGGAGGCGCCGCGCACGAACTCGTCGACGTCCATGTCGGCGATCAGCCGACCGCGACCGATGACGATCAGGTGCTGGGCGGTGAGGGCCATCTCGCTCATCAGGTGTGAGGACACGAACACGGTGCGACCCTCGGCCGCCAGCCGCTTGAGCAGGTGGCGCACCCACTGGATGCCCTCGGGATCGAGTCCGTTCACCGGCTCGTCGAGCATTACCGTGTGCGGATCCCCGAGCAGCGCCGAAGCAATCCCCAGACGCTGCCCCATCCCCAGCGAGAAGCCGCCCGCGCGCTTGCCCGCGACGTCCCGCAGACCCACCATGTCGATCAGCTCGTTGACCCGTGCGCGGTCGATCCCCTGCGTCTGCCCCAGCGCAAGCAGATGATTGAACGCAGAGCGCCCGGTGTGCACCGAGCGCGCCTCGAGCAAGGCCCCGACCTCGTGCAGCGGCTCGGCATGCTCGCGATAGGGCTTGCCGTTCACCAGCGTGGACCCGGTGTCGGGCGCGTCAAGTCCCAGGATCAGGCGCATCGTGGTCGACTTGCCCGAGCCGTTGGGGCCGAGGAACCCGGTCACGATGCCCGGTTGCACCGTGAACGTGAGCTCGCTCACGGCGACCTTCTCGCCGTAGCGCTTGGTCACATTCGTCACCTCGATCACCGCGATCCGCTCCGATCATAGGTTTGCCTCGCCACCACCATCAAAGCAGCCTTCTCTGAAACCTCTCCGACCACCCGGCTGACTGCGCTCAGTGCCGTGTGCTCATCAGAAGGTCGAGCTTGCGCTTGGTTTCGGCGTCGTGGGGGGAGTAGAGGATCAGTCGTTGCTCGAGGGTCTCGGCGTGGCGAAAGACGGCATGCTCGAACCGTAGGCAGCCGACCTCCGGGTGGTTCAGCTGCTTGCGTCCCTCGCCCGGGTCGAGCACCTCGTGGCGGGACCAGAACGCGCGAAACTCGTGGCTGCCCTCGATCAGCGTCGCCAGCAGCTGGTCGAAGGCGGGCTCCCCGCCGTACTTGGCATGATCAGCGCGGAACTTGGCCACGCACGCCTTCGCGCTGAGCTCCCAGTGGGGGAACAGCTCCCGCCAGGCGGGGTGCATGAACATCAGCCAGATCTGGTTGCGCTTCTCGGCGGGGACCCGTCCGAGCTCGCCGAACACCGAGCCAGCTGCGGCGTTCCAGCACAGGAAGTCCCAGCGACGCCCGAGCAGGTAGGCCGGGTTGGGACCAAGCGTCTTAATCAGGCTGCGCAACGTCGGCGAGACCAGTTCCCGCTCGCACGTTCGCGGGGGCGCAGGCTCGCCGCGGCCGAGCAGCATCAGGTGGGTGCGCTCGGCGGGGGTCAGTCGCAGCGCGCCGGCCAGGGCCTCGAGCACCGAGAGCGAGGCGCGCACGTCGCGGCCCTGCTCGAGCCAGGTGTACCAAGTCGTCCCCACTCCCGAGAGCTGGGCCAGCTCCTCACGACGTAGCCCGGGGGTGCGGCGCCGGCCGCCGCCGGGAAGGCCGACGTCCTCAGGGCGCAGGCCGGCGCGACGCGCGCGCAGGAAGTCGGCGAGCTCAGCTCGTCGCAGGGCGGATCCGTCGCCGTTGGTGGCGGTGCGTGGGGTCGTGCCGTTGCCGATTTTGGGAGGGTGGGAAGCGGCGCCGTTGCCGTTGGTGGCGCCGGTGGGCGGCGCGGCGCCGTTGCCGTTGGTGGCGCCGGTGCGCGGAGTCCGGTCGGCGGCGTCACTCCCCGCGGTCTCGCCAGGCGTGTTAGGGGGTGTCGTAACTACCAGGATAACTCCCTCTCTTGTACCTGCATCCGATCTCGCTGATCGTACCAGTCATGAACTCTTCTTCTCCCGTTTCTGCCGCTGAGCGCCCCGACGGACGCCCCACCGTGCTCGCCGTCACCGGCGCGGCGCTATTCATGATCGTGCTCGACAACCTGATCGTCATCTCCACGTTGCCGAGCATCCAGCACAGTTTGCATGCGTCCCTGTCCAGCTTGCAGTGGATCGTCAACGCCTACATCCTCTCCTTTGCCGTCCTGATCCTTACCGGGACGGCGCTGGGCGAACGATTCGGCCGCCGACGGATGTTCTTCTGGGCGCTGCTCGTGTTCTCGGTCTCCTCAGCCGCCGGGGCGCTGGCGCCGAACGTCGGCCTGCTGATCGCCGCCCGGGCGATTCAGGGGTTGGGCGGGGCGGTCCTGATGCCACTCACGCTCACGCTGCTCACGGCGGCCTACCCGGGCGAGGGTCGCGGCCGGGCGCTCGGGACATGGTCGGCGATCGCAGGGGCCGGGGTGGCCTTCGGGCCGATCGCGGGCGGCCTGCTCTCGCAGGCGCTGTCCTGGCACTGGATCTTCTGGATCAACGTTCCGGTCGGCCTAATTGCCGCGGTGGCCACGCCCCGGGTCCTGGCCGAAAGCCGGGGGCCCAGCGAGCCCGTCGACGGCCTGGGCCTGAGCCTCGTCAGCGCCGGGCTACTTGGTGTGGTCTGGGCGACCGTGCAGGGCAACGACGCGGGCTGGGGTGCGCCCTCGACGCTCGCGGGTTACGCCGCGGGGGCGGTGGCGCTCGCGCTGTTCGTCCTCTGGGAAAGTCGAGCCGCGCATCCGATGCTGCCGCTGAGGCTGTTCGCCCAGCGTGGCTTCTCGGCGACCAACGCAGCGGGCTTCCTGTTCGGCTTTGCGATGTTCGCCGCCTTTCTGATGATCGTCCAGTTCCTGTCCACGGTCCGCCACGAGACCCCGCTGATGGCCGGTGTGTGGACGCTGCCCTGGACGATCATGCCTCTGCTCGTCTCGCCGATCGGCGCGCGACTCGGACAGAGGATCGCGCCCCCGCGGGCGCTCGCCGGCGGCCTCGCGCTGGTGGCCACGTCGATGCTGGTGCTCGCCGTCGGGCTGGAACCGTCCAGCGCTCCGGCTTCGCTCGCGCCCGCACTCGCCGGGATCGGAATCGGGATCGGCATCGTCATTCCCAACCTGACCGCGGTGATCATGAGCTCCGTCCTACCGGCGGACATCGGACGTGCTTCGGGGACGCTCAGCACGGCTCGTCAGCTCGGCGCGGTCTTCGGGGTCGCCGTCGCGGTCGCCGTGTTCGGCCTGACCGGGTCGCCGGCGACCGCGCTGAGCGAGACCGCCGGCGTTCGGGCTGCCCTGGTCGTCGCCGCGCTGGGGGCCCTCACCGCCACCGTGCTCGCGCTGCTGGCCGCCGCCAACCGGCGGCGGCATCGGCTGCGAGCCTCAGGACGGGAGAAAAATCGCTCACGCGCCACGATCCCCCCGACGCTGGACGCCGGCGTGGCGCTGATCGAGACCGGCGACCCGCACGGCCGATCCACGGTCAGCGGATCCGTAGTGGACGCCGGCGTGGCGCTGATCGAGACCGGCGACCCGCCCGGGACGGTTCAGCGACGTGCAGCCCCTCGGCGGGTTCAAGCGGCCGCGCGCAGCTCGTGAAGCGCTCAACCGCGCCGGCGCGAGGATCGTGGCGACCGACCCCGCCTACGAGCTGGTCCGCTGCGAGAAGCGCTCGGGCTGGTCGCTGGTCGTGCGACGCCTCAGCGGCCCTCGGGCGCGCTCTACGGCGCGCTCCGCTGCCCCGTGGCGCTCGCCGGGGATCGCCGCGGGCCGCCGAGAGCGCCTAGAACGGGCCGTCGTACGCGCCCAGGTGCGCGGTTCGCTCGATTCAGCGTGTCCTAAGCCGCTCTGACCCGTGGCATAGGCTGCGGCGATCCGCCGCAACCCCTACGCGCGCTGCATCTCACTACCGCTGCGGTCCTCGAAGGGCCTGCGGCGGTCCGCCGCAGAGGGACCTAGATCACGCGGGTTGGCGCTCGATCACGATCCGGGCCCGTACAACCGGCTCGGGTAGCGCCTGGAGCAGCTCGGCCGGAAGCCGGTCGCTTGCCCGCCAGAGTTCGACACCGACCACTGCCTGGGTCTTGCGGTCACGTAGAAGCAATCCCCAGTCGTAATCTTCGCCGAAGATCTGGCTGCCGTCGAAGCCTTCGAGGTTGAGCGCTGCGATGTCGGATTCGCGGTCGTAGTGACTCATCGTTTCAGCCGAGGCTACCGGGCCGGCCAAAGACTGACCACCAGCGCCGTGAGGGCATCGTCACCGGCCGGCCAGTCGTAGACGATCATCGTGCCGGCGGCGCTGAGCTTCCAGTCCGCATCATTCTGGTTGCGTTCTCTCCGGTGGTGACCGGCCAGCACTGCCTCGCCTACGTCGGTGGGCGTTCGTCCGTATTCGGAGCAGCGCTCAAGCGCGTGCCGGGTGAACTCCACGCGGGAGGGTCGAGAGGACGGCACAGAGCTGGCTGAGAATCTTGCTAGCCGTTGAGTGGCGCAGCTCGCGCAGGATGCGCCGACGGGCGAAGAACCGGGCATCGGCGAGCTGCTCAAGCTTGCCCGACGCCTCGACGTGTGCTTGCTCGATCTGCTGAAGCTGCGCTTGGAGGGTCTGCTTCTCGGCGCGCTCGCGATGCATCGTCTGCTCGATGAGTTCGCGAGCTTGGCGCTCGGTGGCGGTTTCACTCTGCGCACGCTCGGTCAACAGCCGGTGCGCCTTGAGCTCGTGGCGTAGTCGATCGACCTCGCCGTGGAGCTGAGCGACATCGGCGCCTGGTAGGAGACCAGCCTGCCGCAGCTCGCTCTTGGTGATCATCCGGCGCCGTCTTCTCGCCGCTTGCCTGCGCGTAGCGTGCCGACGGCACCCGAGCGCGTAGCGCGAGTGGTGGCAGGCGGAGAGGACGAGTCTCCTCCGGGCCGCTACGAGAAACGTGGCGGGCGTCGGCCTCCCGCGCGTACGCGCGTACGCGAGCGCCGCGCAGATCCCAGAGGATTGTTAATAGTGCTTTGTTAGCTGTGCAGTAGGAATTCTCGCTAGTTGCGGCGAATCCTTCTCGCGTTTGGTTGCTGACGCGAGGAGGTCATGATGGCTGTTGTGGAAGCTGCGGGTGTGGATGCCGGGGACGGCGTGTTTATGCCGTGGGTCGTGTTGGAGCGCTTGGAGGCGTGGTCGGCGGAGGTGTTGGCGGGAGCG
>JBPCRJ010000041.1:0-13416 GCA_050996975.1 Solirubrobacteraceae bacterium | reverse complement strand
CTCTTTGGGAGCGCCGGTCCCCCGTGAGGCTGGGGGCTTTCTTGGCGCTGACCCTTCCGTGCGGGGATTCGACCTTGGTTTCCCTCGCGATCGATCGCGAGGGACTCGGCGAGCCGATCCGCGAGCTGGTGCGCGGCGGCACTCCCGTGCTCGGCACCTGCGCCGGCATGATCATGCTCGATCGTGACCATCTGGGGGTGCTCGACGTACGCTCCCGCCGCAACGCGTTCGGGCGCCAGCTGCATTCGTTCGAGGCCGACCTCGAGCTCACGGGATTGCCCGGCGGCCCGGTGCACGCTGTGTTCATTCGCGCTCCCTGGGTGGACGAGCACGGAGCCGGGGTGCAGGTGCTGGGCCGCATCGACGACCATCCGGTTGCCGTGCGGCAGGACAACGTGCTCGCGGTCGCCTTCCATCCCGAGCTGGCGGGGGAGACCCGGCTGCACGAGCTGCTGCTGGCGATGGATCGCTGAGCCCTGATCTCCGGAGTGGCGGATCGCCGGGCTCCCCGCCCCTGAGCGGGATCTGCGCGACCAGCGACCCCCTGAGCAGGATCTGTGCGACCGTCGCCGAGCAGGATCCGTGCACCCGGCGCCGAAGATCACCTTGATGCGACTGCCCGCTGTCGTGCTCGCCGGCCTGATGTTCGCCGCCTGCGGTGGCTCGAGCGCCAGCAGCAGCGGAGCGGCGTCCGTCCACACTTCGACGGCGTCCGCGGCTTCGACCACAACCGCCACGCTGACCACAACCGCGACGTCGACCGCCACGGGATCAGGCACCACGCCGGGCAGCGCGTCGGGGCCGCCCGCCTGCCGCGCCGCGACGCTGGCGCTGTCCTTCCTCGGCCAGCAGGGCGCCACCGGTCACGGCGAGCTCGGGTTCGCGCTGCGCAACGTGAGCGCAACCAGCTGTCGCAGCTACGGATATCCAGGTGTCCTGTTCCTCGATCGTCATGGCGCACCGCTTCCGACCACGCCGACTCGCACCACGCACGACTTCTTCGGCGCCGTGCCGGTGGCCCCGCTCGTCGTGGCTCCCGGCTCGAGCGTCTCGTTCCGCCTCGGGGTCACGCACCAGAACGCGAGCAGCGCGAGCATCGGATGCACGGTCGCCTACGGCCTGCAGGTGATTGCGCCCGACGACACCGTGACGCTGCGCATGCCGATCGGGCAGGGGGCGTACGAGTGCGCCAGCGCCACCGTCTCGCCGCTGAGCCGCGGCCACTCTGCGTACCCCTGAGCCGGGGTCGCTCTCCGAGTCTGTGGCGCGGGACCACACCACCAGCACCGGCCAAGCGCCCCCCGGTCACCGCGTGCCCGATCTACCCACGCCGCGCCCGACGTACCCATCCGACCTCCTCTACCTCACCGCCTCGAAGCGGACCACGCCGTCCTGCGCCAGTTCGCGCACGCGCTGCTCGCGGGCCAGCAGGTCCATGTGGCCGAGCACCTCTGACAAGGTCAGATACGCCTGCGTGACGGCGACGTTGCCCCACATCTGCAGCGCGACCTCGTAGGCGGTCAGAGGCCGCACGGAGAGCATCCCGAGCAGCTTGCGCGCTCGGCGCTGGTGCAGCCTCAGGCGCTCGTCGATCAGCGTGACGTGGTCTACGATCGGATCTCCGTGCCCAGTGAGGACCAGCTCGGCCGGGAGCTCCCGCGTCGCGCGCATCGAGTCGATGTAGTCGATCAGCGCCGTCGGCCGGCGCTCCCCGGCGTGGGCCTGATCCGGCCCACCCGGACCTCCGGCCTCCCCAGATCCACTCGAACCCTCCGACAGCGGGCGCGAGATCAGCGGATTTGAGGAGATGTGACCCAGCAGGTGGTCTCCGGCGAACAGGATCCGCCGGTGCTCGTCCCAGAAGATCGTGTCCGAAGGGCTGTGGCCCGGCCGATGAAGGACTTGCAGGCGGCGATCGCGCAGCGCAGCGTGTCGCCGTCGCACAGCGCACGCGTGACGCGTCCGCTTGACCCGAACGCCCTGAATGCGGCCACGGCCGCACCCAGCGCGCCGGCCAGATCGGTGGGAACGCCGTGCCGGCGCATCATCGCCTGGGCGAACGCGTCGTCGTCGGCCGCACTGTGGTCGAAGTCCTCCAGGTAGCGTCCGAGCAACGAGAGCGCCGCGACCTGCGCCCCGGACCGGCGCGCGATGATCTCGAGCAGGCCCACGTGATCCATGTGCTGGTGGGTGATCACGATCAGCTCGAGCTCCTCGATCGTCCGCTCGTGCCGCGCGAGCGCGCGCTCGAGCTCGTCCAGCGACTTGCCCGAGTTCGGACCGGTGTCGATCAGCGTCAGCGGCTCGTCCTCGATCAGGTAGCAGTTCACGCGACCGACGAGGAACGGGGTGGGGATCGCGAGCAGGTGAATCCCGTGGCGGGCGGCGAGCGCGAGCGAGTCCGGCGCCGCGGAGGGGCCGGAATCGGCCTCGTTCACGACCGGATCACACCGAGCACCTCGTCTCGGCGGCGCTCCATCTCCTCACGTGATTGCACCGACTCAAGGCACAGCCGCAACAGCGGCTCGGTGTTCGACGAGCGCACGTTGAAGTGCCAGTCGTCGTAGTCGACAGAGATTCCGTCCAGCCGGTGCTGGCGCCCGTCCTCATACCGGGAGGCGAGCTCCTCCAGCTTGGCGTCCGGATCGGCGACCTCGGAGTTGATCTCGCCGGAGATGAAGTACCGCGATCGGTAGGGCTCGAGCAGATCGGTCAGGCGGGCCTCGCGCTGCGAGACCAGCTCGAGGATCAGCAGCGCGGGGATCGTCCCCGAGTCCGCGCAGTAGAAGTCGCGAAAGTAGTAGTGCCCCGAGACCTCGCCGCCGAACATGCCGTGCTCCTCGCGCATCCGGGTCTTGAAGAACGCGTGCCCCACCCGGTTCATCAGCGCGCGCCCCCCGGCGCGCGCGACCGTGTCGGCCACCGCACGGCTGGCGCGGACGTCGTACAGCACCGTCGCCTCGGGATGCCGGCTCAGCATCGACTCCGCCAGCAGCGCGGTCACGAAGTCACCGTCCACGAAGGTCCCCTGATCGTCGATGAAGAAGCAGCGATCGGCATCGCCATCCCAGGCGATCCCGAGATCTGCGCCCTTCTGGACCACCTCGCGGATGATGGACTCGCGGTTCTCCTTGAGCAGCGGATTGGGCTCGTGATCGGGAAAGTTCCCGTCCGGTTCCCAGTAGGTCTCGATCAGGTCGACCCCCAGTTCCTGCAGCAGCGGACCGACCATCGGGCCCGCCATGCCGTTGCCCCCGTCCACAACCACGCGCAGCGGCTTGACCGTGGCGGGGTCGATCAGCTTCATCATCGCGCGGTGAAACTCCTCGTACAGAGATACCGGCTCCATCGTGCCGCCACCGGGCGCGGGGCCAAGACCAGCGTCGATCTTGGCGGCGACGTCGCCGATGCCCGCATCTCCCGAGAGGGCGATCGCCCCGCGCTTGACCAGCTTGGCGCCTGTGTACGCCTTGGGATTATGCGAGGCGGTGCACATCAGACCGCCGTCGAGCTCACGCGACCCCACCAGGTAATAGAGGATCTCGGTGGGAACGCGGCCCGCATCGAGCACGTTCGCGCCCTCGGAGCACATTCCCCGGCAATAGCTCTCCGCGAGCTCGGGGGCGCTCAAACGCATGTCGTGGCCAAGCCCCAGGCGCAGCTCGGAGGGGGGCTTGCCCTCGAGCTCGGCGATCACGCGCGTGAACGCGCGGCCGATCAGCTCCGCCGTGTCCGTGTCGATCTCGCTGCCGTACAGCCCCCGGATGTCGTAGGCCTTGAAGATTCCGGGGTTGGCGATCGCACCCATCGACGGCTGATCCTACCGGCGGTGATAATCCCCAGCCGTGACCGCCGAGACGCCGAGCGTCGTGATCCTCTGCGGCGGGCGTGGAACGCGTCTGCAGGAACGCACCCAGGCAATCCCCAAGCCACTGGTCGAGATCGGCGGGCGTCCGATCCTGTGGCATGTGATCCAGATCTACGTGGCGCAGGGCTTCCAGCGGGTGCTGCTGCTGACCGGCTATCGGGGAGAGCAGATCGAGTCGTTCGTGGACCGCGAAGCCTGGCCGGCCGGGACCGAGGTGCAGTGTCTCGCGACGGGGGCGGAGACGCCCACCGGGGGCCGGATCTATATGGCCGCGGAGGCGCTTCGCGCCCGCGGCCGGTTTTGTGCCACGTACGCCGACGGGGTGGCCGACATCGACCTGCGGGCGCTGCTTGACTACCACGATTCGCACCGGGCGCCGGCGACGATGACGGTCGTGCGCCCGGTGCTTCAGTTCGGCGTGGCGCAGTGCAGTGACGACGGACTGGTGCGAGGCTTCGAGGAGAAGCCCCGCAGCGAGCACTGGGTCAACGGCGGCTTCTTCTGCTTTGAGCCGACGGTGCTGGACGTGCTCGAGCCGGGCAGCGTGCTCGAGCGCGAGACGCTGCAGCGACTCGCCGCGGAGGGCAACCTGCGCGCGTTCCGCCACGAGGGGTTCTGGGACTGCATGGACACCTACAAGGACGCGATCGCGCTCAACGACCTGTGGGCGCAGGGCGCCGCGCCGTGGAAGCGCTGGAGCTGAGGTGGAGCGGAGCGCAGCTGAGCTGGACTTGAGCGGGCGTTCGGTCCTTGTGACCGGCGCCTACGGGCTGCTCGGCGCCTGGCTGGTGAGGACGCTGCTGCGGGCGGACGCGCGGGTGGTCGCGATCCGGCGCGACGAGCCGGCGCTGTCAGGGCTGGCGCTGCTGGGACTTGCCGACCGCGTCGAAGTCGTCCACGGCGACATCTGCAGCGACGGCCTGGTGCCTCGGACCCTCAACGAGTACGAGGTCGACAGTGTCTTTCACCTCGCCGCACAGACGCTCGTGGGCACCGCCAACCGGGCGCCGATGTCGACCTTCGAGACCAACATCCGCGGGACCTGGCTGGTGCTCGAAGCGTGTCGCACGCACGGCGTGGAGCGCGTGCTCGTCGCCTCCTCGGACAAGGCCTACGGGCGCCAAGCCGAGCTGCCCTACCGCGAGCACCAGCCGCTCCAGCCGGTCTACCCCTACGACGTGTCGAAGGCCGCGGCCGACCTGCTCGCTCGCTCCTACTGGCACACCTTTGGCCTGCCGGTCGCGGTGACCCGGTTTGCGAACCTCTACGGCGGGGCGGAGACGAACCGCTCGCGCCTGGTTCCCGAGGCGGTCTGCGCGGCGCTCGCGGGCCGGGCGCCGGTGGTGCGCTCGGACGGCTCGCCCGAGCGGGACTTCCTGTACGTGGAGGACGCCGTTTGCGCCTATCTGGAGCTCTGGCAGGCGCTCGGGCGCGGCCAGGCGCGTGGGCAGGCGTTCAACGCGGGTGGCGGATCGCCCCACAGCGTCCGTGACATCGTGTCGTTGATCTGCCGCCTGGCCGGCAGCGACGTCGAACCCGAGTTTCGCGGGGCGGGAGTCCCGCACGGGGAGATCGACCGCCAGTGGGTCGACGCGACGCGTCTGCGCGAGCTCACCGGGTGGCAGCCGAGCGTCACCCTCGAACAGGGACTGCGCCGCACGATCGACTGGTATCAGAAGCACCCGGAGGCAGTTCGGTGAGAGCGACCTAGACTCCGAGGCGATGTCCGGTCACTCCAAATGGCACTCGATCAAGCACAAGAAGGCGATCGTCGATGCTCGCCGCGGCCAGCACTTCACCAAGCTCGCCCGTGCGATCACGATCGCCGCCCGCCAGGGTGGCGGTGATCCGGACGGCAATCCGTCCCTCGGGCTCGCGGTCCAGAAGGCCAAGGACGCGTCGATGCCCAAGGACAATATCGAGCGCGCGATCGCCAAGGGCACGGGCGAAGGGGTCGACGCGGCCCAGATCGAGACGGTCGTCTACGAGGGCTACGGGCCGGGCGGGGTGGCGCTGCTGATCGATACGCTGACCGACAATCGCAACCGCACCGGCGCCGACGTTCGCCACCTGCTCTCCAAGCACGGCGGCACGCTCGGCGAGCCGGGGTCGGTCTCCTACCTGTTCGACAAGCGAGGCGTGATCGTCGTCGACTCGAGCCGCTACGAGGAGGAGGACCTGATCGGGGCGATCGACGCGGGTGCGCTGGACATCTCGCTCGACGAGGACGTGTTCGAGGTGATCACCACCCCCGGCGACCTCGCGCGCGTGAGCGAGGCGCTCGCGCAGTCCGGCGTCGAGATCGAGAGCGCCGACGAGCTTCAGCTGCCGAAGGCTCGGGTGCCGGTGCAGGAGCCCGACGCGGTGACGCTGATGAAGCTGATCGATGCGCTCGAGGACTACGACGACGTGGACGGCGTTCACGCGAACTTCGACGTCGACGCGGCCGTGCTCGAACGGATCGCCTCCTGAGGCGCCCAGGCCTGCCGGCCGCCGGCGCCGCGCTCACGCCAGCTGGCGGCCCAGGGCCCACGCCGGCGGCGGGCCTGGTGGCCCGAGACGCCTCAGCGCCCAGCCCGCTACGCTCCCGCCCTTCATGACCGCGCGCCTACTCACCAGATCGGCTCTCGTGGCCCTCGCCGCCGGCCTCGCCGCGTGCGGGGGCTCCTCGAAGGCGCCCGGCGTCCAGCTCGCGCCGTCCGCCGGCGCCACCCAGGCCCCCGCGTCCGCGACCCCACCGCCCTCGCCCACGACGGCCACGCCCCCGCCGCCCAAGGTGCCTCCGGCGCTGGCGAAGAAGCCCGTCGTGAGCGTGCCCAAGGGTCCGGCGCCCAAGCAGGTCGTCACCAAGGATCTGATCCCGGGCGGCGGCCCGGTCGCCAAGGCCGGCTCCAACCTGACCGTCAACTACGTCGGCGTGCTGTTCAGCGGCGGCAAGCAGTTCCAGTCCTCATTCGATACCAAGCCGTTCGGGCCGTTCCCGCTCGGCCAGGGTGCGGTGATCCCGGGTTGGGACAAGGGTCTCGTCGGGATGCGCGTCGGCGGCCGGCGCGAGTTGATCATCCCCGCCGCCATGGCCTACGGCAAGGCGGGCAGGCCGCCCGCGATCCCGCCCAACGCGGCCCTCGTGTTCGTGATCGACCTGCTCGCGGTCGGCTAGCGAACCTCGAGACAGATCCGCCCCCGCGGGCGGATCGGACCCACCCGATCATGCTTTCGATCCTGATGCCCGTCTACAACGAGCGCGAACGCGTCGAGCGAGCGATCGGCGAGGTGCTGGCGACCGAGCTTCCGACCGACGTGGAGCTGATCGTGATCGACGACGGCTCCACCGACGGGACCCGCGAGATCCTGCGCTCCGGGAGCTGGGACGATCGCGTCCGGCTGGTCGAGCACGCCCACAACCAGGGTAAGGGCGCGGCGATCCAAACCGGACTGACGCACGCGCGCGGAGAGCTCTCGGCGATCTTCGATGCCGACCTCGAGTACGACCCGTCGGACCTGGGGCTGCTGGCCGCCCCGCTGCTCGACGGGCGGACCAACGCGTGCTTCGGGGTGCGCGTATTCGACGGCTACACGAGCCACTCGTTCCTGTTCGTGCTCGGTAACAAGGCGGTCACGCTGGCGTGCAACGTCCTCTTCAACGTTTACCTGCACGACATCATGACCTGCCACAAGATGCTCAGGACCGAGATCTTTCGCAGCCTGCCGTTGCACTCCGCCGGCTTCGCGATCGAGCCTGAGATCACCGCGCGCCTGGTCCAGCGCGGCGAGCGCATCTTCGAAGTACCGGTGCACTATCGAGCGCGGTCGAACGCAGAGGGCAAGAAGCTGACGGCCCGCGACGGCTTCCGCGTGGTCGCGACGCTGCTGCGCTGCCGGGCTCAAGGCCCGCGGAGCGGCTAGCTGTCGCGGCCGGTTCTCAAGGCCCTCGGGCGGGGGCGATCTGGGTGCTCGCGCGGTAGCTCGACGCCATCAGCCCGAACGACGGCTTGTGCTTTCCGTGCAGATCGATCATCCCCTTCTGCACGAACGGCGGGTTCGGCCGGGGATTGCCACCGCCCCAGCCCGGACGGGCGGCGAAGTCCTGCAGCGCGAAGTACATTGCCCCCGACAGCCACCGTTTGGCCCCGAAGACCCGCAGGTGGTAGGCGATCGAGTTGGCCTGAAACTCGTAGGTGCCGCGTTCCTCGACCGGGCCGTAACGGTTGGCCTCGAAGCCGAACTCGGTGACGAACAGCGCCTTCGTCGGATAGCACGCACGGACGCCGTCGAGATACGGCCCCAGCGCGGCGCGATCGTCGTTGGTGCCGCCGCCGGAGTCGAACCAGCCGAAGTACTCGTTGACTCCGACCACGTCGAGCGGCTGGTAGGCCCGCTGGCAGGACACTCCGGGCGGTGAGCTGATCGCCATGCCCACGGGCCGGGTGGGGTCCAGGCGGTGGGCCAGCGCGGCGGCGCCGGCGATGTAGCTCGTCTCGGGCCCGGTGGCTGGAGTGGCCAGCTCGTTGCCGATGCTCCACACCATGACGGACGGGTGGTTCTGGCTGGTGAGGATGTTCTGCGCCAGCATCGCGTGGGCCAGCGAGAGGACGCTGGGCTGGCGCAGGTACTGGCTCTTGAGCTGGTAGACGGGGATCTCCGACCAGATCAGGATCCCGTAGCGGTCGGCCAGCTCCTCGATCTGCGGGCCGAGCGGATAGTGGGCGCGGATCACGCCGCCCCCGACCGCGCGGACCCAGCCGAACAGGCGGCGAAGCTGCGCGGGGGCCAGGGCGGCTCCCCTCCTCAGGTCCTGCTCGTGCAGGTTCACTCCGCGCAGGTGCAGCAGACGCCCGTTGAGCTCGAGCCTGCCGCCGGCGGTGACGGTGATGCTCCGGACCCCGCTGTAGGTGGAATAGCCGCCCAGCAAACGGCCCGCCCCGTCCGACAGCGTGAGGCTCGCCCGGTAGAGCGCCGGGTTCCCGGGCGACCACAGCCGCGGGTGGGCGATGCGGGCCTGGGCCAGAGCGGTCCATGTCGTGTGCGGAGCGAGCGTCGTCTGGCCGAAGTCCAGGGCCGCGCTTCCGTAGGCGCCGTGCAGGCGCACCGTCTGCGGGACGGCGGTGACGTTGCGCACGAGCGCCTGCGCCTTGATGGTGGCCGCGCAGCCTGGGCATCGCAGCAGCGGACGGACCTGCACCTGGACGAGGTCCGCGCGCGCCGCCGATCGGAGATAGACCTCGCGCAGGATGCCCCCGTAGTTCCACCACCCGCCGCTCGGGCCCGGCGGCAGGTCCGATGCCGAGCGCCGGTCGTCGACCCTCACGATCAGCCGGTTGATCCCCGCGCGCAGCCCGCTCAGATCGAGCTCAAAGGGCATGTTCGCGCCGACGTGGCTGCCGATCGCGCGTCCGTTCAGCCACACGGTGGCCCGGTAGTTGACCGACTCGAAGCGCACGATCCAGTGCCGGGCGCCCGCGCGCACATAGGCCGGGAAGGCACCCCTGGGGAGGGCGAAGTCCCGGCGGTACCAGCCGACGGACCCGGACATGCTGTAGCTCGAGAGATCCCCGGCGTTGTACGCGTTCGGAATCGTGACCGGCGACCAGCGCCCGGCAGCGGTGCCTTTGCGCCACGACGCCTGGGCTATCCCCGTGTCGCCAGGATCTGGACGATAGAGCCAGGTGCCGCCCAGCAGGTAGCGGCCGGTCTGGCCGTCGCGGTACAGCGCGCCGCGGGTGGGGGTCTGCGCCGTGTAGGCGGCCGCCTGTGCGGTGGTCGTGGACGTCAGTTCGGCCCGCGGAGAACCCTCGGCCGTGTCGGCGGGATCCTGCGTGCGCGCGATCGCGGTCCATCCCAGCGCGAGTACGAGGGACACGGCGAGGCAGCGGGCGAGCGGGAGCAGCTTCATCTGAAGGGCGCGCGCAGAGCGTCGCGTCCGCACATCGTATGGCCTACAGCCGCGCGAAGACCTCGTTGGTGGGCGCCATTGCCGCTCGCGAGGCCAAACCGGCCATCGCTACAATCGCGCGCCGATGCTCGCTCGCGATCACCGGGTGTCGCGAGCGCTGCCGATGCCCAGCGCCTTGAAAGTGTCGCGAGAGCGCTCCGCGCCGACCCTCGTCGCGCTTGCCCTCTGCGTCGCGCTGGCGGCGGTGTCGGCGGTCCTGCTGCCGACGGTTCCCAGCTATGACCCGTGGGCGTGGATCGTCTGGGGCCGGGAAGTCGTCGATCCGCACCTGAGCTTTGTCACCGGCGGCGGACCATCCTGGAAGCCGCTGCCGGTCCTGTTCACGAGCGTGTTCGGGCTGTTCGGCGCCGCGGCGCCGACGCTGTGGGTGATCACGGCCCGGACCGGGGGTCTGCTCGCGCTGCTCGCCGCGTGGCGGCTGGCCTGCCGGCTCACCGGCAGCGCCGCCGCGCCGCTCGCCGGAGTGGTGGCGATGCTGGGAGTGCTGCTGACCCAGGACTTCACCTACTACATGTTTCGCGGCGCCTCGGAGCCGATGCTCGTCGCCGCCGCGCTGTGGGCGATCGACCGCGCGCTCGCGGGCCGGCACGCGCAGGCCTTCGCGTTCGGGGTCGCCGCCTCGTTGATCCGCCCCGAGGCGTGGCCGTTCGTGGGGATCTACGCGGTGTGGCTGTGGATCAGGCAGCCGCAGCTGAGGGTGCTGCTGCTGGCTGGCGTCGCGGCGATCCCGGTCCTGTGGTTCATCCCGACATGGATCGGCTCCGGGCAGCCGTTCCTGGCCGCCTCGCACGCGAAGGCGTACAACGGACATCTGGGCCGCAATCCGGTGCTCGAGGCGCTGCGGCGCAGCGCCGACCTGCAGGTCCTGCCCATCCTGATCGCCGCCGCGATCGCCGTGGCGCTGGCCTGGTTCAGGGAGCGCGAGCGGCTCACGCTCGCGCTCGCAGGCGGGGCACTGGCCTGGATCGGCCTCGTCGTCGCGATGGTTATAGACGGCTATCCGGGTCTCGAGCGGTTCTTCCTCCCGGCTTCGGCTGTCCTGTGCGTGCTGGGGGGTGTAGGGGTGGCGCGCGTCGCACTGCTGCTGGGGGGGCTGATCGCCCCCGCGCTCGGGCGCCGGAAGCACGAGGGCCCCGGCGTGCCGCCAGCACCCGCGAACGGGCGCGCAGACCGCAAGAGCCGCGGCGGGCCGATCGCCGCGCTCGCCGTGGGGGCGGTGCTGATCACGGTCTCGATTCCACTCAGCGCTTCCCGGATCGCCAGCGCCCGTGCGCAGCCGCGCCTGGCCGATCGGGCCGTGAAGACGCTCGACGAGCTCTCAGCCGCCGTGAACGCGGTTGGTGGGCACCGAGGGGTGTTCCCCTGCCGGTCGAGCTTCTCCGCCGTCAACCATGGCGTGCAGACGGCGCTGGCGTGGAAGCTTCACGTCACGCTGGCCCGGGTGGGCACATCGTTGCGCAAGCCCGGAGTGGACTTCATCGGCCCGCACAACTCCACCGACGGCGCCCCGGCACCCGTGAGCCCGCGCCTGACGGGGACCGAGGCCGTCGCCGCGGCGGGCGTGTGGCGGGTGTTGCGCGTCACACGGCCCGGTCACTCGACGGCGTGCGTGGGGGCTGCGGTGAGGGCGAACCGCGCCACCGCGCTCGCGGGACGGTGAACCTCGCCGCCGCGCTCGCGGGACGCCCCGCCCCTCATGGCTATCGGTGCGCGCGCGCGATCCGCACCGAGCGCGTGCGCGTCGTCGTGTTGCCCGCCTGATCGGCGACCGTTACCGTCAGCCGGTAGCGCCCGGAAGCGCGGTAGGCGTGGGAAGCCCGCTGAGAGATCGGAACGATCGAGCCATCGCCCCAATTCACCCATCCGGTGGCGATCCCCGATGCGACGCCGGCCGGCGACCCGCGCCGGGGCGGGTCGGTGTAGCTCACGAATATCTGCAGCGGGGATCGCGCCTGGCGCGCGGCGCCCAGCGTGACCCTGACCACGGGACGGACCGTGTCCACCCACACCGTTCCGATCCGGCTCGCGCTCTCCAGGCCCCCCTGATTAATGGCCGTGACCTGCCACGGATGAGGGCCTTCCGAGAGCGCGCGCGGGACTCTCAGCGAGGTCGTGGCGGATTGCCCGACCCCGACGCCGTCAACCGAGACGAAGTAGTCCACCGCGCCAAAACGCTCGCGCGAGGGCGTCCATCTGAGCACGGGGTGAGGGCCGCGCGAGTATTCGCGCGCGCTCATCGGCCGGACCCCGCCCGGCGGCTGGTAGAGCTGCGTCGCGACGATCTGCACCGACCCACCGGTCCCCTGGACCCAGGCGATCACGGCGTCGCCGGCGATGTCTCCACCGGCGAACAGCCCGTACGCGGCGTCGGTCGGCCCCCGGCTGGCCGAGGACAGCACCAGCTCTGGGCCGAAGCCCGATCCGTTGAAGGCGCGAGCCCGGATCTCCGCTGACCCGCCGGGCCCGGGATCGTGCTGCCACGCGATCACGTAGGAGTACAACCCGGTCGTGGCGGGGACCGCATACGGAGGCGTGGCGTTCGGGCGACTGTCCACACGGACCTGGCCAACGCTGGCGCCGTGGTAGCCCAGCAGCGTCGCGAACAGCTGGTTTGAGTCATCCCGCGCCGAGGTGACAAAGCCGCGGCCGTACTCGCCGATCGCGATTCGCGGCTGATCGGCGCCACCGCTCGCCCCGCGGAAAAGACCGTCGGACGGGGTCACGGCTTCATACTGCGAGCCCACCAGCCGGCGCATCAGCACCCGTGACTGGGTGCGCGAGCCGTCGAAGAGCAGCTCGTCAAAGACGACGTTCACGTAGGAGGAGTCACCCCCGGCGCCGACGTCCGGGTAAACCGCCGCCACCTCGCTCGCGCCCGGCAGCGAGGGGACGTCTGCCTGCTCATACACGACGCTCGGCGAGGTCCCCCAAACCCGCCGTGAGTAGACGTGACCCGCTTCGCCCCATACGACGATCCCTACCCCGTCTCCCGCCGCGGCGACGCGGGGCCGGCCGGCGCCGGTTCCCGCGTCCCGCGCGGGGACGGCGTCGAGCGGGGTGGACTCGAGCGCCCATCGGCGGGCGTGGTAGTAGGCGCTGCGGACGTCGTGGCCGCCGGCGCCCGCGGCGGTGAAGGCCAGATATCCCTTCCCCGATGGGGTCAGCTGCAGCGAGGGGCTGGCAGCGCCGCCGTACAGGTCCCGCGGCGCCGAGTAGGACGAGGACGTGCTCGCTCGGTCCACGACGTACAGCTGGCCGGCGTTAATGAACGCGATCAGCAGCAGGCCGCCGTCTCCCGCCGCGATCACCGGTTGGGAGGAGGGACCGCCGAGTGACCGGTCAACCTGTTGGGGCGCGACGAACGTCCCCCTGACCAGGCGTGCGACGAACACGTGCGCCACGCCGGAGACCTGCTTTACGTACACGAGGCCGCCGGTTCCGTCCCGTGCCACCGACAGGCCGGACAGGCCGAGAATCTGGGCGTTGGGGCCATCGATCACCCGCGGGCTGCTGGGGGGCAGAGCGGCGCCCCGCGGAAAAACCCCAGGGGAGGGCAAAAGACCAACCACAACCCCCAAAAACACCCCCCACAAGA
>JBPCRJ010000175.1:0-12228 GCA_050996975.1 Solirubrobacteraceae bacterium | reverse complement strand
TCAGCCAGCGTTCACTCATCGTCATCCTCTTCCTCGTCTTCCTCCATCCCTTCGTATTGCTGCGGCGCGTTCCCGTGCTGCGCCGCGATCCGGTGGTACGCGGCGTCTGGTTCCAGCGTGTCGCTGGTGCGTAGCCGCTTGACCCGGAAGTGCCATTCGTCGCCGTAGTCGAAGAGGAAGAGGAACTCCTTCGTTCCCCGGACGCCAGGGAAGGGCACGTCGCCGATCACCACCCGGCGCGCCGCCCGGGCGCCGGGCTCGCCAAGGGGACCGGGCGAACGGTCGAGGGCGTACTGGGTACTGCGGTCCCAGGTCTTGCCGCTCAGGAAGAAGGACCACAGGTGCGGATCCGTGAAGCCGAAGGCGAGCGGGATGGCCTCGCCCAGGTCTGCCAACGTTTGGTTGGCGGCTACGTCGATCTCCCGCCAGACGGCGTCAATCTTGGTCCCGTCCTCATCCACAAACCCCGGCAAGCGCAGGCGGAAGGTGAAGACGGGCGGCGCTGGCGGGACGCGACGCGGCAGAGCGAAGTCCTCCCGATGCGGTTGCACCGTCCGAGATGGCACACGGTGGAAGGAAGCATAGCCGACCCCGCCGACGTTCGCACGTCCTCTCCGTCACATGATGACGCCAAAAAGCGCTGGAGAAACCGCGCCACATATCGCTGAAAGTCACACCTACGCGATCCACCACGAGTTTGTGGATGTCCAAAATGGTGCGCCGTCGGCCTCTGGGACTCCAGGGGAAAGGGCCGCAGCAAAAGTGCCGGAGAACCTTTAAGTGGCACCATTCTTCGGACGGTAAATGTCACCATGCTCGGCCAGGCAAGGCGTTCGCTGCGCAGGGTCAGCGCGCAGCGAACGTCTGATATGCCGTCTTCTCGCTCGTTCCTCCGCGTCGGCCCCTGCCTGCCACCCCGCCGCCGACCGGCCCGAGGCCGGAGAAAAAACGCGCGATAAGCCGATCACGGTCACCAGCGAAAGGACAGCGGGCACACTGGTTGGCGCGCCGTCCACACACAGTGTCAAATATCGCCCGAAGAATGGTGCCACTTTAATCCCGGATTCACAGCCACACTGTGAATCCGGGATTAAAGTCGTTCTCCGGCACGCTCGGTGCTACCAAGCGTGCGGTTCTCGATATGCTGAAGGACGATTGTCCAGGGGGAGTGGTTTTGTAGCGCTGGGTCGACGTCAGGAACAGTCCAGCCAGGGGGGGCACCAGGTGGGGCACGCCTGGCCCAAGGGGAAACGCTGTACCGAGCGCGCCGGAGAACCACTTACCGTGCAAAGTGACACGCATGGCCGCATAGTCTCGCATTTACGCCACCACCGTCTGTCGCTTCCTGATGAAATGGCCTGCCGCGAAGCTTTCGATATTGCCCTCCGCCATGTCGTGGCGAACATCCTGCCAGCGGTGCGAGTGGAAGCGCCCGTGCTCTTCCAGCACGAGGCGCGACACGTCGGGTCTGGTCTCGAAGTAGCGCCAGACTGATGCCGGGATCACGATTCCGGCATCCAGACTCCCCTGACCAATCCAGTAATGCTCTAGTTCCTCGCCCGAGGTGCCGTACTTCGTCCAGATCGGCAGGTCCGCGGACCTACCGACGTAGGCGCCGGAAGATGTCTCCACGAGGGTGCCGCTCTCCTCGTTCCAGGTGTAGCCGCTGCGAACCATCCACGCGCGGAAGCGTTGCTCAGGCGGGGGCTGTCGCGACCCACGGAGCCGCGGCTCCCGTGGACGGCTGCTGTCTTCCGGCTCCGTCGTGTTCGTGTCCGGCGTTTCCTGTTCGTTGCCGGGACGGTCACTGGTTTCGTCCTGTTCACCCTCCGGGGTGGGCACCTCGTCCATCGGAACGCACTCTGCCGTGTTGTCCTGGTCAACTCCGTCCTGGGGATCGGGCGGCTCCGTGTCCTCTCGTATCTCGAACTGTTCCTCAAGATAGGCATTGATCCAGGACGGCTCCCGGTCCACGCAGGCCGCCACGGCGTCGCGAAGCGTGCCGAGTCGGAACGGCCGGCTCACCTCGGCGACGAGTGGCTGGTAGTAGCTCGCCGACGTGCCCTGGACGTAGAGCCAGTCTGCCTGCCACGACACGCGTTGCCCCCGCAGCGGCCCCACTTGTTCGCCGTTCAGGTGGGGCGCGACGAGGAGGCGGCGGACCGGCGCCCAGCGCGTGCGGGCCAGCCGGGCGGCGACGACACGATCTTCGGCTAAGGTGGCGTCGTCCGCCTCGTCGTCCCGGCCCCTCCCCCTGACTGCCTTCACGCGGCTGAGGCCG
This sequence comes from Solirubrobacteraceae bacterium, assembly GCA_050996975.1. Classification (GTDB taxonomy): domain Bacteria; phylum Actinomycetota; class Thermoleophilia; order Solirubrobacterales; family Solirubrobacteraceae; genus Palsa-465. Next base: position 9,947 of record JBPCRJ010000175.1, on the reverse strand, counting down.
ACGCCGAGCGCGCGCGGCCAGCCCGGCTGCCCGTCCTCGACAGCGTGCTCCACGTCCGTCACGCGCCACTCCAGCGCCTTCTCGATCGGGATGAGGCGGGCGAAGCACTCAAGGCTATCGGGGGCCTCGACCATGGACAGGTCGGCCGTGGTCTGGCGCACCTGGCTGAACAGCGTGTCGCCGATTACCTGGGTACGCGCCCGCCAGACCAGCCGGTCGGTGGCCGTCCACCGGTCGCTCAGGTCCAACCAGGCGCGGCACTCAGCCCACACTCGCGCGGGTGCGCGCCGGAGCAGGTCGCGGATCCGCCGACGGTCGGTGTCTTGCATCACCCTCCCCACCGGCAGCCCACGCAGCCACTCAAGCGCGAGTTCCAGGCTTGGGCGCTTCTGAACGCCGAGACGGTCCCACAGGAGCAGGTCGCGCACGGACGCCAGCACCACACTCGTGTCGGGCAGGTCGTCGCTATTGTTCTGGTACACCCCACCGCTCGACTGCCACTGGCCGTCTTCCGTGCGGATGAGTCGCTGCTCGCGGAACGTGCGCCACAGCGCCGCGATCTGCTCCGCCGGGAGGCGCACCGACACTCGGTCCAACGCCCGGTAGAGATTCGCCAGCTCCGTTAGCAGCCGTTCGGGCACCTCGCCCGCATTGGTGAGGCCGCGGATACGCGCCACGAGCTTGTCGGCATTGGCCGGCTGGCTACGCACGCCGAGTAGATCCAACACTCGCACGTGCTGGGAGTTATGCAACTCAGGAGCCAAGAAGGGCTCGACGTCGATCAGCGGCGCCGTGTCCGGCGTATTCCGTAGCAGCTCGGCCGGCCGATGACGCCGTCCGGAGGTGTCCGGGAGACACTCAAGTCCCTGTAGACGCTGCACCCACCCGGCCACCAGCGTACCGTGGTCCAAAGGCCGGCGCTTGTCGTGCCACCGCTCGACAGCGCTGGCCGTCGAGCGCGGACCCCACGCGGTGTCTGACCAGGCCCGCAAGAGCGCCCGTGCGAAAGAGGTCCAGAAATCCGGGTCGCGCTCGGCGAGCCGCCGCCAGTGTGCCCACAATGCGTCGTCGAAGTCGTGGTCGATGAAGGCGTAGTTCTGATGGTACTGATAGTAGAACTGGAACGGGGCGTAGCCGCCCCTCTCGACGCACAGCCGCCCCAACGTGGCGCGGCTGTAAAACCATTTCGTGGTAGTAGAGGGGACGGGGAAGTCGTGCAGACCGCTCCTGGACGTGGTGGACGCCCAGCGTCGCCAGACGAGCACCTCGTCCGGGCTCAGGCCCGCGGTGTAGGCGTCGCTCACCATGTGGGCCGCCAGCCAGTCCTTAGGGAACAGTTCCTCGACCGAAGGGTCATTCCCGGTCACCAGGTCGTCAGACGCCGGGCGCCACTGCTCGTCCTGGCACACGTACATGAAGCTGGGCCGAACGACCGCGCCCACCTTCGCCGCGATCTGCGCCAGGCGGACCTCGGCAGTTCCGAGCAGGGCACGGCGTGACCAGTCGAAGGCTTCCGTCGCGGCCTTGTCTACGACCTGCTGGACACCCACGCGCTGCTCCAGCCCAAGTCGTCGAGCCAACTCGCGCGCTCGCGCCAATCGGGTCTTGCCCTGCTCGTCGGCCGGCGCCTCGGCGAGACGTCTCAGCCAAGCCGGATCGGCGACGGCCACCTGGCCAGTCAGGAACTCCCACTCGTCATCGGAGAGCGCCGCCTCCTTGCCACCGACGACGAGCACATCGGCGGGTGAACGCAGCTCGCTCCCCCGCCTGGTGGGCACGACGACCCAGCGTTTGACGGCGTAGTAGGCCGTCTCGTCCTGCGGGCCCACCTGCGACTGGAGAAAGTCCCAGAGCACGAGGAGCTGGTCGTCTGAAGCGGGCCGTGGGACAGACTTCGGATCGTAGGACCCCACGCCGGCTGGCTGGGAAAGCTGCTCCGCCACCTGCACCGGCGTGGTGACATCGATCCACTGCCAGTTGCGCAGCGCGTCCCGCGCGGTACCGGCAACCTCCCGGGCGAGCAGGTGCGGCTTGCCGGCGCCGAATAGTCTGCGCAGGGCTTGCGAATCCCACACGTCGTGCAACTCCGGTGGCAGCGCCCGGCAGGCGCCGGCGACGGCGAGATCCCCCTCTTGCGTGAGTAAGCACGGCTTCGGTTGGGCCTGTTCGCCAAAGGCGTCGGCGATCAGCCGCGAGGCTTGCTGGCCGTTGTCCCACCCGGCCCGGCTGGCCGGCGCTGGCACCAGCGCGTAGCCGCCCGCCCGCTCGGCGAGCGGGCGGCCCGCGTGGCCCACCCACGCGAGCATGGCAGAAGCGGCCAGCTCGCCCACGCGCCGCAGCAGCCAGCTGTTCGTGGGGGACGTGGAAGGTGGGCGGATGCCTTCACGTGCGGGGTCCTGGACGAACGGCCCATTGGCCGAGAACGGTGCGTCGATCTCGATGTCGGTCGGTAGGACCGCGTACAGGCGCTGCTCGCCCCGTATGCCCAGCACCAGCTCGACACGGCAGGGCGGCAGCTCGAAGTCGGCTTCGCTGCGCTCGCGTCGCACTTCCTCCAGCGCGTCCGCGGGGAACTCCGCCTCCTCGGAGACGAGGTGCAGAACCCGCTCGGTCTGGCGGCCTTGAAGATCGACCCACTGGGAGCCGGGAACGGGGCCACACTCGGGCGGCGCCTTGGCGATGGTTTCTCCCTGCAGTTCCAAGCGCTGCACCGAGCGGAAGAAGAGAAGAGGCACCGGGGTCCCGGCCCAGCGGGCGAGCTCGCCTTCCATCTGACGGAGCTTGCCGGGGTGATCGACCGCCACGCGGATCGTGGTGTGGCGCGGCACTTCGGCGAGCGCATCGCCGATCCACTCGGGCTCGGTGAAGCGCCGCTGATGGAAGGCCACCGCCACCGTCGGCGAGTAGACTTCCACTCGCGGCCCCAGGCTGAAGGTGGACTTGAAGCCGACGCCGCGGAAGCCGATCGTGTGGAGGCGGCGCTTGTTGGAGAAGCCGAAGCGGCAGAGCGACTGGAAGCTGTCGGCGTCGAAGTCCTGGCCGTCGTGCTCGAAGACGAGAGCGCCGTCAGCCAGGTGCGCACGGGCCCAGGTGGCTCCGGCGTCGTCGGCGTTCTGCAGCAACTCCTAAATAATGTGCCGCGGCGACTGCACCTGACGGAAGAGCTGCCACCACGGGCCGGCGAGGTCTGGATCAGCCTCGAGGGCATCCCAACGCTCGCGGGCACGCTGCCGAACGCCGTCGAAGTAGGCGGGTGACGTGAGCACGTCCTAGCTCATTCCCCGCGCTTCGTTGCTTACGAGGAGGTCGCCCAAGGGGACCAAGCGCGATGCACCCAGCCGGTCCACATCAACGCTCCTCGAATTCCGCCGATGCGAACCGCAGCACCCGACAGTTCTCGGTCACGACGCGCACCGCGTGCTCCGGGACGCCTTCTGGCACCCGCACCTGAATCTCCAGGGTGACCTCAACCTCGGCACCTACCAGGCCGGAGAGATGCTGGATGACCTCCTGGGCCACCACACCCGCATCCCGGCCGACGCGCAGCGGTTCCAGCCGTACGGTGCCGAAGAACCGATGTGGCACCGTCTGGTGGCTATCGTGCTCCCTGATCTTTGTCCCGATAGTCGTTGCCGTCTCGGTCGCTGTAGTGGTGCCTCCGTCACGCTCTGTGGTGCCGGTCCCGGCGTCTGTGGTCTGGCGTTCCCGCTCCCGGCGCTCGGCCTGCTCGGCGTCCAGTTGCCGGACGGCGATGTCCGGCTTAACGAGCAGACTGCTGCTGTCCAGCGTCACGCTGCCGGCTTGGCCGGCCAAGAGGCCGAGGTAGCGCTGCTTGATCTCGTCCCAGCTCTGGGCGTAGGCGAAGGTCTCTTGCTGCCAGGGCAGCATGCCTATGCCGCTGCGGATACTGGTGAGCAGGACATCACTGTCCTTCAAGCGCGGCAGGTAGGAGTATTGGGCGAAATCCTCCCAGAGCTGGCGGATGCCGACGTGGTGGCCGCGCCAGAGGGGAATGCGGTCGAGTTGGCCGCGCAGCAAGGTCGGCGCGTAAGCGGTGATTAGCAAGTCCTCGTTGCGCAGCTTACGACTGGCCCGCACGGCCAATGGCTCGTCCCCTTGCACCCGCAGTTCCTGCCACTCCACCAGCCCGTTCGGCGTCTGTTCCGGCGCCAGCAGCCAGATATAGGTCTCCGGGATGCGGTGGCGCACCGTCTCGTCAGCTTGCTTGAAGCGCTGCTCGACTTGCGTCTGCTGGAAGGGGTCGAGGTTGAGGATGCCCCTCTCGTCCCAGATCGACTTCCAGGCGAGATACTGCTGCACCCCCCGCTGCAATTCCGCCAGCCGCGCCCGGTCGGCCGCCAGGAAAACCACCATATTGCGGAAGCGGCGCGGACCGCCGCCGCGTTGATCGAGCAAGGCCGCCGCCGCCAGCCGGGCGGAGCTTTCGGCGGTCTTCAAAGAGTGGGCCATCTCGGGGTCGAGGATCACGAGCCGTGCCTCCGCCTCGTCCGGCACCTCGGCGCTGGAGGGCGGGCACGGGTGGACGCGGGCGAAGTCACCGCGCGTCTTCGCCTCGTCACGCAGCCGCCGCCGCAGCTCCTCCAAGACGATGTCTGCTGATTGTTGCTCGGCCCGGTCCTGGGCCAGCCGGGTCACGCTGGGTTGGGTGGAGAACCAGTACCGGGTGCCGTCCTGGTAGAGGTGGGTAGCCTGATCGGTCAGCCGGCGCAAGGCGTCGCCGAAGGTCGCGACCGTCTCACCGGGCTGGACACAGCCCAGCTTGAGGCTGCGGTCGTCCAGACCGCGCTGGCTAGTGTGCAGCGTCGGTGCTGAGCCGAGGTAGAGGGTGCGCGCCACCCGCCGGCAGGCGGAGTAGCGGCCGAAGGTGGTGTTCTCCTGGTCCAATCGCACCGGCAAGGCAGTAGGGCCATCCACATCCGTCTCGATCACCGGCACCCAGGGATCGTCCATGTAGCGCGTCAATTCGAACTGCACGCTCGGCTCATCCACTGGCACACTGGCCGGCATGATCAGCACGCCGCCGTCCTGGCGCTGCCAGAGGGTGTGGATCACCCCAGCCATGAGACGCAAGACGCCTCTGGTGCGCTGGAACTTATCCAGCGTGGACCAGTCCGTATAGAGCCGGTCGAACAGCTCCGGGTGAATGGGATAGGCGGCCTTGATGCGCCGCTCGTAGTCGGCTTCCCGACAGTTGGCCGGGAACTCGCCGGTCTGGCCGCGGTACAACTCCGCAAAGGCGCGAGCGACGGCATCGCGGCTAACAAAGTCCTTGGCGTCCGTGATCGGCTCGAAGAGGCGGCGGCGGACGATCTCGCAGCCCTCGTCAGCGCTGGCCGGTCGCCAGGCCGATTCCATGCGCCCAAAGGTGTTCTTGATTCGCTCCAGTGCCGCCTTGCCCGCCTCGCCACCGACCTCGATATCCGAGGCCGGAATACTGGCGACGACCAAGGTGCCAGTCGTCTGGCGCGCGGCATCGGTGAGGGCCTGGGCGAAGGAGAGGTTGGCGTCGAAGGAGCCGGCGGGCAGACCATCCACACCGTACAACTGACGCACAAAGGCGACCCATTCGTCGATCAGGATCAGGCACGGAGAAAAGAAGCCAAAGAGGTCACGCAGTACGTCGGAGCCGGGACTGACACCGCTGCGGTCGGCCTCTGCCAGCAGATCATAGCCATCCTTGCTGCCCAACTGCCAGGCTAGCTCCCCCCACAGCGTGTGGATCTCCGTGCCGTCTGCTGCCCGGTGCGGCTGCCCGGGAGACAGCGCCGTCCCGACCAGGACGGCGCGGCGGGCGGTGGGCGGTTGGGACACGCCGGCCTGCTTCAGCACTGGTTCGACCCCCGCCAGGTCGGTGGCCGGGGTGCCGGAGAAAAGATGGTAGAGCGCCAGCATGGAGTGCGTCTTGCCACCGCCGAAGTTGGTCTGCAATTCGACCACGGGATCGCCTCCGCTGCCGGAGAGACGCACAAGGGCGTTGGTAAGCAGATGAGTCAGACCGTCGGTGAGGAAAGTGCGGCGGTAGAACTCGGCCGGGTCGCGGTACTCGCTGGACCCCTGGCCGTTGTGGACCTGACCGAGGTCTGCGGCAAACTCCGCCTGCTGGTAGCGGCCGGAAGCGACATCACGGTGCGGGGTCACGATCTCCCGCCAGGGGCGCAGTCCCGCCTGGGGCCGCCCTTCCACCGGCGCGACGGCCGCCTTGCGGTTCTCATAGCGCACCTGCTCGTCGAAGCGCCGGCGCAGCAACTCCTGCTTCTCACGCTCTACCTCCGCCGCTTCCGGCGCAGAGACGGCGGTAAGGAGGCGCGTGATACTGTCGAGCGCCCGGTACGTGTCGTCGGTGCTGAAGGGGGTCTGGTGGGCCCAGCGGTTGCGCATTTCCCGTAGCTCGCTCACCAGCGTGCGCTCATACTGACCGAAGACGCGGGCGAAGGCGGGCCGCCACTGCTCCCAGATGATCGTCAGTAAGGCGGCAATATCAAAGCGCGGCGCCTCGGCGCTGCCGGCGTTGCGCGGATCACGCAGGCACGCGATCGCTTGCTCGCCCCAGCGCTCCTTATAGACCCCACGTAGCTCGCACTCCCCGAAGGGATGCAGCCCGGTCTTGAGCAGGTCCAGCGTGGTGCCGACGCGCTCGTTATTGGTGACGGCCATAGCCGGCGACCCTTTCTAGGCGAATGCGGTCTGGCGCGGGGCAATGCGCCATGCCTCGGCCAGGCGGGCTAATTCCGGCCAAGCGACGACCAGGCCGTTGTAGGCACCTGCTTCCTCCTGTAAATTGCCCTTGCGCTCGCAGGTGAGGTACAGCCGGTACGCCAGTTCCCGGGCCGCCTCGGCCGTCGAGCCGATGCGCGCCAGCAGCGTGGCGGCCTGGTCCTCGCCACCGTCCTGCAGTGCCTTGATGAGGTGTTGGGTCACCGCCCAAGCGCTGAGGTCCGTGAGGCTCTCGGAAATACCAGCCGCTGGCAGTTCCACCCGCCGCAGCAAGCGCACCTTGCCGGCACGGGAGTGCAAGATGCCTGCACCTTGCAATCGTGCCACGGAGGTGTCCTTGGCCTTGGAAAGTGTCTCCGCGCTGCCATAGTCGCCCTCACCGAGCCCGTGTTGCTCAAACCACGTGATGGCCCAACGGGTATCTCCGTCGAAGTCGCCCTCCTGCGCGCTCAGGACCTCATCTAGCGCCTGGTTGATGAGGCCGAGCGCTGCGCGCACCGGGAGCGGCGTGCCACTAGGATCGACGACCTGATGGTAACGCGAGAAGACGGCCATGCCCGGACCAAGGGCCGCCTGCTGGAGATCAACCGGCGCGACGTTACCTTGCTGTAACGTGCGCAGTGCATCGGGCAACTCCTGTTTGAGCGCCGAGAGGAACTCGCGTCGGGTAGCGGCGGGCGCATCAGCTGGGAGGGGGTGACAGACCAGGACAATGGAGGAGGCGAGGGCGTTTGTACCGCTGGCGATCATCCGATTGCTTAATTCGCTGCGCATTGGCCACGTGCCATCAATGGCGAACTGGGCCTGCAAAAGTCCTTCCAACATGGTCGACCAACCGGTTGAAGCGACGGCTGCCCCTGGCTGGTTCGAGTCATCGCTGTCGTCTTCTGCTTGCTTGAATGCGTAGTACACTGTCAGCGGGTATCCCGGCGCCTGTGCGGCGTGCATTCGTGAGAATGCTGCGCCCAATCCTTCCTCGAAGAAACGCTCCGCCTTCTCTTTGCTGCCCCCGAAGCGATAGGGCGTGGCGATAAGCTCTCGATCCTTTGGCACGAGCAGGGTACCGAACAGGTTCGGATAGATGTCGCGTAACGAGCGACGGAGCCAGACATAGAAGAAATCAGAGAGATCCGCGTAGCCGATATTGTCGTAGTATGGCGGGTCAGTGGAGATGAGCGGTTGTGTGATTCCGTTAACGGCAGACGTTGCGTCCAGTTGCTCACCGTGGCCACGGCTTGCGGGCGTAAGTGCCTTGACGACTTCTCCTACCCATTCGAGGTTATTGAGCCAGTTCCCTGAGGACTGACTGAAAGGGTTGCCCTCGGCATAGTCCCAGGTCATCGGTATAGCCTGCCTGGCGAATGTGTTCCGGAGGGCTTCCATCTTAGGGCTGCTGTCCCAAGAGCAAATCGTGGATCCTCTATCAACTGCGCGATCCACGGCAAACGCAAGGTACGTCGCCACCGCATCCGCCCGCGCCTGCGCCCCCTCCCTCCCCGCCGCGTCCGCCAGCACGCGCGCCCGCGCCTCGCCCACCAAATCACTGAAGGTCGTCAGCGCCACGAGTTGGCGTGCCGTGAAGAGGTCCCGGTGATGCGTCATGCCGTACAACTGCACACGAAAGCCCAAAGCGTGTTCCGGCAGCTTCGTGTCCGGTGCCCACTCCGGCTGCGCTTGCTCGGCAACCGCTACCTGTTCCGGCGTTGGCGGAAGGTAGATGCGTCCGCGCTGGCCCTCTGCCACAATCGCCATCATTTGCTGGTGCATACGCCCGGCGCGCCCTTCGGCCCTTATCCAGTCGAAAGGCACCGGTGTTTCGCAGACGATGCAGCGCGCGCCGCGCCGGTTCACGGTCCCCACTGGCGCTTTCCCGCTCCCTGTCCGCACCTCAAACCGCACCTTCTTCGCCGCCTGGTCCACCTGCGGCTCAACGCAGGCGGCCTTGCCCGGCTTCGTGGAGAGGGCAAAAGAACGCACCAACGGCATCTGGGCGCCGCAGGCAGGGTTGGGGCAGCGAACCGTGCGCGCCCAGAGCCAGGCGATCACCGCCGCCTCGCCCTGCCCGCCCGACAATGCAACCTTCGGATAGAGGTGGCCGATGCGGCGCTGGGCCTCGTCGCGCATCCAGCGGCCGTAATAGCGCACGTCCGCCGCCAGGCCGGTGGCACCGGGCCAGGCCACGCTGCTGCCCATGCGAGCGCGATCCTCTGGGTTCACCGGCGGCTGACCCGCGAACTTGGGCGGAATCTCGATCAACGCCTTCGTGATCAGCACGGCCACCGGGTTGAGGTCGCTGCCGTAGGCGCGCAGCCCCAATCGCTGCGCTTCTAACGGAATCGAACCGCCACCACAGAAGGGATCGAGCACGGGCGGGGCGTGCTCGGTCAGGAACTGCTGCACGGCGTGCGGCGTCTGCGGTGCCGGCAGCCCCGTGTCTCGCGCCACAGAGCGGGCGATCTCCTGCCGAGCCGCATCCAGCACCGTCTGGTTCTTGGAGTTCTCCCACAGCACCAGCGCCCGGATGATGTCGAACAGCCGCTCTCGCTCCCGCACCTGCTCTGCTTCGGTCGGGAATTCCTCTGGCACGGCCGAGGGATCGTCCACCAGTTGGCCGAACAGCACGGCGCGGCAGGCGGCCAGCGGTCGCCGCGCCCACCAGAGGTGCAATGTCGAAGGGTGGCCGTGGCGAATGCTCTTTTCCTTGGCTGAGGCAGCGTTGATTTCGGCCAATGGGAGGGCAACCTCGATCAGCTTCTTTCTCACGCGCTTGCTCCCGATTTGTCCATCGGATCCTCGGAACTCGTTCGCTCGGCGCTATCACGACCGGACCGCATCAGCTCGCGCAGGCTGTAGGTGACGCTCGTCGCGCCGAAGTCCGGCTCCTTGTGAAAGGGGCGCCGGACGTAGTGCGGCTCACCGACACTGTCACCGTCCACCTCCACGATGGCCAAGTAGAATGCCTCCGGCTGGTTGAGGGCCGTCAGGATCTCGTTCTTGGTCACCGTCACCGTCGTCGCACCGTTTGCTCGCCCCTTCACCTCGACGAAGCGCAGCCGGCCCTCGGCTGGGATGCGCGACTCGACGTCGTACCCGCACTTGAGTGCGCTCACGTCGTGCGGATCGAAACCCAACCGCTGCTCGGCGGCCATGACCGCACCCATCGCCAGCTGCTCGATACGTTTCGTCTCGCGGGCTGTTTCGTCCGGCTCTCC
>JBPCRJ010000158.1:0-31121 GCA_050996975.1 Solirubrobacteraceae bacterium | reverse complement strand
CGATCGCCCACCGCCTCTCGACGATCCGCGACGCCGAGCAGATCGTGGTGCTCGACCAGGGACGGATCGCCGAGCGCGGCAGCCATGAGGAGCTGCTCGATCGCGGCGGGCTCTACGCGGCGCTGGTAGCTCGCGACGTGACCGAGGAAGCCGTCGAGGGGTGAGCCTCCCGCGCGGTCCTGCCCTCCACCTTGAAGTGGGGTAGCAGGCGATCGAGCGCTCTCGGGAGCTTCCAGTTCGCATCCCCGAGCAGGATCATCACCGACGGCACCAGCACCGAGCGGACGATCAGCGCGTCGAGCAGTACCGCGCTCGCGAGGCCGACGCCGAACAGCTCGATCACCCGCTCGCCTCCGAGCACGAACGCCCCGAACACGAGCACCATGATCGCCGCCGCCGCGGTGATCGTGCGGCCCGTGGCGGCGAGGCCGTGGGTGACGGCCTGGCGGTTGTCGTGGCGCCGGCGCCACTCTTCGTACACGCGACTGATCAGGAACACCTCGTAGTCCATCGAGAGCCCGAACAGGATCGGGAACATCAGCACCGGCCGGAACGCCTCGGTCGGCCCGGTCTTGTCGATCCAACCCCAGCATCGCGATGCACACGATCATCCCGGCGAACAGCACCGCACGACCGGACGTATCCAGCGACTCGACGGCCGCTTCTTCACCCGTCAGCCCGCGCAGCAGCCCCTGCCGGTAGCGGGTGACGATGGACAGCGCGTAGTCGATGCCGACCCCGAGCCCGATCAGCAACGCCAGCTCGCTGGAGACGACGCCATGTCGATTGCATGGGAGAGCAGTCCGATCACCGCGATCCCCGTCCCGAGCGACAGTCCGGCGGCCAGCAGCGGCAGCGCCATCGCCAGCAACGATCCGAACACCAGGAACAGCACGATCGCGGCGGCCAGGAAGCCGAACAGGAGGCCGCTCGAGCTGTTGTTCTGATTGCCCGCCTTCGCGATCTGACCCTCGATCTCGAACTGGCCACCCAACTTCAAACTGAGGGTTTTATGCGCGCCCTCGCGGGCGCGTGGGGTTCAGGCCTTGAGTTAACCCGGCTTCCCTGACATTTTGTTGACAGGGTGTGATGCAATCGCAGTTTCTTGACTGCTGCTGGCACCGACGCGATCGCGACCGCAGGGCCCCGGCCCCAGCCGGCGGGGGGTGAGCCCTACCGCGCGCGCAACCTGTTCGATCGCCTCAGCCGGCGCTCGACGCTCGAGCTCCACTACCGCCAGATGATGCGCCGCGAGCAGCGGCTGCTCGCGCGCCGCCTCGGCGTCGAGCACGGAGATGTGCTCTCGGTCGGGTGTGGATGGCATCCGGGCCGGCACCTGTTCCCGGTTCCCCGGTTCAGATTGGTGGCGGTCGACGCCGACCCCGATCGGGTCGCCGGCGTCGCCGCCCGCGGGCGTGCGGATGAGGTGTTCGTGGGCCGTGCGGGCAGCCTCGGACTCCCGGACGGGAGCTTTGATGTCCTCCTCTACCGACTCGTCCTCCATCACCTCGCCTTCCAGGGATCGCTTGACCCGTGCTTTGCCGAAGCGGCACGGCTGCTTCGCCCCGGCGGAGCGCTCGTCGCGATCGAACCCGGGCTCTGGCACCCGGTCGGCCTGGGTCTCGCGCTGGCCAATCGCCTCGGTGCCGGCCCAGCCGTCCACGGGACCCGCGACGACATTCCGCTCTCGCCCCGCCGCCTGCTCGCCCAGGCCCGCGCGGTGGGTCTGATCCCTGAGCTGCACGCCGTCACCTACACCTGGAGGCGACTGCCACCGACGCTTCAGCGCTCACTCCAGCCGCTCGACGGGCTCGGCTCCCGGCCCCGCGCCGCACCCTTCGGTCACACGCTCGCGCTGATCGCTCGAGTCCCGTCGGAGAAGGGCTAGCGTCCTCACGACGTTTGTGACCTCAACGCGGTCGGGTCCGGACGCGTCCTGCCGATCCCGCCCCAGATGAAGTTCAACCCCGTCCGCCCCAGACGAAGGTCGCCGTCGCCCGGGGCGGCAGCGTATAGGTGAACGAGTGTCCGTGCCATTGCACCGCGAAGCGTTCCGCGTGCGTGGCGTTGTTGTAGGCGAGGAGCACTTTGCTGCCGTCAGGATTCACCAAGGCCACGTCGTCGAGACCCGCGGACGCGTAGTCTCGCCCGTGATGGTGGCTCCTGAACTCGTAGTTGACGAAGTGCTCAGAGCGGATTCGCCGGGCGCCCGGCTGGATGAACTTACTCGCCTGCCCGAGCTCGTAGTAGTCGCGGCCATAGCTGACGGTGCTCGCGCGCTCGTGCACGGTCACCACCGCGGTGCAGTGCTTGCAGCCGCCGTTGGGTGGCTGCACCGGGCCCCCGCTGGGGTTGAGCGCGAGGTTCCACAGCAGCACCGCGCTCGACCAGTTGCGCACGGAGGCGATCGCGAGCTCTGCTGCTGGGCCGGGGGCGATCCCGCTCGAGCACTCGCTTTCGATCTGCCCGAGTCCGGGAGCGAGGTCGTGCACCATCGTCATGGCACCCGGATTCCCGACGTAGCAGTGCCACGCGATCCCCCCGAGCGTCCGGGTGACCGTCGGGTTGGCGAGCAGCAACTTCGCGTAGTGCTCGGCGGCCCAGAGGAAGTCGAGTCCGTAGATTCTGGTGTGTAGTCGCGCGGCTCTCAGCGCCGGTGCGAGGTCGTGCGCGATGAAACGTGCCTCGGCTGGCTCAGGCAGGTTCAGGCCCGGATAGCTCGTTTGCTGTCCCGGCTCGTTCTGTGGCGTGATCGCCGCGATCGGGATGCCCAGGCGAGCGTACCCCCGGATGAACTTGACGAAGTAGCGCGCCAGCGGCCGGTAGGCGGAGAGCTTCAGCATTCCCCCGTTGGCGTCGTTGTTGAGCGCATGGTTGGTCTTCATCCATGCCGGCGGGCTCCACGGGTTGGCGAGGATCTTGACGTGCGGGTCGATCGCCAGCATCTCGCGCAGCGCCGGGATGATGTACGCCCGGTCATGCGCGATCGAGAACCGCGCCATGCGCGGGTCCGAGCGCCCCGGCCGCAGGTCGTCGTAGGAGTAGGGCCGGCCATCCTTGGTGAAGTCCGATGCCCCCATCGGCACGCGCACGTAGCTCAGATGGATGCCGCCGGCCCCGAACAGCTTGTTCATCGCCGCGGCGCGGGCCCGTGGCGAGAGCTTCTTGTCGAGCAGCCAGGCCGCGGTGTCGGTCATCGCTCCGCCGAAGCCGGTGATCCGTTGGTAGCGGACGCGATCCTCGACGTGGATCACCTGAACTCCTGGCGCTGGCCCGGTATCGAAGTGACGGTCCCGCAGGCGGGTCAAGTGCTCCAAGAGGTTCGACGTGGTCTGCACGACTTGCACCCGCACGCCCCGCGACGGGGCTGCAGCGGAAGTCGACGCGCCCCCCGTGGGGACAGGCGCGAGCGTCAGCAGCCCAGCGGCAATGCCCAGAGCCCCGCGGCGGGTCACCGCGCTCTCCGTGGCGAGCCGAGCACCGGGCGTGGCGATCCTGGCGCTCGTGCGCGCGGCGAAGGTCCCGCTTGTGCGCGCGGCGATGGTGCCGCTTGCGCGCGCAGCTCCCGGGTGGCCCGAGCGACGTCGTTGATCGTCGTCACCGAGCCGGGGTCCAGGCGCCGCGCGACCAAAAGTGCTCCGAGTGCCGGCGATGGCTGGTGGCGCCTGAGGTCGAATTCGCCCAGTGACCGCCATGTGGCGGGGTTCTGTGGTTGGACGGAAGTCGCGCGCGCGAGCTCCGCCCGGGCCGCGGCGGGGTTCCCGAGGACCGTGTCGATCGCCGACAGATCCCACAGGGGTGGCACCGACAGGGGATTCCGGGCGACCGCGCTGCGGGCATCGGCCGTCGCGACGCCCGTGTCGCCGCGACTGAGGGCCGCGATCGCTGCGTCGCCGGCGTCGGTTGAGCGAAGCGGCTGCCAGATCACCCACGCACCCAGCAGCGCGAGCGCCACGAGCGTGAGCACGGCGCCGTACGTGCCCGGAGCGCTGGCCGCACCCCGGCGACGCGGTGCCCGTCCCACCGGACGCTCGAGCGGTCCGCGGCCCGCGAGCCAGCCCGCGCACACCAGCGCCGGTAACGCGGTTCCCGGCACGAACCAGGTCCAATCGATCGCCGAGTGCAGCCCGAAGATGATCACGACGACGAGCAGCGTCAGCAGGCCCGCGCGCTCGGATGCGCGTCCCGGCGACCGGCCCGCGCCCTGTGATGCGCCTCCCGGTGCCGTGTCCGCGCGCTGTGATGGAGGGTTGGCCGGGATCGCGAGTCTGCCTCTCAACGCCACTACCGGGCGCAGACGCAGCGTCCCCCCACCCACGGCCCGGGCGGCGGCGGTCATCCAGGCGGCGAGCAGCGCGAGGTTGAGCGCCAGCCCGATCAGTCCGAAGTCGGCGAATGTCTCGATCACGTAGCTGTGGGCGTGGACGACTACTCCCGAACCGTGGACATATCGCATGCGCGCAGTCGCGAAGCCTAGCGCCCCAACCCCCCTCAGCAGCGCGTGCTCACCGACCTTGAGCCCTTCGCTCCAGTAGAGCGCGCGCGTGCTGCCAAGCTGCACCAGGCGCTCGGGGCTGTCGCCGACGCCCGACTTCGGATTGGTGAGCGTGCTCCAGGCATGCGAAACCTCGCCGGTCAGGCCTCGTGAAGTGCGGGCCAGTGCCGCGACCCCACCGAGCGGGATCAGCGCGAGGAGCGTCACCAGGACGATCCCGGCTCGTCGGCGGACGTGGGGGGCCACCACGTGCCGATCGGTCACGAATGTCGCCGCCAGGCCCACGATCGTCAGCGCTCCGAGCACCCCGATCAGCACCAGACCCAACGTGTGGCCGACCGCGCCGCGTGAGGCGAGCGAAGCGTGGTCGTGCGTGAACGGACGCTGGGACAATGCCCACAGCGAGATCGCGGCGCCTCCCGCGGCGCCGAGGATCAACACCGGGGCGGCGCGAAGACGCAGCGGCACGACGGCGAACCAAGCGCCGAGCCCGACCGCCGCCACCAGCAGCGCTCCGCGCGAGTAAGACAGCACGAGCGCCGCCACGAGGATGCCGATCGCCGGAACGCTGAGAGCCTGGGCGGTGCGACCGCGTTCGCGTCGTGCTCCCGCCCACAGGCAGGCGGGCAGCCCAACGGCGGCGATCAAGCCGGTGGCGTTCCAGTAGTCAAACGGCGCGCTCAGACGCCCGAGCAGGTCGTTGGGATCGAACGTCGCCGGCAGTGCCTTGGCCAGCAGCGCGTAGACGCAGAGAAGCGTCGCGGTCGTCGCGACGGCGCCAACCAGTGCGGGCCACCGTTCCGGCGCGAGCCGCGCGAGCGCCGCCGTACCGGCGAACGCCGCCACGTAGGAGAGCGTCCGGTTGGCCTCGACCCATGAGTCGGCGGGCTGCACCGACCAGGAGATCGAGGCGAAGGTGAGCCCCCCGACGAGCACCAGCAGCGCCAGCGTGACCCCTCCCCAGGCGGGGCCAGGAGCGCTACGCAGCAGCGCCGCCGCCGCCAGCGCGGCCCCGAGCACGGTGATCGCGATCTCGGTCCAGGTGTTCGGAGCCAGGTCGACTCCTCCGGCGGTGAGCAGCGCGGCCGCCGTGAGCGCCGCGGTGAGCGCCAGCCCGAGCACCGCCGCGGCACCGATACGCAGCCGACCGGGTGCCATCCGAACTGCCGCCCGACCTAATGCACCCCTGCTGATGGCCCGGCTGGGCGCCGGGGCAAGCGACGACACGCTGGCGAGCCTAGCAACGGGCGATGTAGGAGACGGTGTAGGAGTATTCGGTGCGTGCCCTCGTCCCCGAAGACCCCCCCGAGCAGGAGTGCCGGGATCCTGCTTTACCGCCGGCGCGACGATCGGCTTGAGGTGCTGCTCGTGCATCCGGGCGGCCCGGTGTGGGCGCGCCGGGACGCGGGGGCATGGTCGATCCCCAAGGGAGAGCGCGAGCGCGGCGAGGATCCGCTCGCGGCCGCGCGCCGTGAGTTCCAGGAGGAGCTCGGGGTCGCGCCACCGGACGGTGAGCTGCACGATCTCGGCGAGATCCGCCAGAAGTCCGGCAAGCTCGTGCGAGCCTGGGCGCTCGCCGGCGAGATCGACGTGGGTCTGGTGGCCAGCAACACGTTCGGCCTCGAGTGGCCGCCGCGCTCCGGGCAGATGCGCGAGTTTCCCGAGATCGATCGCGCCGAGTGGTTCGGGATCGCGGCGGCGCGGGAGAAGATCAACCCGGCGCAGGTGGCGCTGCTCGAGCGGCTCGAGAAGCCCCGAAGTGGGCCATATGCTTGACCCATCAAGCACTCGATCGCCGCGACCCCCTACACCGACCCAGCCTGCCGGTGGGCCTATTCCGCGGTCACGCTGCCGATCGACCGCACCTACCCGCTAACGCGAGCACCGTGGCGACACGCGGCCGGCCGCTCCGTACACTCTGGTGTCGTGCCTGGCGCATACCACACGTTTGGGCGGGTGGCCGCTCGGCTTCCCGGCCTGAAACGCCTGCCGGTGATGAAGCTGCTGGCGATCGGCGAGGTCGTGCTGCTGGCCCGCGATCACATCGAGAAGCTCACGCCCGGCGAGCGTCGCCGCCTTGTGGAACTGCTGCGGGTCGGACGGGGCCGCGCACGTAACCTTTCGCACGCCGAGCGCGACGAACTCGCCGCCCTCGTGGCCGCTGCGCAGCCGCGCCTGTTCCTGGGCGCCGCCGCCGAGAAGCTCTCGCCGGTTCCGTTGCCGCGGCGGTTCGTGCACGGCTCGCGCCAGCGCTGAGGTTCGTCCGCCGGGTCGCCATCGGTGCCCGAGGGGGTGGGCTCAGATGGCGACAGTTCAAGCCAACAAGGACGTCGGTGCGGCCTCGTGCCCACAGGACACAGCGCGAGTGCTCAGTACAGGCCGGTCGGAAGGCGCCCATCGGGCAGGACGCCGTAGCTGAGCAGTCGCGACCGGCCGCCGAGCTCGAACGTTGATGCGCTGGCATTCGGGGGCGAGCCGAGGGCGAGCACGTCCGCGCCGGTGAGCTGGGCGCAGGTCGCGCGGATGCAGCCGCCGTGGCTGATCACCAGCCAGCTGCCTCCGGCGGTTGCCAGCTCCTGCACCGCGTCCGCCACCCGGGCCGCGAATGCCTCCCACCGCTCGCCTCCGGGCGCGGTACGCGGACCACCGCGCCAGTTGGTGAGGGCCCCGCCTTCGGCGTCGACCTCCGCGGCGGTACGTCCACCCCAGGCGCCGACATCGATCTCGCGCCAGCGCGGGTCATACCGCCCGACCTCCACGCCGAGCAGCTCGGCGGTTTCACGCGCTCGTACGAGATCACTGCAGCGGATGCGCTCGCGCGGCATGTCGAACGCAGCCACCAGCCCAGCCAGCGCACGCGCCTGCTCGCGGCCCGCCGCGGACAGCGGCGGCTCCAACTGCCCTTGCAGGCGGCGCTCGGCGTTCCAGGTGGATTCGCCGTGGCGGACGAGGATGAGGAGGCTGGACATCGGCGCCCATCCAAGCAAACCGGCGGTCGGCGGGCGGCGCGGCCGGGGTCAGAGCACTGGCCCCAGGATCCCCCAGTCCGGCGCTCCCGCCATTCCTCCAGCCCCAAGCATTCCGCGATCGGGGACCGTGCACGTCGGGTGCGCGCATGTGCTTCGATCACTGATCACCGGAGGTACATGCGGTGATCCGCAGCGGCGCGCGGTCCCCGTCGAGACGCTCGAGAACGTCGCCGATCAGCGCGCAGGCGTCCGCCGGACCCAACGGAAGCCCGTCCGGACCGCCCGCCCGCCCGGGCGGGAACGCGTCGAGGGCCAGACCCGCGCAGACGATCTTGGACGCTACGGCGAGATCGTCCCGGCGGCGACCACGTTGGTGCCCCCGCCGGATCGATGTCAGCGGTCGGGATCGAGCGCCCCCGCGTCGGGCCTGTTCGCGCGCCCCGGATCGAGCTTTCCCGGGTCGAGCCTGTTCGGGCGGTCCGGATCGAGCGTCCCCGCGTCGGACCAGGTCCGGCTCGTCGGATCGAGCGTCCCCGCAGCGGACCAGTTCCGGCTCGTCGGATCGACCTGCCCGGCACTGTCCCGCGGCTAGACCGAGGCATAGGCCAGGCTCGGCATCCGGTCGACGGCCACACGCTTGCGCATGTAGAAGAACCACGTCATGCCGGCGGCTGCTAGGTAGGCCGCGAGGAACACCCACAGCGCTCCGACCGACCAGTTGGCATGGGCGTGGGCGACCGCGACCTTCGCCGCGGGCAGCTTCTCCGCCTTGACGAGCGCGGCGACGTGCAGGCTGGACTGGCGGAATGCGAGCTGGATCAGGAATCCGCCGAACGCGCCGATCGAGCCCGCGATCCCGATCACGGCCGCGGCTTGGCGCTTGAAGTCAAAGCGGGTCCGCTCGGGGTCGATCCCGTTCGCCTCGGCGTGCTTGCGGCCGAGGGCGGCGAAGATGCTCGGGATCATCCGGTAGGTCGAGCCGTTGCCGATCCCCGACAGGGCGAAGATGACCAGGAAGGCGCCGAAGAAGACGGTGAAGCTCCGGTGCTCGACGCCGTCGATCGCCAGCGCGGTGAAGACGGCCATGCCGAGGAACGACACCAGCGTCACCCGCGCGCCGCCGGTGCGGTCCGACAGCCAACCGCCCAGCGGCCGCGCCAGCGACCCCACGAGCGCGCCGAGGAAGCCGAGCCCGGCGAGGTAGGTGGCGATGAAGGCATGGTGGGCGAGAAACTCCGGGAACGTGTTCTTGATCACCAGGGGGAGCGCGAACGAGTACCCGATGAACGACCCGAAGGTGCCGATGTAGAGCAGCGACATGATCCACGTCTGGGGATTGCGCACCGCCAGCCCGTACGCCTCGGTGTCGGTCTTGGCCTGGCTCAGGCTGTCCATGTAAAACCACGCGCACAGCGCCACGATCACGATCAACGGGATCCACATCAGACCCGCGTAGGCGAGATGCACGTGGTGCACGGGGAGCTTGACCGCCGCCGCCGACACGCCGAGGATGATCACCAGCGGCACGAACAGCTGGGTGACGGCGACGCCGAGGTTGCCGCCGGCCGCGTTCAGGCCGAGCGCCAGGCCCTTCTTGCGCTCGGGATAGAAGAACGAGATGTTGGCCATCGAGGAGGAGAAGTTCCCGCCTCCGACGCCCGCGGTTGCCGCGCACAGCATCAGGATCAGGAACTGGTCGCTGTGGGTCTGGTGGTGCAGCCAGCCGCTCGGGACGAGGATCGCGAGCAACAGTGCGGGGATCAGCAGTAGCGAAGCGCTGATCGTCGTCCACAGGCGACCGCCGAAGCGCGCGATCGCGAACGTGTAGGGGATACGCAGCCCAGAACCGATCAGATTCGGGATCGCCGTGAGCCAGAACAGCTCGGGCACCGAGAGCTTGATTCCGATGTCGGCGAGGTTGATCACGACGATCGTCCACACCACCCAGAGGCAGAAGCCCAGGTGCTCGGCGAGGATCGAGAAGATCAGGTTCTTGCGGGCGATCCGCTGGCCCGTGCTCTTCCAGAACCCTTCGTTCTCAGGGTCCCAGTCGTCGATCCAGTGACCCTTGGGCCCGGTTCGAGTCCCAGCCCCGGATCTCAAAGCGGCGGCTGTTGGTTGGGTCGTGCTCATCGGCTCTCGCTGTCTCCTTTGCCTCTCGGGTCCCGCCGACGGCGCGGTCGAGACCAACTTGCAACGGGCTACAGCGCCGCAACCTAGGAGAGGAAGGTGTCCATCACGTCTCGTCACCGTTGCGAGCGCGTGACGAGCGTCGCGGTCGGTTCGACAAGCGGCGCGCCGGCGGCGCGGATCTCAGGCCGTGTGGACATATGGCGGGGGCGATCTGTTTCTTAGGCTCTGGCGGTCATGGCTCAGCCCGGAATCGATCACCGCGATTATGTGATGCGCGTAGCCAAGGAGCGCTCGGTCCGTTACGTGCGGATCTGGTTCGTTGACGTGCTCGGTCTGCTCAAGAGCGTCGCAATTCCGGTGTCCGAGCTGGAGAGCGCGCTCGAGGACGGCGTCGGGATCGACGGCTCCGCGCTCGAGGGCTCAGCTCGGCTCGCCGAGCGAGACGTGATCGCCCATCCCGATCCGACGACTTTCCAGATCCTGCCCTGGCGCCCCGAGGGGGCCGTGGCTCGCATGTTCTGCGACGTCAGGTTCGCCGACGAGCAGCCATTCCCCGGTGACTCCCGCAATGCCCTGCGGCGAGTGCTCGCGCAGGCGGCCGATCTTGGCTTCACGTTCCTGGTCGGGTGCGAGGTCGAGTTCTTCGTCTTCGCCGAGCCCCAGGACGACGGCCCACCGCGACCGCTGGACCACGGCGCCTACCTCGATCAGACCACGCTCGACATCGGCGGCGACTTCCGCAAGCTGACGATCGACTACCTCGAGCAGATGGGGATTCCGGTCAAGAGCTCCCACCACGAGGATGGTCCGTCCCAGCACGAGATCGACTTGCAACATATGGACGCGCTCTCGATGGCGGACGCGGTCACCACCTTTCGGGTGACGGTCAAACAGGCCGCGCGCGAGCTCGGCGGCCATGCGACGTTCATGCCCCAGCCGCTCGAAGACCAGCCGGGATCAGGCCTGCACGTGCACATGTCGCTGTTCAGCGCCGAGGGAAACGCGTTTCACGCCCCGGATTCTGCGGAGCCGCTGTCGGCGCTGGGGCGCGCGTTCCTCGCCGGGGTACTCGCCCACGGGAGGGAGATCGCCGCGGTGACCAACCAGTGGATCAACTCCTACACGCGCCTCGCGATTGGTTACGAGGCGCCCGCCCACGTGGGGTGGACCCGTCATGGGCGGAGCGGACTCGTACGTGTTCCGTCGCGGCGGCCGGGGCGTGAGTCGGCGGCCCGGATCGAGCTCCGCTCACCCGACCCGGCGTGCAATCCCTACCTGACCTTCGCGATCGTGCTGGCGGCGGGCCTGCGCGGGATCGAACGGGGATACGAGCTCGGTCCCGAGGAGGAGGACCCACCCCGAGCGCCGGTCTCCCTACCGGAGAACCTGCGCGAGGCAACCGACCTGTTCGAGACCTCAGAGCTCGTCCAGGAGACCTTCGGTCCGCGGTTGTGCGAGTGGTACGTGCGCAATAAGCGCCGGGAATGGGCGCAGTTCCGCACGACCGTGAGCGCGTTCGAGCGCCGGCGCTACCTCGGGCTGCTGTGAGCCGGGATGATCGACGCTTGGATCCTCGGGGCCGATCAGGAGCTGGCCGGTGAGACGGCGGCGGCCGTCGCCGAGCTCGGCTTCACCCCCCGCCGCGCCGCCAGTAACGGCTCGGGGCGCCCGATGGCCGACGACGGTGGGGCTGAGCGCCTGCCGGGGGTGGTGATCGTCGTCGCCGCCCCGGGTGAGCCGCTCCCCACCCACGTGTGTGCGCAGCTGCGCGAGCACGAGGGCCTGTCCGCCGTACCGGTCGTGCTCGCGGTCGACGAGCAGCATCTGCACGCCCGTCCGGACCTGTCACTGGCGGACGAGCTGATCGTGCGGCCGTACACCGCGCTCGAGCTGGGAGCGCGGATCCAGCGCGCGGGGGCGGGCCAGGGGGGACACCAGCCCGACGAAATCGTCCGCGCCGGCACCCTCGAGCTCAACCTCGCCACCTACCAGGTGAGGATCGGCGAGTCTCCGGTCGACTTCACCTACATGGAGTACGGGCTGCTCAAGTTCCTGATCACCCATCCACGGCGAGTGTTCTCACGCGAGGCGCTGCTGAGCGCCGTGTGGGGATATGACTACTACGGCGGCGCGCGGACCGTCGATGTCCACATCCGTCGCCTGCGAGCCAAGCTGGGCCAGGAGCACGCCGTGCGCATCAAGACCGTCCGTGGTGTCGGCTACCGGTTCGAGCTCGAATGAGTGCTGAGATCGGGGGGTCGAGGACGGGCGCCGGAGCGGTGGCCAAGCCGCGGGGGCCGATGACCGACACGCCGGTCCCGACCACCCAAGCCCAGTCGCGAAGAGCCACCTATCCGGGGTTCAGGGCGACCCTCAAGCTGGTGGGGACCGGGCCCCGCGGCTCACGTGACCTGTCCTTTGAGGAAGCGCGAGGCGCCTTGGGCGGGCTGTTGCGCGGGGAGGCGACCAGCGCTCAGGCCGGAGCTTTCCTGATCGCGACCCGGATCAAGGGCGAGTCTCCAGACGAGCTGGCGGGCTACGCGCAAGCGCTGCGCGATGCGGCCCGGCCGCTGCGCACCCAGGCCGATCGGCCGCTGGTGGCGTGCGCCGGCGCGTACGACGGGTCGGTTGACGCGCCTCATCTGTCGCTCGCCGCCGCGGTGGTGGCGGCCGCCTGCGGCGCCGGCATCGCGCTGCACTGTGGCTCGCCGCTGGGGCCCAAGCACGGAGTGACCGCGCGGGACGTGCTGGCCGAGCTCGGCGGGCCCCGCTCGCCGACGCCCTCGCAGTCGGAGGCGATGCTCGCGCGCTCGGGCGTGACGCTGATCGACACCTCTCGCGTGCTCGCCGGATGGAATGCGCTGCGGACGCTGCGCAACGAGATCGGACTTCGAGGGCCGGTTCACTCGGGCGAGAAGCTGATCGACTACTTCGGGGCGCGACGGTTCGTGGTCGGCTACACGCATTCTCCCTACGCACCGCGGCTGCTCGGCGCGCTCGAACTCCTCGGCGCCGAGCGCGCGGTCGCGGTGCGCGGGACCGAGGGCTCCGATGTCGTGCGTCCGGCGCGCCCGGTCGCGCAGGACCTCAGCGGCCCGCTCGAGCTTCCCGCCCGGCCTGGAACCGCCGGCGGGCAGGGCGGCGCGGTCGCCTCAGCGCAGCTCACCGAGGCGATCCTGACGGGCCTTCACCGCGGTCCCGAACGGGATGCGGTGATTCTCAGCGCCGCGCTCCGTCTGTACGCCGCTGGGCTCGTGGACGACGCTCGCGATGGTCTGGACCCAGCCGACCGCGCGATCTGCGACGGCGGCGCGCGCGCCACGTTGCAGGCGATGATCAACGGCTAACCACCCCGCCTTCTCGCCGCAGTTCATCCATCGTTCACAGAAGCGAGACGCCGGCGAAACGACGGCGCTCCACGATCGGAGAGGTGGGAACTGGCCCTGAGAAGGAGACACGCACCGTGTGCCCGTACTGCGGGGTGGGCTGCGGCCTGCTGGCCCGGACTGAGGGCGACCGGCTGGTCGAGGTGGCCGGTGACCCGATCTACCCGGTCAACCGGGGGCGCACGTGTCGCAAGCCGCTCGAGCTGCCAGCGGCCGTGCATGCGCGCGATCGGGCGCTGCACCCGTTGCTGCGCTGCACTCGCGAGGAGCGATTCGACGAGGTCGGCTGGGATCAGACGCTCGCCACGCTCGCGGGGAGTCTGAGCGCGATCATCGACCGCCACGGCCCGGACGCGGTCGCGTTCTACATCTCGGGGCAGCTGCTGACCGAGGACTACTACGCCGTCAACAAGCTCGTGAAGGGGTTCATCGGAACCAACAACGTGGACTCCAACTCGCGGCTCTGCATGTCCTCGGCGGTCGCGGGCTACCAGGGTGCGTTTGGCTCCGACGGGCCACCGCCAGGTTACTCCGACCTCGACCTGGCCGACTGCTTTCTGCTGCTCGGCTCGAACGCGGCCGCGTGCCACCCGATCGTGTGGTCGCGGATTCGCGACCGCCGTCAGGAAGGGGCGTTCGTGATCTGTGCCGATCCCCGCCCGACCCAGACCGCCCAGCAGTCAGACCTGCATCTGCCGGTTGCGCCCGGCACCGACCTGGCGCTGTTGAGCGCGCTGCTGCACGTGATCGTCCGCGAGGGCCTGTGCGACGAGCCGTTCGTCGCATCGCACACGAGTGGCTTTGAGCAGGCGGCCGCCGTCGCGGCCGACTGGCCACCCGAGCGCGCCGCCGAGGTGTGCGGGGTGCCGGCCGCGGACATCGTGGCCGCGGCGCTGCGTTTCGGACGGGCGCCGCGGGCGATGGTGCTGTGGTCGATGGGCGCCAACCAGTCGACCGTCGGCACGCTCAAGAATCGCGCCTTGATCAACCTGTGCCTGGCGACCGGCCAGATCGGGCGGCCGGGTACCGGGCCACTGTCGCTGACGGGCCAGCCGAACGCGATGGGGGGGCGCGAGAGCGGCGGGCTCGCCCACTTGTTGCCCGGATACCGGAAGGTCACCTGCGCGCCGGATCGAGCCGAGATTGAACGGTTGTGGGGTTGCCCGCCGCTCTCGCCGGAGCCCGGGTTGCCGGCGGTTGAGCTGTTCGACGCGCTCGCCGAGGGGCGCGTCAAGGCGGTCTGGATCGTGGCGACCAACCCGGTCGTGTCCCTGCCGGACGCCGCGCGGGCACGCGCGGCGCTCGAGCGCGCCGAGCTGGTGGTCGTGCAGGATGCCTATCACCCGACCGAGACCTCCGCCCTCGCGCACGCGGTCCTGCCGGCGGCGGCGTGGCCCGAGAAGACCGGCACGATGACGAACTCCGAGCGGCGGGTGGGACTCGTGCGGGCGGCGCTGGCGCCGCCCGGCGAGGCGCTTCCGGACTGGCGGATCTTCGCCGGACTCGCGGCCGCCCTCGGGCATCGAAGTCACTTCGGATGGGCGAGCGCTGCCGAGGTGTTCGAGGAGTTCACCGCGTCCACGGCCGGACGCCTGTGCGACATGACCGGGCTCACTCACGCCCGGCTCGCGCGTGATGGCGGGGTGCAGTGGCCGGTGCCTTCAGGGTTGGATGCCGAAGGCGACCGCGAGCGCGGCGGTGAGCGCGAGCGCGAGCGTGGCGCCAAAGCAGACCGTCATTGCGGCACCGAGGGCGACCGCCGGCGCCGGGGCAAGGGAGACCGGCACGGTGGCACGGAGCGGCTGTACGAGGCGCGCCGGTTCCCGACGCCTGACGGACGAGCGCGCTTCGCCCCGACTCCGCACTGCGCCGTTGCTGAGGCGGTGAGTCGTGGGCACCCGCTGGTGCTCACGACCGGACGCGTGGCCGAGCACTGGCACACGCTGACGCGAACCGGTAAATCGCCACGGCTGAGCGCGGCGGCGAGCGAGCCGGTGATCGAGCTGAACCGCAGCGATGCGCAGGCGGCCGGCGTCGCTGCGGGCGAGCATGCGCGGGTGATCTCCACCCGCGGCTCCGCGGTTCTGCGGGTGCAGATCTCAGAGGCGATGCCGGCCGGCGTCGCGTTTGCGCCGATGCACTGGGGGGCGCTGCACGTGGCGGCCGGAGCCGGCGCCGTCAACGCGCTGACCCACGGTGCGACGGACCCGACTTCGTTGCAGCCGGAGCTCAAGGCGGCGGCGGTACGGGTGCAGCCGCTCGGCGGCCTCGCACCCGCGCCCAAGGCGCTCGCACCCGCGCTCAAGACGCTCGCACCCGTGCCCACGGCGCTTCCGGCAGCGCGCAACCTGGTTCCTCCCCCGTTGAGTGGCCGCCGGGCTGCTGCCCCTCGGCGCCGGCTCGTGGTGGTCGGCACCGGCATGGCGGGGCTGGCGGTCGTCGAGGAGGTGCTCCGTCGCCCGACGGCGCCGTGGCAGATCACGATGCTCGGCGAAGAGCCGGGGGTCGTCTACAACCGCATGCTGCTCTCAAAGCTGCTCGCGCGCACCTGCGGTCCGGAGGAACTCGAGCTGCGCTCCGCGGCGTGGTACTCGGCGCGCGGTGTGGATCTGCAAGCTGGTCTACCCGCGGTGGCGCTGGATCTAGGTGAACGAACGGTGATCGACGTGGCCGGTGAGCGGCATCGTTACGACAAGCTGGTGCTCGCGACGGGCTCGCGGCCGTTCGTCCCTCCGATCGACGGCGTGGGGCTGGCGCACGTCCACTGCTTTCGCACCGTGCGAGATTCGGATGAGATCGCCGCCGGTGCGCTGGCTGGTGGGCCGGCGGTCGTCGTTGGCGGTGGGCTGCTCGGGCTGGAGGCGGCCTGCGGTCTGATCGCCCGGGGGGTGCCGGTCACGATCGTCGAGCTGGCCGACCGGGTGATGGCCCAGCAGCTCGATCGGGGGGCCGCGAAGATGCTCGCGCGGGCGCTCGAGAAGCTGGGGCTCGGACTTCGATTGGGTCGCTCGGTGCGCGCGATCGACGACTCCGAGGTGACCCTTGATGATGGTGAGCGGCTGCCCGCGAGCATCGTCGTCGTGGCCGCCGGCGTGCGAGCGGAGACAGGGCTCGCGCGTGAGGCTGGGATCGCCGTGGGACGAGGGATCCTCGTTGACGACGCGATGCGAGCCGGGGCGCCGGGAGTCTTCGCGGTTGGCGAGTGCGCCGAGCACCGGGGAGTCGTCGAAGGCCTATGGGCGCCGATCGCCGAGCAGGCGCAGGTGGCGGGCGCCACGATCGCCGGCGATCCAGCCGGCTACCACGGCATGGTCCCCGCGACCACCCTCAAGGTGGCGGGGGTGGGGCTGTTCGCCGGGGGAGTGTCGAGCGCGACGAGCGCTCAGGATGAACTCGTCTTCTCCGATTCGCGCCGCGGCGTGCACCGCAAGCTCGTGCTCGAAGGCGATCGGCTCGCCGGTGCGCTGCTGGTCGGCGACACCGCACAGGCGCGCCGGCTGTCGGAGTTCCTGCGTAGCGGCGAGCCGCTCCCCGGCGAGTTGCTCGAGAGCGGGGGCACCGGGGGTGACGCGGCCGTAGCGAGCGATCCAGAAACGCTCGTGTGCTCGTGCAATACGGTGACCCGCGGCACGATCGAGTCGGCGATTGCGGCCAACGGGTTGACCACCGTGACTGCGGTCGGACGGGCGACCCGGGCATCGACGGGTTGCGGGAGCTGCGCGTGCGACGTGGAGGCAATCCTGGCCGAGCACGTGGCGGAGCGTGAGCGGGCCGGGGCGAACGAGCCCGGCGTCACCGAGCGCACATCGGTCCCGGAGCGGGCGCCAGCCGCGGGCGCTTGGAGTTCATCGGACCGAAACACGAGCGGAACTGGCGGGAAACTCGAGCCGGTCACGATCTCCGCATGAGCTCCGGAATCGTGGTGGTCGGGGGCGGGATCGCGGGCCAGGCCGTGTGCGAGGCGCTGCGTGATCGCGACGGCGACGTGCCGATCACGCTCGTGTGCGGCGAGCCACGGCTGCCCTACGATCGCGTCCGCCTGTCGGAGATCCTCGTCTCGGGCCAGGATTGCGACTCGCTGGCGCTGCGCCCCAGCGAGTGGTTTGAGGATCACGAGGTGCGCGTCGAGCTCGGCTGCCGCGTCTCGGGACTGGCGGATGGGTCCAATGGGACCCGAGCGCTCGCGTGCGAGGACGGACCCGCGATTGCGTTCGAGCAGCTTGTGCTGGCCACCGGCTCGCAACCGCTGATGCCGCCGCTGCCCGGGATCGAGCTCGCGGGGGTGCATCCCTTCCGCGGCCCGGAGGACTGCACGGCGATCCGTGGCGCCGCCGAGCGCGCTCGCCATGCGGTCGTGATCGGCGGCGGGCTGCTCGGGCTGGAGGCGGCCCGCGGCGTGTGCTCGCAAGGATGCCCGACGACGGTCGTGCATCTGATGGACCGCCTGATGGAGCGTCAGCTCGACGCCGGCGCCGCCGCGCTGCTCGAGCCCGCCGTGCGCGCGCTGGGAATCGAGATCCTGCTCGAGCACTCGACCAGCGCGCTGGTCGGCGACGAGCAGGGCGTCAGGCGGCTGCGGTTCAAAGCCCACGATGAGATCGAGGCCGACCTCGTGGTGGTGTCGATCGGGATCCGGCCCGAGACTACGCTCGCGCGGGCGCTCGGAGTGCAGTGCGCTCGCGGCGTGATCGTGCAGGACACGATGCGCACCTCGCTGCCGGGAGTGGTTGCGGTTGGCGAGTGCGCCGAGCACCGCGGGATCGTATACGGGCTCGTCGGCCCGATCATCGAGCAGGCCCGGGTCGCCGCCGACACCCTGCTCGGGCGCGAGGCGGGCTACGGAGGCTCGGTTCCGAGCGCCAAGCTGAAGGTGGCCGGGATCGATTTGGTGTCGATCGGCGACGCGGAGGGGGATGCGGCGGCGCTGTCCACCGACGCGGGCGCGGGCGTCTACCGCAAGCTCATCGTCCGCGACGGCCGCGCCGCCGGGGCGGTGCTGCTCGGGGACATCCGCGGCTCCGAGGCGCTGCTCGCCGCGGTCAAAGCCGGGGAGGCGATGGCCGACCCACTGGGGGACCTTGCGGCGGCCGCGGAGCTCGGCGCCGAGGACCTGCCCGACCAAGCCCAGGTGTGCAACTGCAACGGCGTCTGCAAGGGTGCGCTGCTCGAGGCCGTGCAGGAGGGCTGCGCGACGCCCCGCGAGGTCATGGCCCGCACGCGCGCGGGCACCGGCTGCGGCTCCTGCAAGGGTCTCGTGGTCGAGATCGTCTCCTCGGCGACCGGCGGGCTCAGCGACGAGCCGGCCTACCTGTGCCCGTGCCGCAAGCAGACCCGCGAGCAGCTCGCGGCCGAGATCCGCCGTGACGGCCACGAGTCGGTCAGCGCGGTGGCGCAGGCGTGCGGGACCGGGCGCGAATGCGGGATGTGCAAGCCGGCGCTCGCCTACCTCGTCTCGGAGGTGAACGCGAACCGCCACCGCGAGGAGCGAGATGCCCGCTTCATCAACGATCGTGTGCACGCGAACATTCAGCGCGACGGGAAGTTCTCAGTCGTGCCCAGGATCCGCGGCGGGGTGGTGACGCCCGCCGAGCTGCGGCGGATCGCGGATGTGGCCGAGCGCTACGAGGTGCCGATGGTCAAGATCACCGGCGGTCAGCGGATCGATCTGCTCGGCGTGCAGAAGCAGGACCTGCCCCAGATCTGGCGCGAGCTCGGGATGCCCTCCGGCCACGCGTACTCGAAGGCGATCCGGACCGTCAAGACCTGCGTGGGGACTGACTTCTGCCGCTACGGGCTCGGAGACTCGATCCAGCTGGGGATCGAGATGGAGAAGGCGTGGGAGGGGCTCCACACGCCGCATAAGGTCAAATCCGGCGTCTCGGGCTGCCCGCGCAATTGCGCCGAGGCGACGGTCAAGGACATCGGTTGCGTTGCCGTCGAGGGCGGCTGGCAGGTGCGAGCCGGGGGCGCCGCCGGCGGAAACGTGCGCGAGGCGGACACCCTGGCGACGGTCGAAACCTCCGCCGAGGCGCTGCGGCTCGCGACCACCTTCCTGCAGTACTACCGCGAGAACGCGGAGTACAAGGAGCGGACCTACGACTTCATTCCGCGTCTCGGCCTGGACCATGTGCGCGAGGTGGTGCTCGACCCTGAGTCCAGTGCGCGTTTGCTCGAGCGCTTCGCGATTGCGAAGGCCGCCGCGATCGCCGACCCGTGGCTCGAGCGCGACGATCCCTACCACGCGCGCCAATTCACTGACCTCGGCGACCTGGGCGAGCTCGGCGAGGCGGGTCTCGAGGAAGACGGCGAGCGCGGACACGGTGAGACCGGCGAGCCTGAGGACTTCGATCTCCGTGAGCTGGCGCCTTTGGCGGCTGTGGGACCACCTGAGGACGGCCGGCGATGACCGACACGCCACCAGTGGGTCCGACGAAGATGACGAAGGTCTGCGGCGTGCAGGACGTTCCGATGGGGGAGGGCCGGGCGGTGACGATCGGGGGACGCCGGATCGCGCTCTTCCGCACCCGGGGCGGCTGGTACGCGCTCGACGACGCATGCCCGCACCTCGGTGGCCCGCTGGCGGACGGGATCGTCGCCGAGCGCTCGGTGATCTGCCCGCTGCACGACCGCCGCTTCGACCTCGCGTCGGGTGCGGCGCTGAGCAGCGACTGCGGGGCGGCGAAGGCGCATCGGGTGACGCTGGTCGCCGATGAGGTGTTCCTCACGCTCGACGCGGCGCAGGAGGAGGATTCGACGCAGGAGGAGGATTCGGCGCTCAGCGCCTAGCGGGGGGGTTGGGGGCAGCGCCTAGCGGGGTTGAGGGCGTGGTCGTCGAGCACCTGGCGGGTCGGCCAACGTGGAAAACCGCCGGGCAGTGCGATCTCCCTGGGCCGGATCCCAAGCCGGTCCAACTCGGCGATTGTGTCTGGCAGCAAGCCTGTCCTCGGTCGGGTAGCGCACGTCCGCCTCCACAACAGTCGAGTCGATCCTGACCGCCCGCGGCCGGAACCGCTTCTGACGTCCCACAACGACTGCGCGCGGCGCCCGCATGGAGCAACGACTCGACTCAGTGATCTGGACCTCTGGTCCCGTTACCAAGTAAACCCGACGGCGCCTTACGAAGTCATCGGTCCCTCCATCCGTATCGGCGCCCAAAAAAGCATCGGCATCGACCGCGGTTTCTGACCGGGAGCGTCAGCGTGTCCCGCGAGCGATCAGTCAGGCTGCCTCTCCGTCTCTGGCGCGCGCTCCGCGAGAGTCCCGGCCTCGACCTAGCTCCGGGTCAGTCGTCCCGATCCGTCGGGCGGATCAGCTCTTGCTCGGCGGCGCTTGCTGTCGCTTCTGCGTCGGCCCGGGCGTCGGCGTGGCCGTGACGGGCTCCCGCGGGGCCGAATGCCGACCAGCGAAACCCGCCTTCGGAGTCTTCCTCGACTGAGAAGCCGGAGGCGTGGCCGGGATCGTGCTGATCAGCGGGCATGACCTCACCCTATCTGTCCTGTGCGCCCCACGTACCCCCACGCTGCCGGCCTGGGTTACGAGCTTTGTCGAGCAGGAGGTTCAATTCTGAACTCGCGTCGGCGCAGATGCCGTCGGGTGCCTGCTCAAGGTCAGCCCAGACGCGACGGCCGGAGAGAGTCCCATCAGAGCCCGATCGTCATCGCTGGCCACGCGCCGGACCACGAGGTCCGGCGTGCCGTCAAGGTCGGGATCGGCGATACCGCCGAAATGCCGATCACGCCGCGCGTGATCGTCGACCGCATGATCGCGCCCTCGCATGATGTTGATTCCGGGGGCGCCAACCGGTTGCGGCGGTGAAGCGGCCGTTGCTGACCCGTTCACCGTCGCGGCACACGTTGTAGACGCCGCTGGGTACGGTGAGCGCCGCGAGCAGCTCGTGCCCCGCCGCCTCCGCCAGCGGCCGGAACGCTTGTCCGAGCACCCCGGTGCCTCCAGTGGTGAGAAGCCTCATGCTCGTCGAAGCTAGCAACCGCACCGCTCACGGGCTGGGGCAGGATCGGGGTGCGGGGCGCGAACAGGGCGGCCGTGGCCACGATCACGGCGCCGGCCAGCAGGACGGGGCCGAGTCCGAACTGCCCGGCGAGGAGGCCGGCGGCGAGCGGGCCGAGCAGCAGGCCAAGACCGTTGGCCGACATGGCGGCGGAAATTCCCCGGGAGGGCTGCTCCGCGAACAGGTGCGTGCCCCATATCGCCTGGATGCTCACGGTCGCGTTGTAGGCCGTGCCGAACAGGATCGCGGAGGCGATCGCCGCCAGCAGCGAGGAGGGCGCAACGGCCAGGATCGCCAGGGCAATCGCCTCGGCTACGGTGCTGGCCACGAAGGCGCGGCGCGCGCCAAGGCGGCGAACGAGGTCCGCGGTGAGGGTGGCCAGCACGCTCGCGACGCCGACGATGCCCACTCGCTCACCGACCGACTTCGGTTGCGTGATCAAGTGGGCAGCCGGGTGGGCGCGTGCACGCCCGGCGGTCACACAGCCGGCAGACCTTGAGCGCCTGGAGTCGATCATCGGCCAGGGCGGCGACCAGGCGTTCGAGCAGCGGCTCGAGGCATCTATCTAGTAATCAGACGGGAAGCTTGCTCTCGCCCTGACCGCGGTCATCGTCGGATTGCTGACCGGTCTGGTCGGCTCGCCGCGGGCGTCGCACGCTGTCGCGCCCGGTCGATCTCCGCTGGATCGTCGCAGACGCTCCCACCAGGACCGGCCTCACCTCAAGCTCTGCAACCTCCTCATGCGGGACGGGCGAAGCAGCGCCTGAAGCTATAATCGAGTGAGTGCTCGATCGATTAATAGTGGCATGACTCCGCGCCCCTACCAGATGGGCAAGCGAGCGCAGAGTGCAGCGCGGACTCGTCAGCGGATCGTGGAGGCGACGATGGCGCTGCACCGGGACCGGGGGATCGCGGCCACGACGATGAAGGACATCGCCGAGCTGGCCGATGTTGGCATTGGGACCGTCTACCACCACTTCCCGACCTACGACGATGCGATCCGGGCTTGCGGCGCCCGCACCGCGGTGCTGACCCGCCTGCCGACGGCTGAGATCTTCGACGGGGCTTGTTCCGTGCGGGCTCGGGTCACTGTCCTGGTCGCGGAGCTGTTCGCCTACTACGACCGGCACCCGACGCTACCTCGCGCCCGGTGTGACCAGGACAGGTTCCCGGTCCTGGCCGAGTTCCTGACCCGCCGGCAGCGGTTGATCGAGGCGCTGGTCACGGAGGCCCTGAACCGGCCGGGATCGAGTGACCAGGAGGTGCCGACGGTCCTTGCCCTGACCGACTTCGCCGTGCACCGCTCGCTGCTCGACGCGGGGTTCTCCACCGAACAGGCGGCCGTCCAGATCACCGACGTGCTGGTCCGCTGGCTGCGCGCTACCGGTGGCCCGAGAAAGGATCCCGATCATGCAGATTGACGGAGCCATAGCCCTGGTCACGGGGGCCAACCGCGGCCTTGGGGAGGCGTACACCCGCGCGCTGGTAGAGCGCGGAGCCCGCACCGTCTACGCTGCTGCGCGGCGCCCCGAGGACGTGGTCGACCCCGACGTCACCCCGGTCAGGCTCGACATCACCTCACCGGAGCAGGTGGCGGACGCGGTCCGGCGCTGCAGTGAGCTGACCCTACTGATCAACAATGCCGCCACCGGGGGACCCAAATGGCTCGACACCCGCCAGAGCCCGCTGATCGGCGCCGGCTCCCTGGAGGCCGCCCGCGCGCAGATGGAGACCAACTACTTCGGGACCCTCGCCATGTGCCAGGCGTTCGCTCCGGTGCTCGCCCGCAACGGCGGCGGCGCGCTGGTCAACATGTGCTCCATCATCTCGTTCTTCAACCGACCGAACATCGGCTCCTTCTGCGCGACCAAGGCGGCGCTGTGGTCGATGACCAACGGCATCAGGATTGAGCTCCGCTCCCAAGGCACCCTGGTCCTCGGGGTCCACGCCGGATTCATCGACACCCGCCAGGCGATCGGTTTCGATGGACCGAAGCACGCCCCCGCAGACATAGCGGCACTGGTCCTCGATGCCATCGAAGGCGGCCAAGAGGAGGTGCTGGCCGACGAGCAAACTCGCAAGATGAAGGCCGCGCTGCCCCGAGACCAGGAGCTGATCTATCCAGAGGTCGAGAAGCAGTGGCGAGAAGCTCAAGGTTGAGCCAGCCGCCGGGCACCGAAGCACTCTTCCCCGGCCGTCGCCTGCTAGCTCACCCCGCCGCTGGGTCCTGCGTGACGCGCACGCCGTTGCGAGGGGCGAGCGTGATCGCGCGGAACTGGACCTGCTCGAGCTTTGGATCGACGGCGCGCAGCGTGGTGCGCTGCAGCACACGCTATAGCACCTCGCGCATCTCCATCAAGGCGAAGCTCGCCCCGATGCAGCGCCGCGTGCCCCCACCGAAGGGGATCCAGGTGTAAGTGTCGGGGGACCCTGCGCCGTAGGAACCGCTCGGGCCGGAAGGCGTCCGGATCGGGATACAGGTCGGTGCGGCGGTGGATCACCCTGATCGCGGGATTGATCTCGACCCCGGGCGGGATCTCGTACGCGCCGAGGCGAAACGGCTCGCCGCGGACGACTCGGCCGATCGCGGGGATCACGGGCCGGATGCGAAGCGACTCCTTGACGACCGCGTCAAGGTAGGCATCCTCGCCCGCCAGCGTCCGTGTGAGGGTCGCGGGGGAGTGAAGCAGCAGATCGAAGGTCCAGGCGAGTCCCGTGGCGGTGGTCTCGTGGCCCGCCAGCAGGAGCGTCACGAGCTCGTCGCGCACCTCGTGATCGGTCAGCCCCTCGCCCTGCTCGTCCTGCGCGAGCAACAGCGACGAGAAGACGTCGTCTCGCGGTCGCAGCTCCGTCTCGCGGCGCCGGCGCGAGATCTCCGCGTAGAGGATCTCGTCCACCGCGCGACGCCGGCGGGCGAACTGGCGCGCCACGCGACCCCTGCCTCCAACCCGGCCCAGCGTCAGCATCAGTAGCAAACCGCGTGAGCGCGCGAGCGGCGCCACCATCGCGCGCAGCCTCCGGCGAAGCTCCTCCTCGGCGGCGCCCGGCTTGTAGCCGAACACCGCCTGGACGATCACGCGCAGCGTCAGCGATTGCATGCTTCCCAACAGCTCGAACGGCTCGCCGACGGGCCAGGAGTCGACCTCGCGATCGGTTGCCCGGCGGATCATCTCGGCGTAGGCCTGCATCCGCGAGCCGTGGAACGGGGGCAGGATCAACCGCCGGTGGCGCCAGTGCTCAGGCCCGTCGAGCAGCAGCACCGAGCGCTCGCCGAGCACGGGTCCCAGCAGCGCGTTGGCCTCGCCCGCGCGGAGCTGCTCGCCCGATCCCTGGAACAGCTCTTTGACCAGCGTCGGGTCGAACAGCATCACGAACGGACTGTCGAACAGCGTGCTGAACGTCACCGTGTCCCCGTATCGGCGGCGGCAGGCCTCCAGGAACCGCGGAGCGGCGAGCATGAAACCGGCGGTTTGCAGCACTCGCGGCAGGCACGGTCCGGGCGGAAGGCTCTCGCGGGCGACGGCGCTCATCGTAGGCGTCCGATGGTCGCAGACGGGAACGCTTAGGCTGCCGTCCGATGCGAGACAGCTTTCTGATCTTCGGCAGTCCAACGATCGGTGAGGAGGAGATCGCCGAGGTTGTCGATTCGCTGCGTTCGGGCTGGATCGGCACGGGTCCGAAGGTTCAGCGATTCGAGACGATCCTGGCCGAGTATCTCACCGTGCCCTACTGCCGGTGCGTCTCGTCGTGCACCGCGGCGCTGATCCTCTCGATGCAGATCCTCGGCGTCGGTCCCGGGGACGAAGTGCTCGTTCCCGCGATGACGTTCGTCGCCTCCGCGAACGCCGTCGAGCACGCGGGCGCGAGGCCGGTGCTGGTGGACTCCGTTTCGGAAACGGGCCTGATCGATCTGGAAGCCGCTGAGGCGGCGATCACTCCCCGAACGCGAGCGATCATGCCGGTCCACTTCGCCGGCCGTCCGGTGGACATGGGCCAGTTGAACTCGCTGCGCGACCGCCACCAGTTGCTGGTGATCGAGGATGCCGCGCACGCACTCGGCGCCGAGTGGCACGGCCAGCGGATCGGGGCGTTTGGCAACCTGGCCGCGTTCTCGTTCTACGTGACCAAGAACATCTCGACGATCGAAGGTGGGGCGCTCGTGACCGAGGATGTGGAGGTCGCAGCGGAGGTGGAGCGCCTGGCGCTGCACGGCCTCAGCCTCGGCGCGTGGCAACGCTTCTCCGACACGGGCTTTCGCCACTACGAAGTCGTCCGTCCGGGCTTCAAGTACAACATGACCGATGTCCAGGCCTCGCTCGGCTTGCATCAGCTACCGCGGCTGGAGCAGTGGATCGATCGTCGCGCACAGCTCTGGGAACGCTACGACGAGCTGCTCGCCGGACTCCCACTGCAGACTCCGCCCGAGCCCGAGCCCGAAACCCGGCACGCCCGCCACCTCTACCAGGTCCTGGTCGAGCCCGGTGCCCCGGTGACGCGCGACGAGCTGGTCGACGGGCTGACGAAGCACGGGATCGGGACTGGCGTGCATTATCGCGGCGTGCATCTGCACCCGTTCTACCGTGACACTTACGGGCTCCGGGCATCGGACTTCCCGGTCGCGAGTTCGATCTCCGAGCGAACGCTCAGCCTCCCGCTCGGTCCGAGCGTGACCCACACCGACCAGGACGATGTGGTAGCCGCCTTGACCCTTCTCCTGCGGCCCTGATTGCCTGCCCGCCGATAGAATCGGCGTCTGACGGACGTTTCGGTCGCCTGCGGCTGCCCAAGCTGCGCCTCGCTGGCGCCGCGCGGGTGCTGCATGCGTTCATCCAGCAGCGCGGTCGCTGACGGGGTTCCTTCGCCGGCTCCGCTACTCTCGCGCGGCGCGACGTGTTACGAACTGTGTGGAAATTGTGAAAGCGTCGTGAGGGGGGTCAGGGGACGATCGATCGTGCGCATCGCGGGGATTGCCCGGACAGCACGGCTCATCTGGACGGTGGTGCTCGGGACCGCGGTCGTTCTCCTAGGAGCTTGGCAGGCGCAGGCGCAGGCGGCCCTGTCCACGCGTAACAACACGCCATTTCCGAGCAGCAAGCTGATCGTCGGCGCGGGCTGGACCAGCCCGCGGTACGGGCCGCCCGCGAACCAGAGGGGCGACATCCTGCCGACGGTGTGGGCCGACGATGGCGACCAGTACACGATCATGGACGACGGTGGGACAGACGTGCCCAAGGGCAAGGGCCTGTGGCGTCAGTCGCTCGCCCGGATCAGCGGCACGCCGCAGAGCTTCCGCTTCACGCACGTTGGTGATCCGGCCAAGCCGCCACCGCACACGTTCGCCCAGATCCGGGTCAATCCGAGCATCTGGCAGGGTCCGCTCGGCCCGTTCTACAGCAGCGGGCTCGTCGAGGCCGATCACATCTTCTACGCGACCCAGGAGCTGAACTGGAACTGGAACGCGAACGGGCGCTTTGCCGGTCTTCAAGGGATCGCGTACTCCAAGGACGCCGGCCAGCACTGGAACGCGGTGGACAAGCGTTTTCCGGCTCCGCTGGGCAACCTCAGCTGGGTCATCCGTGGCCGGGGCGGGGCGTACGCGGACGGATACGTGTATGCGATCGCGACCGAGCGCGAGTTCAACGCCAGCAGGTTGGTCATGGGCCGGAGCAGGCCCGGCGTCGCGAACATGACCGACCCGTCGCGCTGGCAGTGGGTGAGCGGCTGGACCCACTACCACCGTCAGCTGTTTCCTCGATTCTCACGCTCTCTCAAGGCCGCGATCCCGGTCCTCTCCTGGAGCTCGCACATCACCTATCCGCAGATCGCCTACGACGCGCCGCTGCACCATTATTTGCTCACCTTCTCCTACTCCTACGGCGCCAGCCCCCCGGCGATCTGGCGCAACGGAGCCGAGCTCGTGATGCTCGAGGGCCCACATCCTTGGGGTCCGTTTTCGTTTGTCGCGCGCGAGCCTGAGTTCGGGCCCTCGAATGGCTATGACCCTGGCTTCCCGCTCAAGTGGATCAGCTCCAACGGGCGCGACCTGTGGCTCAAGTGGGCGGCGAACTTCAACGGCTGCGCGCCTCACCTGGACTGCTCCGGCGGATACGGCTTTAACTACGAGCGCATGCACCTGACCCTGCCAGGACACAAGTGAGGCTCCGGCATTAGCAATTAACGGCCACTGGCGGGATTGAAGAGCCACCGCAACCGGACTCGGGCCGCGGTGGTGGAGAATGCCGGGGTATGGCCTGTGAAACCCCCGGCACGCCGGCGCCGGGCGACGTTCAGCTAAGCGTGGTGGTGCCCGTTTACGGGTGCGCCGATTGCCTGATCGCGCTGTACGATCGGCTCACCAGCAGCGTGTCGCAGGTGACCGATCGCTACGAGCTGGTGTTCGTGGACGATCGCAGTGTGGACGGAGGCTGGGATGTCCTGCGGCGGTTGGCCGGCGGTGACGCGCGCGTGCGGGCGTTTCGCCTCAGCCGCAACTTTGGCCAGGACGCGGCGATCACCGCCGGGCTGGCCCAGGCCCGGGGCGAGTGGGCGGTGGTAATGGACTGCGACTTGCAGGAAGCGCCCGAGGACATACCGCGGTTGTGGGCGGCCGCCGGCGACGGTTACGACGTGGTGCGCAGCACCCGGCGCGGATGGCGCCACTCGGCCTTTCGCCGGTGGACGAGTCGCGCGTACCGGAAGCTGACGCTCGAGACCGACGTGCGCCCGGACTACAGCAATCTCAGCCTGTTGTCACGGCGGGTGATCGACGCGTTCCTGCGTCTGGGTGACCGCGACCGCGAGTACATGATCGCGCTCGACTGGCTCGGGTTCGACTCGACGGCGATCGAGATCGAGCACCACGAGCGCCACTCGGGCAAGAGCGGCTACACGTTCCAGCGCCTGGTGCGCGTGGCGCTTGACGGCATGTTCTTTCGTAGCACCGTGCTGCTGCGGGTCGTCGTGCTGGTCGGGTTCCTCGTCGCGTCGGCCGGGATCGTCCTCGCGGGATTCGAGGTTGTGGACTACTTCGTCGAGCCTCATCAGACGATCCCGGGCTACACCAGCCTCGCGGTGCTGCTGTTGCTGCTGGCCGGCTTCATCATCGTCAGCGTCGGGGTGGTTGGCCTGTACGTGGGCAGGATCTTCGAGCAGGTCAAGAACCGTCCCCTGTTCCTGATCGATGCGCGCGCGGAGGGCCCGGCCAACGCCTGGTCAGGGCCAGTGGTCACCTCGGCGGCGGCGCCGTCCGGCGGGACGGTGGGCGCGATCGTGGAATCGCTCGAGGACGATCCCGGGGCTCGTCCGGCCGCCGAGCCGCGGCGGTCCTCCCGCCGTCGGGGTGGACGTTAGCCGGCGAGCGCTGGCGCCGCCGACGCCTCAGGCGCTCGCTCGTCGGCGGCTTGGGGTGCTCGGCTGTTGGGTCTCAGCAGCAGGCCGCAGAGCACCGCGCCGAGGGCGAAGATCGCCGCCGACCAGTAGAAGGCGGTGGTGTAACCGTGCACCGTCGCCCGCTCGATCAACCCGGGTGTGGGCCGCCGGCCGGACGCGAAGTGATGCGTGGCGGTGATCGCGATCGTCGACAGCAGTGCGAGACCGATCGAGCCGCCGACCTGCTGGCTTGTGTTGACCATCGCGGAGGCGATGCCGCTCTCGTTGCGCGCGACGCCGAGCGTCGCGGTCTGAATCGCGGGCGCGAAGATCACGCCGAAGCCGAGTCCCAGAACGAGCAACGCCGGGAGGATGTGGGCGGCGTAGCTCTCGTGGGGACCGAGGCCGGTGAGGTAGAGCATGCCAACACAGCCGAGCAGCATCCCGGTCGGGACCAGTGGGCGGGCGCCGGTACGAGCGAGCAACTTCACGTTCGCCGTGATCGAGGAGAACATGATCATCGCCACCATCGGGAGGAAGGCAAACCCCGCCTGCACGGGCGAGAAGCGCAGGTTCTGCTGCAGGTAGTAGGTGATGAACAGGAACACCGCGAAGATCGCGATCGCCGAGAGGGTGACCGCCAGGTACGAGCCGCCACGGTCGCGATGAAGCACGATCCGGAGTGGCAGCAGCGGATGAGCGACGCGCCGCTCGAGCAGCACGAACCCGGTGAGGAGCACCACCGCCGCGGCGAACATGCCGAGCGTCACCGCGTCGGTCCAGCTTGACCGCGCAGCATTCGAGAACCCGTACACGAGTGCGAACAGGCCGACTGATGCGGTCAGCGTGCCCGGGATGTCAAGCCGCGGCTTGTCGGGCTCGCCCTGGTTGTGGATCAGTGCCAACGCCCCCGCGATCGCCACCGCAGCGAAGAACAGGTTGACGTACAGACACCACCGCCACGAGAGGTACTCGGTCAGGAGGCCGCCTAGCAGCAGCCCCACCGCGCCTCCGCCCCCGGCCAGAGCGCCGAACACGCCGAATGCCTTGCCGCGCTCTGAGGGCTCGGTGAACGTCGTGGTCAACAGCGAAAGGGCGGCCGGGGCGAGCACCGCACCGAACATGCCTTGAGTCGCACGCGCTGCGACCAGAACCCCAAACGACTGCGCCGCCCCGCCGACGGCTGAGGCGAGGGCAAAGCCGGCGAGCCCAGCGACGAACGTCCACTTGCGTCCGAACAGGTCGCTGATCCGCCCGCCGAGCAGCAGCAGCGAGCCAAACGCCAGTGAGTACGCGGTCACGATCCACTGCCGGTTGTCGTTGGTGAAGTGCAGCGCCGTCTGGGCAGAGGGCAGGGCGATGTTGACAATCGTCGCGTCCAGTACGACCATCAGCTGCGCGGTGCCCAGCAAGGCGAGAATCAGCCAGCGTTGCTCGTGATTGGGATTGTCCACCGCCCACCCTTCTGAAGTGGAGGTTCGGTCTCTACTTTGTCGCGGAACCGTAGCAGATCTGGAGGAGGCACCTCCGAATCTTGTTAGGCTCTTGCCCTGATGACCGCGATAGAGCGTCCCCTTCGCCGTGACGCTGAACGCAACCGCGGACTGATCCTCGAGTCGGCTCGCGCGCTGTTCGCGCAGCGGGGGCTGACCGTCAGCCTCGATGAGATCGCCCGGCACGCCGGGGTGGGCGTCG
Organism: Solirubrobacteraceae bacterium; assembly: GCA_050996975.1. Taxonomy (GTDB): domain Bacteria; phylum Actinomycetota; class Thermoleophilia; order Solirubrobacterales; family Solirubrobacteraceae; genus Palsa-465. The sequence goes on along the minus strand of JBPCRJ010000158.1, from coordinate 1,067 downwards.
GCACCGTCTACCGGCGCTTTCCCAGCCGCGAGCAGCTGATCGACGCTCTGTTCGAGGAGCGTCTGGCCCAGATCGTCACGCTCGCGCAGAATGCGCTGGCCTGCGGGGATGCGTGGCTGGGCTTCACCCGCTTTGTCGAAGGGGCACTCGAGTGCCAAGCCGCCGACAAGGGTCTGAAGGAGCTTCTCCTCAGCACGCGGGAGGGCCGCGATCGGATCACGCAGTTCCGGACCAGGATGATTCCCCTCGCCACCGAACTGGTGCGCCGAGCGCAGGCCGCAGGCTCACTCCGCAAAGACTTCTCCCCGCAGGACATCCCCCTGCTGCAGATGATGCTCGGGGCGACAGTCGACGCAGCCGAGGCGATCCGTCCCGATCTCTGGCGCCGCTATCTCGCGCTCACGCTGGACGGAATGCGAGTAGATCGGCCTCACGAGCCCCTGCCGGTCCCGCCAGCCGACCTCGATGAGCTTGACTGCGTGATGCGCTCCTGGACGCCCCCGCGGCGCCGGTTAGAGGACGCCTGAGGCGGGGGTCTGACGCCGGCGTTTCATCCACCGGCCGATGCGCATCGGTCGGCTTGCCCGGGCTCCGCGCTGGGTGCTATGGGTGATGGTTGGGTGCTGCGGGTACGGTGCGGTCCGACTTGCGCGATGCCGAGGGCGGACCTGGCCGAAGCCGATGCTCGTCCAGATGGGCCGATTACCTGCACAATGCGACAGAACCACCGCGACTCGGGAGCCCTGTCGAGTCATGCACGCCCTACACGCCCAGTGCGACAGGGCTGCCTGCCGGCGCGGAGACTGACGCACTGTGCATGCTGTGGAGCCGAAATTGCCGGGGCCTTGCGTCGCCGGACGCGCTTGCGCGGGTCAGTTTGTGAAGCGGCGCGGGCGAGGAAGCCGCGGACTTGAAGCGAAGCGTCACGTCGGCAGCGAGAGCCGTTAGCCCGCATCTTGCAGTAGCGCACTGAGACGACCCGCGCCCCCGGGGTGTCCCGAGGGCGCGGAAACGTCCGGCTGAGCAGGGAAACTTGGGCTTGCTGAAGGACCCTGATTTCCCGAGCT
>JBPCRJ010000098.1:0-4051 GCA_050996975.1 Solirubrobacteraceae bacterium | reverse complement strand
CATGGGCACGGACCGGGGCCAGTGAATCGTTCGTGACGTGGCCCGCCCAGACCAGGTCCCACAAGGCGGCCAGAACGGTGGGGTCGTCGTAAGGCTGATCGGCGGCGGCGGTCGCGGCGGTCAGCTCCGGCCAGAACGAGGCGCCCCGTTCGCCCAGATGAGCCAGCAGGGCGGCGTGGACCTCGCCATCGGGCGCACCGTCCGGGGTCGGGATGAGCAGCGCCGCCTGGTCGCGGAACACCAACCGCACCCGGCCGTCGGTGGAGCCGATACCGCCGGCGCCCACCCACACCAGCTCGCCGGCGGTGCACAATGCGTCGAGGTCGGCCGGGCGGTAGTCGGCGGTGCGGGCGGCCAGGATGTCGACCTCCAGCGCCGACGCCGGCAGAGCGGCGCCCTGCAGCACCCCGATGACCTCGACCAGGGCGTCGAGGCCGCGGCGGGGCAGGCCCACCCCCTGCCACTGGGGCAGGAAGCGGGCCAGCGCCTGGGCGTCGACCGGTTCGACCTCTTGGCGGAGGGCGGCGAGCGACCGGCGCCGCAACAGCCGCAGCACATCGTCGTCGCACCACTCGCGCTCGACCCCGCCGGGCCGGAACTCCCCTCGAACGACCCGACTATCGGCCTCGAGCTGTTCGAGCACGACCTGGGCCCGGTGCGGCTCGACGCCCAGCCGGGCGGCGGCAGCGGCGGTCAGGAACGGCCCGTGGGTGCGGGCATAGCGGGCCACCAGCTCGACCAGCGGTGCCGCCACCGGTTCGGTTAAGGCGGTGGGCAGGCCCAGGGGGATGGCACATCCGAGGGCGTCGCGCAGGCGGGCGGCGTCCTCGGCGGCGGCGAAGCATTGCTCCCCCGCCACGCCCACCTCCATGGCGCGCCGCTCGGCGACCAGGCTCTTCAGCCAGCCGGTCACCCGATCACCCGGCGCCGAGGAGCGGGCGACCAGCTCGTCGACGGTGAGGGGCCCGAGCACCCGCAACAAGTCGTGGGCTTCGTCGGCGTCGCGCGCCTGGCGACCCTCGACCAGGCGTTGCAGCTCGGCTTCGAGGTCGGTCAGGACCACCGGGTCGATCCGCTCGCGCAGCTCCTCGGCGCCCAGAAGCTCGCGCAGCAGGTCGCGGTCCAGGGCCAGCGCCGCCGCCCGGCGCTCGGCCAGGGGGGCATCGCCTTCGTACATGTAGACGGCGATCCAGCCGAACATCAGCGACTGCGCGAACGGAGAGGCCCGCTGGGTGTCGACGGCGACGACCCGCACTCGGCGGGAGCGCAGGTCACGCAACAGCTCTCGCAGGGCAGGGAGGTCGAACACGTCGTTGACGCACTCGCGGGTCGCTTCCAGCAGGATCGGGAAGGTCGGGTGCTTGGCCGCCACCGCCAGCAGGTCGGCCGCCTTCTGGCGCTGCTGCCAGAGGGGCGTGCGCCGGTCGGGCCGCCGGCGGGGCAGCAGCAAGGCACGGGCGGCAGCCTCCCGGAACCGCGAGGCGAACAGGGCGGTGCCAGGGAGCTGGCCGATGACGATGTCGGTGATCTCCTCGGGAGAGATCAGCAGCTCGTCGATGGGCAGCTCGTCGATCGCCTCGGGTAGGCGGATCACGATGCCGTCGTCGCTCCACATGAGCTCGACGTCCAGCCCCCACCGTTCAGCCAGCCGGGCCCGCAGGGCCATGGACCATGGGGCGTGGACCGGGGCGCCGAACGGCGACAGCACGCACACCCGCCAGTCGCCGATCTCGTCCCGGAACCTCTCGACCACGATGGTGCGGTCGTCGGGCACCGCGCCGGTGGCCTCGGCCTGCTCATCCAGGTACAGGAGCAGGTTGTGGGCGGCCCGGGGGTCAAGGTCGTTGCGTTCAGCTAGGCGGGTCGCAGCCTGCTCGGCCGGCAGCACCCGGATCTCGCGGACGAACTGCCCCAAGGCGCGGCCCAGCTCCAGCGGCCGGCCGGGCCCGTCGCCGTGCCAGAACGGCATCTTGCCCGGCTGGCCCGGCGCGGGGACGACCACGACCCGCTCGTGGGTGATGTCCTCGATGCGCCAAGTCGAGGCGCCCAGCAGGAACGTCTCGCCCGGCCGGGACTCGTACACCATCTCTTCGTCCAGCTCACCGACCCGGGTGCCGTCGGGCAGGAACACGCCGAACAGGCCCCGGTCAGGGATGGTGCCGCCCGATGTGACCGCCAACCGTTGGGCGCCGGCGCGGCCCCTCAACACGCCGCCAACCCGGTCCCAGACGATGCGGGGCCGCAGCTCGGCGAACTCGTCGGACGGGTACCGCCCCGACAGCAGGTCGAGCACCGAGTCGAAGACCTCGTCGGACAGCTCGGCGAAGTTGGCGGCCCCTTTGACCAGCGCCTTGAGCTCTTCGACCGGCCACTCGTCCAGCGCGCACAGGGCCACGATCTGCTGGGCCAGCACGTCGAGCGGGTTGCGGGGGTAGCGGGTGTGCTCGATCAGCCCCTGGTGCATGCGCTCGACCACGATGGCGGCCTCCACCAGGTCGGCCCGGTGCTTGGGGAACAACGTGCCTTTGCTGGGCTCCCCCACCTGGTGGCCGGCCCGGCCGATGCGCTGCAGGCCGCGGCTGACGGCCCCCGGCGACTCGACCTGGACCACCAGGTCGACCGCGCCCATGTCGATGCCCAGCTCCAGCGACGAGGTGGCCACCAGGCCTTTGAGCCGGCCGGACTTGAGCTCGTCTTCGATCAGCAGCCGGCGCTCCTTGGAGATCGAGCCGTGGTGCGCCTTGACCAGCTCGACCCCTTCGGGCGGCGCGCCCATGGCTTCGGCGGCGGTAAAGGGGGCGTCGATGTCACCGCTCTGCTCGGCCGCCAGCTCGTTGAGGCGGGTGGCCAGCCGCTCGGCCAGGCGGCGGGCGTTGACGAAGATGAGCGTGGACCGGTGCGACTGCACTAGGTCGAGCAGGAGTGGGTGCATGGCCGGCCAGATGCTGCGCCTCACCGGCCCTGCCGCCGCCGGCCCGCTCATGGGCTCCTCGATGATCTGGCCCAGCTCCCCCATGTCCTCCACCGGCACCACCACGTCGATCACCAGTTCCTTGCGAATGCCCGCGTCAACCACTGTTACTGGTCGCTCCGCTCCCCCGGGCGGGGCCCCAACCCCGCCCTCCTCCCCTGGCTCGGCGCATGAATTGCGCCTCGCCGGGCCGTCCGCGCCGGACCCGACCTGCGTCTCGAAGCCGCCGAGGAACCTTCCGATCTCTTCCAAGGGGCGTTGGGTGGCGGACAGGCCGATGCGCTGGGGAGGCGCGTCGCACCAGTGGGTCAGCCGCTCCAGGGTGAGGGCCAGGTGGGCGCCCCGTTTGGTGGCGGCCACCGCATGGATCTCGTCGATGATCACCGCCTGGACGCCCTTGAGCGTGTCGCGCGCCGCCGAGGTGAGCATCAGGTAGAGGGACTCGGGAGTGGTGATGAGCAGGTCGGGCGGGGGGCGGACCAGCTGGCGGCGCTCGTCGGCCGGCGTGTCACCGGTGCGCACACCGACGTTGACCGGCTGCACCGGGGTGCCCAGCCGTTCGGCGGCCAGGGTTATGCCCTGCAACGGTGCCCGCAGGTTCTTCTCCACGTCGACGGCCAATGCCCGCAGCGGCGAGATGTACAGGATGCGGGTGCGGCGCTCTGGGTCCGGCGGAGGGTCGTGCAGCAGCCGGTCGATGCCCCACAGAAAGGCGGTGAGCGTCTTTCCGGAACCGGTGGGGGCCAGGATCAGGGTGTGGTCGCCGTCGGCGATGGCCGGCCAGCCCTGCTCCTGGGCGGCGGTCGGCGCCCGGAAGCTGGCGTCGAACCAGGCGCGGACCGGCTCGGAGAAGTGATCGAGTGCGATGCCCCGAGCTTACGAAGGACCAGTGACAACTTGTCCGTGCCCAGCCCTTCCGGCGCCGGTCACTTCACCTCGAAGGAGCCCTCCATGTTGGCGTGGATGTCACACACAAAGGTTTATGTGCCCTTCTTCGGCTCCTCGATCTCCAGGTTCTGCTTGACCGGGCCAGTCTGCAGCTTGGTCTTCTTGTTGAACCCGTTGCCCTGGATGTGGAGG
>JBPCRJ010000090.1:0-29422 GCA_050996975.1 Solirubrobacteraceae bacterium | reverse complement strand
GGGCGAGCCGGCGCGGGCGGCGATCGCGGCGGCCAAGCCGTTCGGCCGGGTCGTGAACTTCGGCCAGTCGGCGGCCACCGAGGTCACGCTCAGCTCGGTGGCGATCCGCTCCACGCCCGTCGACCTGCTGGGCTACACGAACTACACGGTCGGCGAGGAGCGCAAGGCGGCGGCCTACGAGCGGATGGCGCGCCACGCCGCCGCCGGCGAGATCGCGGTCGAGATCGAGCGCATCGGCCTGGACGACGTGCCGGATGCCTGGCGCCGCCAGGGCGGCTCGCCGGGCGCCAAGCTGGTCGTCGTGCCGTAGCCGGGGTCGCGGGCGAAGCGTGGGTGGGCCTGCTCGAGGTACCACGTGAACGCCCGCCGGCACGGCCGCTCGCGTCCGGCCACGGCGAGCAGCGCGGTCAATACGCGCGGCGGCAGCGCGGGGATCAGGCTCTGCAGCCGGAGCGCGATGCCGAACGCCGGCGCGTGGGCGGCGGAGAACGCGCCGTAGGCGGCCAGCGCATCGTGGCGCGTGGCCTCCTCGGCCAGCACCCGGCGCAGCTCCCGCCCGCACGCGATGCCGAAGTAGAACGCGGTGCGGATGCCCTCGCCCGACAGCGGGAGGCAATGCCCGGCGCTGTCGCCGGCGAAGAACACGCCGTCCTCGACCGCAGGGCGCAGCGCGTGCGGGAACCAGTTGCCCTGGTAGCGGACGGGCGGCAGGTCGAGCCGGCCGGCGATCTCGCGCGTGGGCTCCTTGACGTGGTCGCGTGGCTCGTAGGAGCCGACACCGACGCGCTGCTCGCCGGCGGCGGGGACCGACCAGGCGTAGCCGTGGCGGATCAGCGAGCGATCGATCCAGACGTCGAGGTCGGTGTCGCCGCCGCGCGCGTCGGGATGGACCTCCAGCCCGCGCGAGATGAGCGCGTCGGGCGGCTGCACGTTGGGGCCCGAGCCGAGGATGCGCCGCCAGCCGAGCGCGTCGACGATCAGCGGCGCGGTGAGGTCGCCCCGATCGGTGCGCACGACCATGGCGGTCTCGCGGTCCGCGACGCTGTCGGCTCGCGCCGCGGCGCCGCCGCCCGCGCCCAGGGAAGCCGCCTTCGGTGCCGCCTCCCGCGACGTCACTCGGGCGACCTCGAAGCGGGCGTCGCCGCATTGGGCCCACAGCTCGTGGCACAGCGTGCGGTAGTCGAACGACGACCAGCTCCACGGCAGCCGGAAGCGCGCCGAGCCGTGCGGCGTGTGGAAGGCCATGCACGGGAGCTCCTGGCGGATCGCCTCGCGCACCCCCATCGCCTCCAGCCACGGCGTCGGCGCGGCGCAGGCCGAGGTCTGGCGCTCGCCGATCTCGTAGCGGTCGACCACGAGCACGTCAGCGCCACTGCCGGCAAGCTCGCGCGCCACCGCCAGGCCGGCAAAGCTGGCTCCGCAGACCAGCACATCGCAGTCGCGATCGAACGGCGTTCGCTGCTCGCCCTGCTTGGTCGCGCGAGTGGGCATCGGTCGCCGATCATACGGAGAGACACTCTGGGCGCCCGCGCTCGAGCTTGCGCTCCGGCTCGCCCTATGGCGGCAGCCGCGTCGTCGCGGCTGGCTCGCCGACCGGCGCCCGTCGCGTCGCCCGGCTGGCTATCCTCCGAGGATACATGTCTACAACAGCTTTGATCCCCCCCACCGACCAACCGACCGCGAAGGTGGTCGAAGGCTCGAACGGCCTGCTGCTCGAGATCGACGGTCAGATCGTTCCCAATTACGACGCCACTTTGCATCCCTTCGAGGAGGGTGACGTGGTCACCGGCCACGTCGTCCGCATCGACAAGGATGAGGTGCTCGTCGACATCGGCTACAAGTCCGAAGGCGTCATCCCCGCCGGCGAGCTCTCGATCCGCAAGTCGGTCGACCCCGGCGACGAGGTCGAGCTCGGCGAAGAGGTCGACGCGCTGGTCCTGACCAAGGAGGACCAGGACGGACGGCTGATTCTCAGCAAGAAGCGGGCACGCTTCGAGAAGGCGTGGCGGAGGATCGAGGCGGCAGCGGAATCGGGCGAGCCGGTCCAGGGTCAGGTGATCGAGGTTGTCAAGGGCGGCCTGATCATCGATCTCGGCGTTCGCGGCTTCCTCCCTGCCTCGCTGGTGGACATCCGCCGGGTCCCGAACCTCGACGAGTACATGAGCCAGGCGATCGAGTGCAAGGTGATCGAGCTCAACCGCTCGCGCAACAACGTCGTGCTCTCCCGCCGGGCAGTGCTCGAGGAGCAGCGCAAGGAGGATCGCGAGCGGATCCTCGACCGGCTCCAGCCCGGTCAGGTGGTCGAGGGCATGATCTCGAACATCGTCGACTTCGGCGCCTTCGTCGATCTCGACGGGATCGACGGGCTGATCCACATCTCCGAGCTGTCGTGGTCGCACGTCAACCATCCCTCGGAGATCCTGTCGATCGGCGATACCGTCAGCGTCAAGGTCCTCGACATCGACCGCCACCGTCAGCGCATCTCGCTGGGCCTCAAGCAGACCCAGGAAGATCCGTGGCAGCGGGTCGTCGACACCTACAACATCGGCGACGAGCTCGAGGGCGCCGTCACCAAGGTCGTCACGTTCGGCGCGTTCGTCGAGATCCTCGACGGGGTGGAGGGGCTCGTGCACATCTCCGAGCTCGCCCAGCACCACGTCGAGAACCCCAGAGAGATCATCCAGCCGGGAGATCCGGTACGGGTCAAGATCCTGGAGATCGACTCCGAGCGCCGTCGCCTGTCGCTGTCGATTAAGCGTGTCGAAGGCCAAGTGCTGCCCGTGCGTCCGATCGAGCTTCCCACCGAGGCCGATGCCGGAGGCCTCGCCGAGGTGGACGTGGCGGGGCTCGAGAACATGCCGGAGCTCGGTCTCTCCGTAGACGTGTTCGCGGCGCCGGTCGTGGCGCCCGGCGCGGCCGTCGAGTCCGACTCGGCCGTGGTGGAGGCCGGGCTCCCTGCCGTGGAGCACCCGGTGGAGGAGCCCGACGCGGCCGTGGAGCCCGCGTTGCCGGAGCCCGCCGTGCCGGAGCCCGAGGCGGTGGTTGAGGCGCCCGCGCCGCCGGTGGAGGAGCCCGAGGCGGTGGTTGAGGAGCCCGCGCCGCCGGTGGAGGAGCCCGAGCCAGCCGTGGAGTCCGTCCCCCCGGTCGGCGAGCCCGAGGCGGCCGCGCCGCCCGATCCCCCGGTGCAGCCGCCGACTCTGGCGCCTGAGCCGTCTCCCTGACCGCTCCGATTTGGTTCCGTTCGTCGGGCTCACGGGCGGGCTTGGCGCCGGCAAGTCGACCGCCCTGGCGGCGCTTGAGCGTCTCGGCGCCGCGGTGCTGTCCACCGACCGCGTGGTGCATGAGCTGTACGAGACGCCGGAGCTACGCGATGCCGTGAGCGCGCACTTCGGCCGGGCGGTGGCACCGGATGGCGTCGTCGATCGAGCGGTGCTCGCCGAACGCGCGTTTGCCACGGCCGAGGATCGGGCGTGGCTCGAGGGTCTCCTGTGGCCGCGAGTGGGCATTCGGATGGCGAGCTGGCGGGCGCAGATCGAGCGATGCTCGTCGCGTCCGCGGGCCGCCGTGATCGAGGTGCCACTCCTGTTCGAGGCGGGAATGGAGGGCGGGTTCGACGCAACGATCGCGATTCTCGTCGATCTGCAGCTGATGGCGCAGCGTGCAGGCGCACGCGGGCATCGCGCGCTCGAGCAGCGCTCGGCGCGCCAGCTCTCGCCGGAGGCGAAGGCGGCTCGGGCGACGTATGTGGTGGCCAACGACGGCACCGTTGACGAACTCGAAACGAAGCTGTCGGCCGTTCTTGACATGCTGGGTCGGTGTCGCCGGTGACGCCCACAGCCAGTGGCCGGAGCATCCCGGCTTTACCTAGGGATGCGCGGCCGGGAGACGGGCGGACGACGAGCGCAAACGGCCGCCGTTCGACCCCGCGCGGCGCGGCTCGGCGCTCGAAGGCGCGCCGGCGCCGCTCCGTACTGATCGTGGGCGGCGTGGCACTGGCGATCCTCGCCGTCGTGCTGAGCATGCCGCTCGCCCGCCGGGCCGTCAATGACCTGGCGCTGCCGCTCCAGCATGCGGACATCATTCGCCAGCAGGCGTCCCAGAAGCGGCTGGATCCGGCGTTGATCGCGGCGGTGATCTACGCCGAGACGAAGTTCGATCCGCGACCATCGGCAGCGGGTGCGCAGGGACTGATGCAGATCCTCCCCTCGACGGCGCGGTTCCTGGCTCGGCGCTCGGGCGCGAGAACCTTCACCACGGCCGACCTGGCGACGCCGCGGGTGAACATCGCCTACGGCAGCTACTACCTGCGCTACCTGATCGACGAGTACGGCGGGAACACGACGCTGGCGGTGGCGGCCTACAACGGGGGTGAGTCAAACGTCAGCCGGTGGCTGGCGCGCGCCCGCGCGGACGGCGGTTCGTTCACCCTCTCCGACATCCCGTTCGCCGAGACCCGGGCTTACGTGGTCAAGGTGCTGGGGGCGCAGCGGGACTACCGCCGAACCTACGCCTCGGCGCTCGGGTACCCGTGAGCGCCAGGGTCCTGGGCGCAGCGGGACTACCGCGAAGCTAGGCGGCGCCGCTCGGGTTACCCGTAAGCGCCCGTAGCGCTCGCGAGCCGCGGCCTCGGGCGCTATCCGGGCGCGGCCCGGGGACCGCGCCCGAACCCCGGCTGCGGGGCTCCGAGCTCCGCGACGAGCAGCTTGCCCGAGATCTGACCGTACGCGCGACCGACGGCCGAGATGCGCTGCGCGTCGGCGGCATCGAGCACCCGGGGACCGACCAGCGCGAACGTCCGGCCGGCGCGTACGACCTCGCCTCCGCCGGCGAGCACGTTGCGCACCCAGTCTGACTCCTCGCCGTAGAGAATCCCGACCGACAGCGTCCGCCCCCGCTTGAACGCGAGCACGGGGGTGCGGTAGCGCCGGCCCGAGCGCCGGCCTCGATGACAGATCACCACCCACGGGGGCAGCAGCCACGCGTATTGGCCCTGAATCGGGTTGTTCACCGCGCGGTTGAAGCGCGCCACGCGACGGGAGAGCTTGAGCGGCACGGCTCGGAGCGTACCGCCGCGGGCTGTCAATTCTACCCTCGGGCGCAACTCATCGCCTACGCTGAGCAGCTCGACCCGCTGCCCCCAGGTAAGCGCTTGTCGCTTCGGCGCCGTCAGGGTCGCTACTCGCCCCAACGGGAGCCGGCGGGCTCCCCGGTATCAGTTCCCCGCTCGTGACCGCTGCACTCGAGCACCGGCAGCCGCGGGTAGCGCACGAATCGCTCCGGCTCGGTACGCGAGCGGCGACAGAGCGAGAACGCCGAGCCGCGGGTGGTGCGCACGATCTGCTGGTGGCGGCAGGCATCGCAGAGGCCGCCGGCCGGACCGGTCATCTCGCGCTGGAACGGCTCATGTCTACACCCTACTATACTTTCTGAAGCATGGTCACTTTTCGGCGCCTACTCGGCTTTCTGCGCCCCTATCGCGCCGGCGTCACGGTGTCGTTCGCGCTCGCGTTCGGGGCGATGGGCGCGACGGTGGTGATCCCGTACCTGACCGGCCGGGCGATCGACTCGATCCGCGGGCACCACCGGCATGAGCTGACGTTGCTGGTGATCGGGATCGGCCTGGCGGGGATCATCCGGCTCGGGCTGAGCGTCGCGCGACGACTGGTCGCCGGCCGCATCTCACTCGGGGTCGAAGTCGATCTGCGCAACCGGCTCTACGGACACCTCCAGGGGCTCGAGCTCGCGTTCTTTGACTCTCAACAGACCGGTCAGCTGATGTCGCGCGTGACCGTCGACCTGCAGGCGGTGAGGTTCTTCCTCGGCTACGGGCTGATCTTCATCGGGCAGTCGCTGCTGTCGATCCTGCTGGCGGCGGTGGCGATGTTCGCGTTGCGTCCGGGCCTGGCGGCGCTGGCGCTCGCGCCGGTTCCGTTCGTGGTGGTGATCGCTCAGCGCTACGGGCGGCGATCACAGCCGGCGCTCAAGGAGGTCCAGCAGCGGATCGCCGAGCTGACCGCCAACGCTCAGGAGAGCATCGCGGGGGTGCGGGTGGTCAAGGCATTCGCCCAGGAGGAGCGACAGCTGAAGCGCTTCGAGCACTCGGTCACGCGCGTGTTCGACCAGGCGATCCACGCGACCCGGATCCAGGCGCGGTACACGCCGATGATCGCCTTCCTGCCCAATCTCGGACTCGCCGCGATTCTGCTCGTCGGGGGCCGAGAGGTGATCGCCGGCTCGCTCACCGTCGGACAGTTCACCGCCTTCTATGCCTACCTGCTGATGCTGATCGTTCCGATGCGGACGCTCGGGGTGATGCTGAGCGCGGCGCAGCGCTCGACGGCCTCGGGCGCACGGATCTTCCAGATCCTCGACCGAGAGCCGCGGCTGACGACGCCCGCGGGCGCACCGCCGCTTCCCGCCGGTCGTGGCCGGGTCTCGCTCCGGGGCGTGGGGCTCACGTTCGAGGGCGCGTCCCGGGCGGCGCTCAGCGAGGTCGACCTGGAGATTGAACCGGGGCGCACGGTGGCGGTGGTCGGCGCGATCGGCGCCGGCAAGACCGCGCTCGTGTCACTGCTCGCGCGGCTCTACGAGGTGAGCACGGGCTCGGTCGCGATCGACGGGGCCGACGTGCGCTCGGTCGATCTTCCGAGCCTGCGTCGGGCGATCGCGATGGTCACCGACGACCCGTTCCTGTTTTCGGCCAGCGTGCACGACAACATCGCCTACGCCCGCGCGGACGCCACCCGTGAGGAGGTTCGCAGCGCGGCGCGGGCGGCCCAGGCTGATTCGTTCATCGGCTCGCTGCCGGGCGGATATGACACCCTGGTCGGGGAGCGTGGGCTGACGCTGTCCGGCGGTCAGCGCCAGCGGATCGCGATCGCCCGCGCGATCCTCGCCGACCCGCGCGTGCTGATCCTCGATGACGCTACCTCTTCCGTCGACGCGTCCACCGAGCAGGAGATCAAGCTCGCGCTGGCGCAGGTGATGCAGGGCCGGACGACGTTCGTGATCGCGCACCGTCTCTCGACGATCGCGCTCGCGGACGAGATCGTCGTGCTGGCCGACGGGCGGGTCGTGGCCCACGGTGACCACGACCAGCTGCTCGATCGCTCCGAGCTGTACCGCGAGATCGTGGAGCAGGGGATGCCCGGCCAGGCGGGGGTAGGGCTGGCGGCGGGAGTGGCGCGATCATGAGCGCCTCGGAGCTGCGCCGCCGTCTGCATCAGACCGCCGACCGCGGGCGAAAGCTGCGAGGGCTGATCGAGATCCTGGCGCCCTATCGCTGGCGGGTGCTGGCGATGCTCGTCTCGCTGCTGGTGGCGACGGGCAGCGCGCTGGCCCCCGCACCGCTGGCGAAGCTCGCGATCGACGACGGGATCAACCGGCATGATTTCGGCGCGCTGGATCTGATCGTCGGGGGCTTCGTGCTCTCAGCCGTCCTGTACGCGCTCGCCTCCGCCGTGCAGACCTACCTCGTCGGGTGGGTGGGGCAGCGCGCGCTCCAGGACCTGAGGGTGCGACTGTTCGCGCACCTGCAGACCCTGTCGATCGGCTTCTACTCCAGCAACCGCGCCGGGGTGATCATCTCCCGGCTGACCAACGACGTCGAAGCGCTCGACCAGCTCGTCTCCGACGGGGTCGCGACTCTGGTTCAGTCGGGCCTGACACTGATCGGGGTGGTGGTGATCCTGCTGGTGCTCGACGCCCACCTCGCGCTGCTGACCTTCTTGGCGCTGCCGCTGCTCGCGGCGGGCGCGCTGGCCTTCCGGATCGCCTCGGCGGATGCCTACCGGTTAACGCGCGAGAAGATCGCCGCGATCACCGGCTACCTGCAGGAATCGCTGTCAGGCATCCGCGTGGTGCGGATGTTCGGCCAGGAAGCCCGCCACATCGCCCGCTTCGGGGAGCTCAACGACGAGAACTGCGCCGCGAACATGACCACCGTGCGGCTGAACGCCGCGTACTTCCCCGCGGTCGAATTGCTCTCGGCGCTGGTCACCGTCGAAATCCTGGCGATCGGTGGGATCGAGGTGATCGACGGTCACACCTCGACCGGCGTCGTGTTCGGCTTCATCGCCGCGCTGAACAACTTCTTCGACCCGATCCAGCAGCTCTCACAGCTCTACACCACCTACCAGTCCGCGATGGCCGCGCTCGACAAGATCTTCGGGTTGCTCGACGAGCAGCCCGAGCTGTCCGACGCGCCCGGTGCGCTCTCGCTGGGACCGATCCACGGTGAGCTGCGTTTCGAGGACGTCTCGTTCCACTACGGCGCCCGCAGGGCTTACGACGCTTCGGATGGGCCGCCCGGCGCGCCGGAGGGCGGGGTGGGGTCGGGTGCGGACGGCGGGGTGGGGTCGGGTGCGGACGGCGGGGTAGGGTCGGGTGCGGACCGTCCGTCCTTGGGTTCCAGCGATTCCGCGTGGGCGCTGCGCGATGTCGACCTCCTGGTCCCCGCCGGCCAGACCGTCGCCCTGGTCGGCGCGACCGGCGCCGGCAAGTCGACGTTGGCCAAGCTGATCGCTCGTCTCTATGACCCCACCGAGGGGCGCGTACTCGTCGACGGTCACGACCTGCGCTCGGTCAGCGCCCATTCGCTGCGCTCGCAGATGGGCTACGTGCCTCAGGAGGGCTTCCTGTTCAGCGGCACGGTGCGGGAGAACATCGCCTTCGGCCGGCCCGCCGCGAGCGACGAGGAGATTCATGACGCGGCCAGGTCGGTGGGAGCGCACGAGTTCATCGCGGCGCTCCAGCACGGCTACGACACCGAGGTGGGGGAGCGCGGCGTCCAGCTGTCCGCCGGTCAGCGCCAGCTGATCGCGTTCGCGCGCGCCCTCGTCGCAGACCCCCGGATCCTCGTGCTCGACGAGGCGACGTCCAACGTTGACGTCCACACTGAGGGCCTGATCGAGCAGGGCCTGCGGCGGCTGCTGGCCGGCCGGACCGCGATCGTGATCGCGCACCGGCTCTCCACGATCCGGCACGCCGCACGGATCGTCGTGCTCGAGCACGGCATCGTCGTCGAACAGGGAACCCACGAGGAGTTGCTCCAGGCCGAAGGGCGCTACTGGCGCTTGTATCGAGACTGGGCCGAGCAGGCGACGGCGGCCTGATGCCCCAGCCGGCCTGCGTCTTCACGAGTCCGGATGGTCCGCCGGCAGCCGGATGACTCACGCGGCCGGTATTTTGGCGAGCCCGGACGGCGAGCGCCGGCCAGCGTGAGTGGCGAGGGCGCGATAGTGGTCACGGCGCTGGCGATCACCGCCGTTAAGGGCACGCGTCTGCGGTCAGTCGACTCGGTCCTGCTCGGGCGTGACGGGGTGGGTGGGAACCGGCGCTTCTACGTGATCGACGGGCGTGACCGGATGCTCAACGGCAAGCAGCTGGGGGAGCTGCAAGCGATTCTCGCCTCGTACTCGGAGGCCGAGCGCCACCTGGCGCTGGAGTTCCCGGACGGGAGCGTGGTTGACGGGGAGGTAGAGCCTGGCCCATCGGTGCGCACCCGCTTCTTCTCCCGCACGCTGCCGGCACGACTCGTGCCCGGCCCGTGGTCCGCCGCGCTCTCATACTACGTCGGGCAGCCGCTGCGCCTGGTGGAAGCGGGTGATGCCGGCGCCGTGGACCGCGGTTCACGTGGCAGCGCGTCGCTGATCTCGCGCGCGTCAGTCTCACGTTTGGCCAGCGCCGCCGGCGCCGACAATCAGCCGGCGCCGGATGCGCGACGGTTCCGGATGCTGATCGAGGTCGACGGGGTCAGCGCACACGAGGAGGACGACTGGGTGGGACTCCGAGCCCGGATCGGGGGTGCGCTGGTCGCGTGGCGCGGGCATGTGGGCCGCTGCCTGGTCACCAGCCGCGAGCCCGACACGGGAGCGATCGATCTCCCCACGCTCGACCTGCTGGGCAGCTACCGCCGCGGCGCCGAGACGACCGAGCCGCTCCCGTTCGGGATCTACGGTGAGGTGCTCGAGGCGGGGCCGGTGGCGGTCGGCGACCCGGTGCTTCCGGGTTGAGATCCGCAGCGGATAGGCTACGGAGCGATGGTGGGCTCGATCCCGTGCGGAGATGACGCCTACGGCTGAGAGTCGCGCCCCCGATGGCGAGGAACGCGTCAGAATCGAGCTAGCCGATCACGTGGCGCTTGTGACGCTCGTCCGGCCTGGGAAGCACAATGCGCTCGACTTGCCGATGTTCGACGCGCTCGCCGCCGCCACCGGCCGGCTCGCCTCCGAGCCCGGGGTCCGCGCCGTGTTGCTGCACGGCCCGGGTCCGAGCTTCTGCTCCGGGCTCGACATGATCGGTGTGATGGGCGCCCAGTCTGGGCTGGACGGACTGCTGGACCCGCTGCGCGGCGAGGTGCCCAACCGCTTCCAACGTGCCGCCTACGATTGGCTTGCGGTTCCCGTGCCCGTGATCGCCGCCCTCCACGGCAGTTGCCTGGGCGGGGGGCTGCAGATCGCACTGGCGGCCGACATCAGGATCGCGGCGCCCGACACGCGCCTGTCGGTGATGGAGATCAAATTCGGGCTGATCCCGGACATGTCGATCACCCGCACGCTTCCGCGCCTGGTGGGTATCGACGTGGCCAAGGAGCTGACCTTCACCGGCCATGTGCTCAGCGGCAGCGAAGCGCACCGGTTGGGAGTCGTCACCCGCCTCGCGGAGGACCCGCTGGCGGCCGCGCGCCAGCTCGCGGGCGAGATCGCGTCGATGTCCCCGGACGCGGTGCGCGCCGCCAAGCGCCTGCTTGACGAGGGCTGGGCCGGACCCGCGTCCCAGACGCTCGCGCTGGAGGCCTCGGCCCAACTGCGCCTGATCGGATCGGCGAACCAGCTCGCCGCGGTGACCGCGAGCGTCAGCGGACAGCCGGCGCAGTTCACCGATCCGAGCTGAGGTGCGGACCGATCCGAGCTGAGGTGCGGACCGATCCGAGCCGGGGTGCGGAAGGTGCGGCGGTACACGTGCGAGAATCGCCGTGTGCTCCGCCACGCCTCGATCGTGCTCGCGCTGGGGTTGGTGTTGCTCACCGGGTGCGGAAACTCGCGTACCCCGGTGTCGAGCGCCAGCTCACCCCAAGCGCCACAGGGTGTCCAGACGCTGCACTACGGGCCCGCGGGCGTGGGCTTCCAGGCTCCACGCAACTGGAGCGTCGAGGCGCAGCAGCCGCCGCTGGTCGCCGTTGTGAGCTCCGGGCCGGCGACCGTCGTCGTCTGGCGCTATCCGCGCGGAACACCACCGCCTGCGGGCGCCGGACTCGCACGGGCCCGGGCGCGGCTGGTCGATGCGGTGAGGGCTCGCGACGGGACGTTGGCGCTGATCCGATCAAAGCTCGTGAGCGTCGGGAGCGCACCGGGAATCGAGCTCGATGCGAACGAACAGATCCACGGGCAGCCCCGTCGTGTGCGCTCGACTCACGTCTTCCTCGAGGGAGCCGAGCTCGTACTCGACGAATATGCCCCCCCGAGTGTGTTCCACGGCGTCGATCACGCCGTGTTCTCCCCGTTGAAGCGCTCGCTGCAGCTGTTCTCGCCAATTCCACCGTGAGGCGCGCGTTCGTGGTCGTGCTCGATGCGTGCGGCGTCGGCGCGCTGCCAGACGCAGCGGAGTACGGGGACGCCGGCACGAACACGCTCGGGCACCTGGCCCGTGAGCTCGGTGGCCTGTGCCTGCCAACCCTCGGGCGCCTGGGTCTGGGTTCGATCCTCCCGCTGAGCGGGGTGTCGCCCGCGCCGGCCCCGGTGGCTCACGGCCGCCTGCATGCGCTCGGACCGGGCAAGGACTCGACGGCCGGACACTGGGAATTGATGGGCGTGGTGATGCCAGCGCCGCTGCCCACGTACGCAGACGGATTCCCGCCTGAGGTGATCGGAGCGCTCGTCGATGCGAGCGGGCGCGAAGTGATCTGCAATCGGGCGTGCAACGGCATGCTGGCGATCGAGGACTTCGGCGATCAGCACCGGCAGAGCGGGGCCCTGATCGTCTATACGAGCCAGGATTCCGTGCTCCAGATCGCCGCGCACGGGAACGTCGTGCCCCCGGAGCAGCTGTACGCGATCTGCGCTGCGGTGCGCGCTGAGCTGGGCGGCGAGCACGCCGTCGGGCGGGTGATCGCCAGGCCGTTCACCGGCGAGCCGGGGGCGTACCGGCGAACCGAGGGGCGGCGTGATTACTCACTGATGCCGCCGACGCGCAGCTATCTCGAGGAGCTGCAGGCCGACGGCGTGCAGGTTCACACGGTGGGCAAGGTCGGTCAGCTGTTCGCCGGCATCGGGGTCGACGTTCAGCACGCCGGGGCCACGAACACCGGTGCGCTGTCGCAGACGAGTGCGCTGCTGGGCTCCTTGGAGGACGGCGGCTTCGTGTTCACGAACCTGGTCGAGACCGATCAGGTGTACGGGCACCGGCACGACAGCGCCGGGTTTCACCGCGCTCTGCAGGAGATCGACGCGTGCGTCGAAACCTGGCTCGGAATGCTTCGGCCTTCGGATCTGCTGGTGCTGACGGCCGACCACGGGTGTGACCCGACATCGTCCCGCAGCGACCACACACGTGAGCACGTACCCCTGCTGGCGGTGTTCGAGGGTCACGGTGCGCGCCGTCACGACGGGCCGCTGGCGGACGTGGGCGCGAGCGTCCTGCGGTGGCTGACCGGCCTGAACGCCCCGGCACTGCCGGGCGAATCGTTCGTCTAGAATCGAGCGAGCAGCCGTGCCCGAGCTGCCGGAAGTCGAGACGATCCGCCGTCAGCTGGCCCCATGCCTGCAGGGGCGCACGATTGTCGGTGTCGAGATCTTTGATCCGCGCTGGACCCGTCCTGACGATCCCGCGCGCGTGCAAGCCGAGCTTCGGGGGGCGTTCGTGGAGCGGGTGGCGCGCTCTGGCAAGTACCTCATCTGGTGGCTGTCGGGCGAGCGTTACTTGCTGGTGCACCTGCGGATGACCGGTGCGCTGCTACTGAACCCCGGAGTCGACCCGCCGCATACGCGGGCACGATTCGAGCTCGACGGCGGTCAACGGATCGTGTACGTCGACCCGCGGCGCTTCGGGACGGCCCATTTGCTGCACGGCGAGGACGCCCTGCACGCCTATCTCGCGATTCGCCTGGGAGTGGAGCCGTTCACCCCCGGGTTCACGGTCGCGCATCTGCGGCGGTTGGCGCGCGGCCGGCGCGCTCCCGTAAAGGCTTTCGTGCTCGATCAGCGCCAGATCGCCGGCGTTGGCAACATCTACGCCGACGAGGCGCTGTTCCGGGCGGGAATCCATCCCCTGCGGGCCGTGGGCACGCTGACTGGTCCCCAACTGGCCCGGCTGCGCGACGGGATCGAGGCGGCGCTGCTGGCGGGGATCGAAGCCAAGGGCGCGACGATCGACGACTTCCGTCATCTCGACGGGGCGCGCGGATCGTTTCAGGATCGCTTCCTCGTCCACCGGCGCGCCGAAGAGCCGTGCCCGCACTGCGGCCGGCCGATTCGCAAGATCGTGGTCGGCGGTCGGGGTACCTACGTATGCGAGCGCTGTCAGCCCCGGCCACGGACGCGCCGGACGCCCTGAGCGGCTGCGGTGGCAGTCCAAGCCGGGCCCTGCTGAGCGGCGGTCGCGGTCCCGCGCCGGGCCCTGCTGAGCGGCGGTCGCGACCCGCACGCCACCCCACGGGCCAGCTTAAGCGGCGAGCAGCTCCGTCAGGCGCCCAGAGCGATCGGCGGCCAGCAGCTCGTCGAATCCGCCGAGCGTCTCACCCGCGATCAGGATCTGAGGGAACGTGAACATACCGGTCTGTCGCGAGAGCTCCGCGCGACCGTCCGGGTCCCTTGCCAGATTGACTTCCTGATACCCGATCTCACGGCGTTGCAGCAGCGCCTTGGCGCTCATGCATCGCGGGCAGCGATCGGTGGTGTACATAATGACGTCGCTCATCACTTCACAAAGTATAGCTCTCCGGTGCCTGGCTCGCTGAAGACGGAGGTCCTGGTGCTGCGATCGATCCGCTACGGCGAAGCGGATCGAATCCTGCACGTGTACACCCCGCTGCACGGCCGCTTGGGGGCGATCGCCAAGGGCGCTCGCCGATCACGCAGCCGTTTCGGGGCACGGCTGGAGCCCTTCTTCCACGTTCGCCTGGTGCTCCACGACGGTCGCGGAGACCTGTTCACGGTGACGAGCGCCGACACGGTCGCCGCCCACGCGGGAATCCGCGAGCATGCGGTGACGCTCGACGCCGCGGCCCGCGCGTGCGACGCGGTGGCGCGTCTGTTCGAGACCCCCGATCCGCATCCGGAGGTCTTTCGTCTGCTCGCCAACGAACTGGCGCTGCTGAGCTCGGGCGCAGCCCACGCGCGGTCGGGCAACGGGCTGACATTTCGCATGAAGCTGCTGCTCGCGGCCGGCATCGTCCCTCACCTCGGATCGTGTGCGCTGTGCGGCGAGCCCGAGCATCTGCACGCGTTCTCGGCCGCCGCTGGCGGCGTGGTGTGCAATGCGTGCGAAGCGGGGGGATTCCCCCTCAGCGAAGAGTCGTACAGATTCCTCGTCGGAGCGCTTGGACGGCCGCTGGCGCAGGCGCCGGATGCGTCCGAGCGTGCGCTGCGCCAGGCCGAGCGCGCAATCATTGAAACGGCAGCGCACCATGCGCACGTGCGGCTGCGGCCGCTGGTGCGGACCGTAACCAAGCCGCGAGGCTGATCAGGGAACTCGATTCAGGAGGAGCGACGCCTGAGAGGCTCACGACGGCCGCGCGGTGTGCGGCCGCCGTGTGAGTGTCACGAGCTTGTGCCAAGCCCGGCAGCCCACCGGCTGCGCTGTCAGAATCGCGGCTGTGAGCGATCATGTTCTCGCCTCCCCCTACGAGCATCCCGCTGGCCCGGTCGCCGCCGCGTTGCCGGACCGAATCAGCCTCCGCGAGGAGCGGGACCTCTCGCCGCTGGCGATGCGCTCCTACCCGTCGCGCCGGTGCCGCCCGGAGTCTGACTGTAGTCTGCGGACTCCGTTTCAGCGCGACCGCGACCGGATCGTCCACTGCAAGGCGTTCCGGCGGCTGAAGTACAAGACGCAGGTATTCGTCTCCCCCGTGGGTGACCACTACCGGACCCGGCTCACGCACACGCTCGAGGTCACCCAGGTCTCGCGCACGGTCGCGCGGGCGCTGGGGCTGAACGAGGATCTCGTCGAGGCGATCGGGCTCGGACACGATCTCGGCCATCCGCCGTTCGGACACGTCGGCGAAGCGGCCCTGGATCGTTGTCTGGCCGAGCGCTTCGGGTCCTCCTTCCTGCACCACGAGCACTCGTTACGCGTCGTGGACAAGCTGGAGCGTGGCGGTCAGGGCCTCAACCTCACGATCGCCGTTCGCGACGGAATCCTCGGGCACTCGGGACGGGCCCGGGAGCCCTCGACGCTCGAAGGGGGGATCGTACGGCTCGTCGACCGAATTGCCTATGTCAACCACGACATCGACGACGCGCTTCGAGCTGAGGTGATCGTCCCCGGCGACCTCCCCGCCGGGCCGATCGCGATCCTGGGGGACAGCGGGCCGCGGCGGATCGACGCCCTCGTCCACGATCTCGTCGAGCACTCCGATGTCGCCGGGAACATCGTGCAGGGCGAGCTGGTCGGCGGCGCGATGACCGATCTGCGCGCGTTCATGTTCGAACGGGTGTATCTCCGCCCGGAGGCAAAGCGCGAGCATGCCAAGATCGAGCTGGTGGTGCGCTCGCTGTTCGATCGCTATTGCGCCCATCCGGAGGAGATTCCTGATTCGATCCCCGATGGGGAGCTCGCGTGCCGGGTCACCGACTACCTCGCCGGCATGACCGATCGGTTCTGCATCCGTGCGTTCGAAGCGTCGAGCGTGCCGGTCGCGTTCGCCCCGTGACGCGCTACACCGCCGACTCTCGCGACCGCGTCCGGGATGCGGTCGACATGGTCGCGCTCGTCTCCGCCCGCACCGAGCTGCGGCGTGCGGGGGCGAGCGAGTACGTCGGACGATGCCCGTTTCACGACGAGCGCACGCCATCGTTTGGGGTGAACCCCGACAAGAAGGCGTACTACTGCTTTGGCTGCCAGGCGTCGGGCGACGTGTTCAAGTTCGTGATGGAGACGGAGGGACTCGACTTCACCGGAGCGCTCGAGGCGCTCGCCGATCGCTGCGGCGTCAAGCTCGACACCGAAGCGGAAGATCCCGCGGCCGCCTCACGGCGTGAGCGACGCGAGCGCCTTCAGGCGCTGCTGGGACGGGCCGCGGCGTACTACGCGCGCCACCTGTGGGACGCCCGCGAGGCGGCTGGAGCTCGGGGGTACCTACTCGGCCGGGGTCTGACCGAGGAGACGTTGCGCGAGTTTCGCATCGGCTACGCGCCGAGCGCCTGGGATCGGATGCTGCTCGCCTCGCGTCACGCCGGGTTCAGCGACGCGGAGCTGCTGGCCGTCGGCCTGGCGCAGCGCTCGCGAGTGCGGCCCGGTCAGGTGTACGACCGCTTCCGTGAGCGGCTCATGTTCCCCTCCAGCGACGCGCGGGGGCGGGTGCTCGGATTCGGCGCCCGGGCGATGCGCGAGAACCAGCGCCCGAAGTACCTCAACAGCGCCGAGAACGAGATCTACCACAAGGGCAGCCAGCTGTTCGGCATCGACCTCGCCAGAGCCCCGGCCGCCCGGGCCGGACGAATGATTCTCGTGGAGGGATATACGGACGTGCTGGCGCTCCACCAAGCCGGCCTCCGACACGCCGTCGGGATCATGGGTACCGCCCTGACCGACGACCAGGTGCGTGAGCTGGAGCGCATCGTCGGAGTTCTGGAGCTGTGCCTCGACGCCGATCGCGCAGGCCAGGATGCAATGCTGCGCGCCTCGCGCCTCGCGGCGGGACGCCGGCTCGAGCTTCGCGTGGTGGCGTTGCCCGACGGCATGGATCCGGCCGAGCTTGTGGAGCGCGACGGGGGCGAGGCGCTCCGCGAGCGGGTCGAGAGCTCGGTGCCGTTCGTCGTGTTCGAGGTCGAGCGGATCCTCGAGCGGGCGGACGTTCGCAGTGCCGAAGGGCGCGACCGCGCCTTGGGCGAGGTCCGGCCGGTCCTCGGAGCGGTGCCCGCGAGCGTCCTGCGTGAAGATCTGCTGCGGCGGGTGGCGGGGAAGCTCGAGCTCTCCGAGGGGAGGTTGGCCTCGCTGGTAGCAGGTGGGGGGTCGGCCGAGGATCGGGTTTCCGCGACCGCCGCTCGCGGTGCTCCGGAGACCACCGCGGGCAGCGCCGCTCGCGCTACTCGGATCGGGCCTGAGCTCGGCCACGGCGCGCGGGCCGAGCGAACATTCCTGGCGCTGTGCGTGGCGCTACCCGAGGCCGGGGCCGACCTACTCGCGGAGATCGATACCGACGAGCTGGTGACGAGCGAGCCGCTGCGGCGGGCGGCCAGGCACCTCGCCGGGCGAACGCGATCGCCGCTGGCCGATCTGCCCACCGACGACGAGGAGCTGGCGGTGGTGATCGCCGACCTGGTCGCTCGGGCGGGCCGGGTCGACGCGGTGGGCGTCGAGCGCCTGGAGCACGCGCAGCTCGTGCTCGAGCGCGACCGCCTTGACCGCGCGATCCGGCGGGCGCGGGGGGCGGGCGGCGCGGACGTCACGGCACTGGCGCATGAGCGCGAGGCGGTGCTGGAACGCATCCGAGGCGTGGTCGGACGCTTGGAAAAAACGATATGAGCAGGGTTGCCGTCCGAATCGCCTACGAACATTGTTCGAGCACAACTGCGAAGTTGCGTGAGCGGAGATGGTGGCGCTCGCTCGCTCGAGCGCGCTCGTGCCGAAGCTCGCAAGTGCGTCCTTCTATGCTCTAATTGCCATGCCGAAGTCGAGGCGGGAATCGCCTCAATTCCGGCGTAGCGCGGTTTGTTTGATCCCGGGTAGCTCAACTAGGCAGTAGCGCTCGACTGTTAATCGAGAGGTTGTGGGTTCGATTCCCACCCCGGGAGCTGTCAGGGCACACCAACCAGAAGGCCCAGCCATACTCGATTATCGCGAAGGCGCGGGCGGCTCGATCACCCGTGGCAGCGGTAGGAGGTAGCCGAGCAGCTCACGCAGCAGTTCGCGCTCGATCAGCAGCGTCCCGACGACGGTCACGGCGACGAAGGCGGCGAGCTCCGCGAGCGCGAGCGGGAACGGCCGGTGACCGTCGATTCCCCGCAGCGCAAGCACCGCGATCGCGGCGGGAATCGTCGGCAGCAGCGAACGGCCCGCATGCCGCGCGATCGCGAACGCCGGGAACAGACGCGCCAGGTAGACGACGCGTCCGACGAGTCCGACGAGCGCCGCGCCGGCCATGCCCTCGCCGAACCCGCGTAGCCCGTCGAGCGCCAGCAGCGGGAGGGCGATCGCGACGAAGGCGAGCGTGGTGAGGGTCGAGACGACCGCGATCGGGCGGGTCTGGGCCGAGCGAGCCCGGCGAGGCGGCCAGCAGCCCCCCACAGCCCGTAGTCGTGACGGGACAGGAACCCGGCGACGACGAAGCCCTTGATCAGGCCGAGCGAGCTGATCGCGACGAGGAACACCGCGTTGACCACCGATCCGGGAGCGGCGAGGCGGCGCAGGCCGGGTGGGGGGCCGGGCTCGGTGCTCATCGGCCACATTAGACCGTACGGCTGTGCTTTGATGGCGCGATGGCGACCGACGAGGCGGCCCGCGAGTCCCGGCATTCGCTCCCCGAGCTCGAAGCCAGGGGTGCCGGCGAGGTACTGACCACCGACCTCGAGCACTGGGACTCGGAATCGTGGCCGTTGCGCACCCGCGAGCGGTTCGCCGAAGGGTTCGCCGGCCGACGATTGGAGGTTGCGAGATGAATGCACCGAGTGAGACCCACCGACAACTGCCTCACCTGACGCGCTTCGATCTCCCGGAGATCAGGAAAGCGGTCCGTGAAGTCGAGGGAGTCAACGCCAAGATCGCGCTCGTGATCACGCGCACCGTGGGCACGATGGCGTGTGCCTACGTATTCGGCGCGATCGCGCTGATCAGCCTGCCCGACGCGATCAAGGCGGGCCGGCCGGCGATCATCTCCTGGATCGCGCAGACGTTCCTGCAGCTCGTGCTGCTGTCGATCATCATGGTCGGCCAGTCGGTGCAATCCGCCGCATCCGACGCCCGCGCCGCGAAGGAGTTCGCGGACACCGAGACGATCCTCGACCGCTTGGACACCAAGACCGCCGGCGGGATCCAGGAGGTGCTCGAGGCGATCCAGGCGATCGGCAAGCCAGCCATACCGTCACCAGCCCGGCCGTTGGACGAGGGTCACCCGCGTTGATCGTGGGGATCCCAGGCCCGCCTCCGAGCGCGAGATCCCCAGGTCCGCCTCCGTCCCCGAGGGCCCCCAGCTACCCTGC
This sequence comes from Solirubrobacteraceae bacterium, assembly GCA_050996975.1. Lineage (GTDB taxonomy): Bacteria > Actinomycetota > Thermoleophilia > Solirubrobacterales > Solirubrobacteraceae > Palsa-465. The sequence continues at coordinate 10,067 of JBPCRJ010000090.1, read as the reverse complement.
GCCCGCGAGCGCCTCGACCAGTTCGGCCGCTCGCGACGGACCGTCGTTCGCGTGGGCCCAACGTGCCAGCTCGCGCGCCCGGGCCGCAAGGGCGGGGGCTCCTAGCGCCCGCCGCACGGCCAGCTTCACGGTCTTCGGGTGCAGCGCCCGCCATGGGAGCCTCACCCCGACTCCGGCCCACTCGGCGCGGGCGGCGTTCTCGCCCATATCGCCGGAGTGCGGGACCGCAACCACCGGGCAACCCGAGACGAGCGCTCGCGCCAGCGTGCCGTGACCGGCGTGACAGATGACCAGGTCGCACCTGGGCATGATCCGCGCGTAGGAGACCCAGTCGAGGAGCCGAGCGTTCGCGGGGACCGGGATCGGAGCGCGCAGCGGCCGGCGGTTGGTCGACGCCAGCACGCGGACGGGCTCGTGGGCCAGGCCGATGATCGCCGCGCGCAGCAGCCGGTGCGCGGGATCGTGGGCGGTGGAGGGAGCGACGAGGATCAGCGGCCCGTCTCCCGGGGGCGGCTCGATCTCGTGAAAGGGTGGCTCCCAGATCAGCGGCCCGATGACATGCAGCTCCTCGGCCCAGCGGCGTGGGTACTCGAGGGCCGGGAACGTGCCGACGATGCCCAGCTGCGAGCTGATCCCACCGTGGAGTCTGGTCACCGGTGCCAGGCCAAGCTCGACCCGCGTGTGGTTGAGCTCCCGCCGTCCCCGTCGAAGGCCCGTATGCACTGGGCGCTCGAGCGCCCGCCACAGCGCCCTCCCGGCTGAGGTGCGGGGCAGACGGGCTCCGAGGGCATACGGTGGGAAGCCGGGCGCGCCGGCGGGATACAGGTGCGGTACAAGGGTCGCGACCGGCACCCCTTCGAGCTCAGCGGCCATCGCCGGCGCGAGCGTGAGAATGTCGTGAACGACGACGTCGGGGGAGCAGGCGAGAACCGACGCTCGGGTCTGCGCGGTGGCCAGCGCGACGGCTTCGTAGGGACTCAGCGGGCGCTCACGCGTGGGGAAGACGGGAAATTCTGGAGCGGCGACGAACCGCATCCCGGCGCGCTGCACGTGCTCGCGCCACCGCGACCACGTCTCGAAGGTAACCGTGTGCCCGCGCGCCGCCAGCCGCGAACCGAGCGCGAGCATCGGGAACGCGTGACCGGGTTCACCGAAGGCGCCGAGGAACACCCGCAGGCGCGCCCCTCGGGGACCCCCGCGCAGGTCGGCGGCGGGATCGCTCAAGCTGCCAGCTCGGCCACTGCGCGCAGCTGCCTGATGCGGTCCTCCGCGCCGAGCGCCATCGGGGTGAGGATCAACGTGCCGACACCCGCGGCGCGGAACGCCGCGAGCCGATCACGGACCCGCTCGCGCGGACCGCAGAGCGAGACCATCTCGATCAACTCAGCGGGGATCGCCTGCGCGGCCTGCTCCTTCTTGCCCTCCAGGTACAGGTCCTGGATCTCGCCGGCGGCGGCTTCGAAGCCGTAGCGCCGGACGAGCTGGTTGTAGAAGTTCTGCTCGCGCGATCCCATCCCGCCGATGTACAGCGCGAGCAGCGGACGCATCAGATCGCGCGCGAGCTCGCGGTCCTCCGAGACGTATACGTTGACCGTCGGCGCGATCTCGAACTGGTCAAGCGATCGTCCCGCCCGCGCTGCTCCGCGCTCGAGCTGCGAGCGCAGCTGGCCGGCATGCGCGGGTGAGAACAGCGTGGGAAGCCAACCGTCGGCGATCTCGCCCGCGAGCGCGGTGTTCCGGGGACCGATCGCGGCGAGGTAGATCGGGATCATCCGTTCGCTGGTGGGGGAGATCATCAGTCTCAGCGCCTTGCCCGGGCCGTCGGGGAGCGGCAGCTCGATCGTCTCGCCGCGATACTCCAGCCGCTCGCGCGCGAGCGCCATGCGAACGACGTCGATGTACTCGCGCGTTCGCTGCAGCTGCCGCGCGAAGCGCTGACCGTGCCACCCCTCGGCCACCTGCGGTCCGGAGGAGCCGATCCCCAGCAGCATGCGACCGCCTGAGAGCTCATCGATCGTGGCCGCGGTCATCGCCGTCATCGCGGCGCTGCGTCCCGGCATCTGGAGGATCGCGGAACCGAGCTTGATCGTGCTCGTGCCTGCCGCCAGCCACGCGAGCACGGTGGCGGCGTCCGATCCATACGCCTCCGCGGTCCACGCCGAGTCGTATCCCAGCCGCTCCGCCTCCTGCACGACCTGGAGCTGATCCTGCGGTCCCATCCCCAGCCCCCAGTATCCGACGTGCAGTCCGAGCCTCATCGATCCACCGACCCGAACCATACCCGGACGCGTAGAATGCGCCGTGTGGCACTCGTTCCCGGGCGCTCCCCGTTCTCGGTCGGAGAGGAGGGATCGTGAAACTGGTGATCGCCATCGTCCGCCCGGAGAAGGCCAACGACGTGATGGAGGCCCTGTACCGCGCCGAGGTGCGGGGACTGTCGATCAGCCGCGTCCAGGGCCATGGCGGCGAGCTCGACCGGGTTGAGACCTACCGCGGCACGACCGTGAAGATGGAGCTCTCCGAGAAGGTCCGCTTTGAGGTCGCCGTGTCCGAGGAGTTCGTGGAGCCGACGATCGAAGCGCTGTGCGATGGAGCGCGGACCGGCGAGGTGGGAGACGGAAAGATCTTCGTCGTCCCGCTGGAGCGCGCGTTGCGAATCCGCACCGGTGAGACCGACACCTCGGCGGTCACCCCGGTGGACGGATGATGCGCTTCGCAAGCACCTCGCTGGGGGCTCATGTGAGTCCCGGGGATACCGCATGGATGCTGGTCGCGACCGCGCTGGTGCTGATGATGACCCCGGCGCTCGGGCTGTTCTATTCGGGCCTGGTGCGCGCGAAGAGCACGCTGAACACGTTCATGATGAGCATCGGGGCCCTTGGCGTGGTCACCGTCACCTGGGCGCTCGTCGGCTACTCACTGGCGTTCGACAAGGGCAATGGGTTCGTCGGCGGCCTCAAGTTCGCGTTCCTGCAAGGGGTGACGTTCGCCCCGCGTCCGGGAACGGCGATCCCGCAGCTGTTGTTCATGGCGTTCGAGGCGAGCTTCTGCATCATCACCGCCGCGCTCGTGTCGGGAGCGGTCGTCGAGCGGATGCGGTTCGGGGCGTTTCTGCTCTTCATGGTGCTGTGGTCGGTGTTCGTCTACGCCGTGCTGGCGCACTGGGTCTGGGGCGGCGGTTGGCTGCAGCGGCACGGAACGCTCGATTTCGCCGGCGGCGTGCCGGTCGAGATGTGCTCCGGGTTCTCGGCGCTGGCGGCGGCGATCGTCGTCGGTGCGCGCAAGGATTACGGCCGTCAGGCGCTGCTGCCGCACAACGCCGTGTACGCGCTGCTGGGCGCCGGGCTGCTGTGGTTTGGCTGGTTTGGCTTCAACGGCGGCAGCGGCTACTCAACCGGCCACGCGAGCGTGCTCGCGTTCACCAACACGCTGCTCGCGCCGGCGTGCACGCTCGTGGTCTGGTTCCTGCTCGACCTCCTGCGCGGCGGGCGGGCGACGGCGATCGGCGCGGCGACGGCGATCATCGTCGGGTGCGTGGGCATCACTCCCGCGGCGGGTTTCATCAGCCCGACGTGGGCGATGGCCCTCGGCGCGATCGCCGCGCTGCCCAGCTACGCGATGATCGTCTGGCGTCCCCGGACGCGGCTGGACGAGACCCTCGACGTGCTGGCCGCGCACGGCCTGGCGGGGCTCACCGGGATCCTGTTCATCGGCTTCTTCGCCCAGCTGTCGTGGAACGGAGTGTCGAACGGTCTGCTGTTCGGGCATCCGGCTCAGCTGGCCTGGCAGGCCGTGGCCGCGGTGGTCGGGCCCGCCTACGCGTTCGTCGGAACGTTCGTGATCCTGCGCTTGATCAAGCTGGTGATGCCGTTGCGCGTGAGCGAACGTGAGGAGGCCGTCGGCATGGACATCTCCCAGCACGGCGAGGAGGCTTACACGACGGGCGAAGGCGCGATCCTGGTGGGGCCCGATCCCGGCACGGTGGGGGAGGTCACGATCGCGACGCCCCGCGCCCGCGCCTTTCCCCTCGGCCCCTGATCGTCAATCGGCTGGCGCCACGCTGTGGGCGCGATCAGCCGGCGCTCGGACCGGGGCTGTTCGGTGTGACGTGCGCTGCGCGCTTGGCCCGGCGCTCGGCGGCTTCACGCTTCAGGTCGGCCTGCTTGTTGGCAACTTCAGCCAGGCGCGCCGCGCGCCGCTCGGTTGCGCTCAGCCGATACCTGGTCGGCTCGCTGGGACGCGTGGTCTTGTTCTCGGTTGCCATCAGCGTCTCGCCAGGCGACCGTCGACGCGGCCCGGGCAGGTAGCCGGGATCATTCGGTTCTTCAGCATCAGCACCCTCCTTTACTGCGTATCACAAAAGACACCAACAGAAAATATAGAAAATCACCTTTCAGGTGAGCCGCCGCCGCTCCATGCCACCAACGCCGAGCGCCCGGTCAGGCCAGCAGACCGGCCGGCAGCGTGTAGCGCAGGGGCGCCGAGGACCGCTTTACCTCTTTGGCGCTGAGCGAGCTGTGCAGCCCGCTCGTGGACGGCGCGGCCACCGCCGTCTCCGGCGTGCCGCCGCGGGCGAGAATCCAGGCCACGACTGATGCGCAGTCGCTGCCTTCGGCGAGAATCGCGGCGCGCTCGATCGTATCGCCGCCGAACGCGTCGGCGCGCGACAGACGAACCACCAGAGCTTTAATCGTTTCGTCGTTCATGGTAATCCAGCTTACTCCCCTCACGACGATGGCGGAGAATTCAGCTCGCGACGCCCGCGCGGATCGGCGCTGGCCCCGCTGTTGCCGACCTGCTTGACCGAGTCGCCCGCGATGTCCGCGACGAGAATGCCGTCGCGGATCTGGGCCATCAGATCTCCGACGCCACTGGGGGAGTGCGGTAGCAGGATCGTGTTGGTACGCGAGCCCTCCCCGAGGGCTCGGATCATGTCGGTGTACTGGGTCAGCGCGACCAGCGCCATCGCCTCCTTGGGGTCCAGTCCCTGCTGCGCGATGATCTCGAGCGACTCCTTGAGCCCCTCGGCGATGGCCTTGCGCTCCTCGGCCACGCCTTCGCCCTGCAGGCGCATCGTCTCCTTCTCGCCCTCTGCCTTCTTGACCGCCAGCGTCTTCTGCGCGTCGCCCTGCGCTGCGGCGGCGACCTGGTTGCGCTGCGCCGCGTTGATGTTGTTCATCGCGTCCTTGACCTTCTGGTCGGGCTCGATGTTCGTGATCAGCGCCTTGACGATCTCGTAGCCGTACTCGGCCATCTGCCGGTGCAGCGTGTCCTGGATGTGCATCGCGATCGTGTCGGCGTCGGCGTAGGCCACGTCGAGACCCATGCTCGGGATGTGCGAGCGGACCACGTCGAAGGCGTAGGACTGGATCTGCACCTCCGGATCGTCGAGCTTGTAGTAGGCGTCCTGGACCTGCTGAGGGTCGGGACCGACCTTGTACTGGACCGCGAGCTTGACGTGGACGAAGACGTTGTCCTGGGTCTTGGTCTCGATCTCCGCGTTCAGTTGCTCAACCTGGAGGCTCATCCTGCCCGCGACACGTTCGACGAATGGCGACTTGCGCTGGAGCCCGGGGCCCGCGACGCGGACGAACTTCCCGAAGCGCTCGACGATCGCGCGCTCCTGCTGCTCGACGGTGAAGAACAAGAAAGGCACAGTTCATTCCCTTCCGGAGTCGAAGTTGGCCGCCGCCAGAACTACGCGCGCAAACCCTGACGAACTCGCGACGTTAGTACCTTCACGGAATGGCGCAAGTGCCGAGCCCCGTCGAGCTGGTGGGCCGGGTACCCGACGAACGACTTCTGGCCCAGGACATGGAGAACCTGCCCGCCGCCGTCGGGCGTCCGGAGCCGATCCCCCCGAGCCGGACTCGCGGGCGGCTGGTCGCGGTCGGCGCGACGCTGACCGGCGTGACCCTGCTCGCCGGCCTCGCGCTGATCGGGGCAGGGATGGTCGAGCTCCTCTCCGGCGGCTTGTCGCTGCTCGCCGTCGCTGGACTGGCGCTCGGGCTGGCGTTCGTAGGCACTCACTGGGGCTGGGTCCACGTCGCCGAGGCGACCGCCGACGCGATGCAGGCGCGGCGCGAGCGCGAGCTCCTCGCGCGCCGTCGGGAGTGGCTCGGAGCGCTCGCGCCCTACACGCGCTACGAAGTCACGACAAGCGTCGGCGAGGACGGCTCGATCAGCATCGTCCGCGCCCGCCACGGCCCGATCGCCAGCGGCAAGAACGAGTTCAGCTTCGTACGGGAGATCGATGGCACGGAGATCCATTCGGGGGAGGAGCCCGGCGCTCTGGTCGCCGAGCGCGCCGAGCTGCTGCGCCGACAGGCGGCGCTTGACACCGAGTGCGAGCGGGAGCGCTTCGAGATCGCCGCCGGCGCGTATGAGGCGGCGCTACTGGGTCGCGGCGACGAGGAACAGCGACGGGCGGCCCGGCGCGCCGCGTCGGAGGCGCTGTCGGAGCAGATCAACTCGAACCTGCGCCATCCGCCTCTAATCGAGTAGGACTCGACGCAACGCCGCCCGCCGTGGGCCGAGCCGCGGACGTCGATCTCCGGCCGCCCAAAGGGGGATGCTCAGCCGGTGTTGCGCAGCCCGCTGGCGATCCCATTGATCGTCAACAGGCTCACCCGCCCGAGCGCCTCTGGCGTGCCGTCGGCGTGCGTTCGCAGTCTGCGCAGCAACTCGATCTGAACGTACGACAGCGGGTCGACGAACGGGTTGCGGCGATCGATCGACGCCCGCAGCACCGGCTCGCTGTCGAGCAGGCGCTGATTTCCGCGGATCCGCGTCAGCTCGGCACTGGCGCGTTCAAGCTCGGCTGCGAGCGCGGTCCAGATGCGGTCGCGGGCCTGGGTGTCGTCGTGCCACAGGTCAACGTAACGGTGCGCGATCCCGGCGTCGGCTTTGGCGCAGGCCATCTCGGCGTTGGAGAGCAGGCTGGCGAAGAACGGCCACGTTTCGGTCATCTCCTGCAGCAGCTCGAGGCCGTAACGCTCACGCGCGGTCGCGAGCGCGGTACCCAGCCCGAGCCATGCGGGCAGCACGATTCGGGCCTGCGTCCAGGAGAAGACCCAGGGGATCGCGCGCAGATCGTCGATGCCGTGCGCACCCCTCCGTCGGGATGGGCGAGATCCCAGACGCAGACGTGAGATCTCGTCGACCGGGGTGACGGTCTCGAAGAAGCGCACGAAGTCGAGATCTTCGTGCACCAGGGACCGGTAGAGCCCGGCGGAGGCGTCGGCCATCTCCTGCACCACCTCCTCAAACGTGGCGCGGCGCTCATGGGCGATCAACGTACCGGCGGCGAGCGTGGCGCTTGCCGCGAGCTCGAGCTCGCGGTGCGCGATCTCCGGCACGGCGTACTTGGCCGTGAGCACCTCGCCCTGCTCGGTCATCTTCAGCCGTCCCTCGACCGTACCGGACGGCAGCGCCAGGATCGCGCTGTTGGTCGGACCACCGCCGCGTCCGACGGCCCCGCCGCGGCCGTGAAAGAACACCCAGCTCGCGCCGTGACGCCCCAGCACATCCGCGATCCGGATCTGCGCACGATAGGCCGCCCACGCTGAGGCGACGTAGCCGACGTCCTTGTTCGAGTCCGAATACCCGATCATCACCTCCTGCTCGTCATCGACGGCGTGGAGGGCAGCCCGGTACGCGGGCTGGGAAAGCAAGGCGTCCATCGTCGCCGGCGCGGCCTCCAGCGTCGCTCCGGCCTCGAACAGGGGGACGATCCGCAGCATCGCGCCCGCGCCGCCCGCTTGCGCGAGGCTCGTCTCCTTCATCAGCAGGAGCACCTCGAGCAGATCGGCAGCGCCTTCGGTCCCCGACACGATGTAGGTCTGAATCGCGCCGCGGTGTGCGCCCGCGAGCGCGTCGCGGAGCATCCGGAAGGTTTCGATCGTCTCGCGGGCGCTGGCCGAGAAGCCGGCGATATTGTCGGGGATCAATGGTCGGCGGTCGCCGATGTGCTTGCACAGCAGGGCGACCCGGTCCTCGCCCGTGAGGGACCTGTAGTCCGCGCAGATCCCGAGCACTTGATAGATTTCCGCCAGGGCGCGGGTGTGGATCTGCGCGTGCTCGCGGATGTCGAGCCGGGCGAAATGGAAGCCGAACACCTCCACCTGCCGGATCACATCGTGCAGGTCCCCGGCGGCGGTGAGCTCGCCCGCACCCCCGACCAGGCCGCGCTCGACCCGGCGCAGATCGGCGATCAGCTGCGCCGAGTCGGCGTAGCCGCCGCTTTCGTGGCGCATCGTCGTGCGAATTCGCTGTCTGATGAACGTGAGCGCGCGCCGGTAGGGCTCCTCGGGATTGCGCGCGGCGAGCTGCTGGGCGAGCTCGGGGAAATCCTCTCCCCCGGCCGCCAGCAGCGGCGCCAGTTCGGCTGCGGGACCGCTGACGCGGTCAGACAGCGACAGCCGGCCGGCCAGCCGCTCGACCCGCATCTCCAGGAACTCCAGGCACCGCTCGCGCATCAACTCGAGCGCCTCGAGCGTCGTCTGCGGCGTGACGAATGGATTCCCATCGCGGTCACCCCCGATCCACGACCCGAAGCTCAGCAGCGGGGCGACGACGAAGGTCTCGCCCGGATAGAACTCCGCCAGCGCGTCCTCGAGGTCTCGGTAGACGCGCGGGATGCTGTCGGCGATCGTCGTGGCGAAGTAGATCAGGCCGCCCTTGACCTCGTCGATCACGGTCAGCGAGATCGCTCGCAGCTCGTCTGAGCCCCACAGCTCCTGAACCGTGGCGAGCAGCTCGCGCCGCGCGTCGTGGGCGTTGGCGTGCGCGAGCTCGTCCAGCTCACGCAACACGCGAAACACCCGTCCGAGCTTGTCGATCGTGGTCCGCCGGCGGGCCTCGGTCGGGTGGGCGGTCATCACCAGCCGCAGCTCCGCGCGATCAAGCAGCGCTTGCAGCTGCGCAGCGCTCGTGCCGTTGCGGGCGAGCTCCGAGATCGCATGACGCAGCGATCCGCGTAGCGGTGCCGGTGCCTCACGTGTGATGCGCCGGCGCAGTCGGCGCACCCGCTCGTTGTCCTCGGCCAGGTTCACGAGCTGGAACCAGCGGGTCAGCGACCGCACCAGCACCTCGACCTCGTGGAGATCAAGCCCGCCCACCAGCGCGGCGAGGCGATCAGCCGCCCCGGCGTCCCCCTCGCGGGCGCCCCGGCCCAGCGCCACCGCGTCGTCGAGCAGCTCAAGCGCCCAATCGTCCTCGCTGCGATGGATCACCTCGTGGAGGACCTCGGTGAGCAGCGCTTCGTCGGCCGCGAAGTCGCGCAGTGGCTGATCCGGTCGCGTCACGCTCATCACGGAATGTTCACAGCTGGGGGGAGTCTTCACTGCGCGGGGCGAAATCTTCGCAGGCGGGGGCGATCGATGTTGTGCTGCAGGGTGCTGTTCGGGCGGCCGCCGGCGGGCGCGGCGGGTGGTCTGAGCAATGCTCGGAGCGTCGTGGAGGACCGGCTGCCGATTCTATTAAAGGCGGGCTGACGTCCGCCTTGTGGTGTCGCCCGGGCGAGGCGGGGCCGATCGAGTATTGGAGCAGAACTGGCGGGTTCCGGCTACTAGTGGAAGTTCACGGTGGTGGGCGACGGGGGTTCCAGTAAGCAGCGGCGCAGGCGCCAGCTCGAGAACTCAAGCGAGAAGCCAGTTCGTCGAGTCGGCCGCTACCGGCCGGGAGCAGCAGCGTCGAGCAGGCCCGTAACGGGTTTCGCGTCAGCTCGCCGCGTGCTGCGTGGTCAGTGTCCGCAGCTCAGCTAGCTGCGGGCTTGCGTGCCCGGATGATCGCGGCCGCGGCGCGCTCGTGCACGCGGTGCGTTTCGCGGATCTCGGTCTCGGTGAAGCCGGCGGCCTCAAGGGCAGCGCGAAACTCGCTGTCGGTGAGCGCGCCGGCGACGCAGCCCGTGAAGGCGGCCATGTCGGCGCGTGTGTCCTCGTCCATGTCTGGGTCGGCGATCATGTCGGAGAAGGCGAGGCGGCCGCCGGGGCGCAGCACGCGGGAGGCCTCCCGGAGCACCTGGGGCTTGTCGCCGGAGAGGTTAATCACACAGTTGGAGATCACGA
>JBPCRJ010000067.1:0-5351 GCA_050996975.1 Solirubrobacteraceae bacterium | reverse complement strand
GAATTGCCTCCAAGTAGCGCACTCATATGGACGCCGGGTCCCCGGCACTGTCCACCGAGCAGGTAGATGCGGATGTTGATCACGGCGTCTACCTGGGAGGTTGGGATGGGCTTGGTTCCGGAGGACCGCGCCATCGCGCGGAGCGACGAGCCGGAGTCGAGGAGTGACGCACGGTGGCGCGAGCACGCCACCGCGGCCACCCCCGACGGCATCGGGGATCGGTGGCCGGCGCTCGCACCGGTCCCGCGTGCGGTTGGGTGGCTCGAGATGCTGCGTGACCTCGGTCGTTCGCCGCGGACGGTGGAGGTGTACGCCCGCTCGCTCATTGACTACCTGGCGTGGTGTGACCGGGCGGGTGTCGAGGTCGAGACGGCGGGGCGAGCGGAGATCGCCGGCTATCTCCGGGAGCGACCGGGCCGGCGCGGCGTGAACGTGGTCTCGCTGGCGTCCGGGACGGGGCTGTCCAACGCGACGCTGCAGCTGCGGGTCACAGTGATCCGTTTGTTCTACGACTTCCTCGTCGAGGAGCAAGTGCGGGAGCGGAACCCGGTCTCGCGCGGGTACCGGTCGGCAGATGGCCTTGGCGGTCGGCGCGGCCTAGTCGCCCGCTTGGATCCGCTGCCGTGGATCCCGACCGACGCGCAGTGGCGCGCAATCCTCGAGGTCGCCGCCGGCGAGTCGTTGCGGAACCGGTTGATGCTTGCTCTGGCCTACGACGCTGGTCTGCGGCGTGAGGAGTTGTGTCTGCTCGGGACCGATGATCTCGATCCGGCGCACCGCCCGATCACCGTTCGGGCGGAGACTACGAAGTCCAAGCGCGGCCGGGTGGTGCCTTACTCGACGGTCGCTGGGCAGCTGCTCGCCGGGTATCTCCGGCATCGCCGGACGATCACGACGGCGCGTGGGGCGTTGTTCGTGTCGGAGTCGCCGCGGAACCGCGGGCAGGGCGTGTCAGCGTGGACGTGGTCAAAGGTGGTCCGGTCGATTGCGCTGCGGGCCGGGGCGCCGTCGTTCAGCACCCACACCTTGCGACATCTGTGTCTGACGGATCTCGCGCGGTCGGGGTGGGAGGTTCATCAGATCGCCAGCTTCGCGGGGCACCGGTCGACGGACACGACACAGCGCTACATCCATCTCTGCGGCCGTGACCTGTCCGAGCGGCTTCAGAGCGGGATGACGCAGATCCATCAGGCGCGGATCGCGCAGCTCGGCGAGGTGCTCGCATGACTGCCGTGGTGGCCACCGTGTCCGAGTCGGAGCGGCAGTGGATGCCGCGGCTTGACCGGGCGCGCTATGACTGCAGCGCTGCGTTGACCGGGGGTGAGCGCGACACGTTGGCGCTGCTTTCCGTGCATCGGTATCGGTGGCCGGCCGGCGCAGCGAGCGCGCTTGCGCGGCTGATCGAGCCGATCGATGACGCACTGGACGTGATCGATTCACATCCGGATTGGTGGGGGCGCTCATCGACCCGCGGCCTGCTGCTCGCTGGCGCGCGCGAGCACGGACTGATGGTCTGGGGCTGGGACCGCGATCAGTGGCTGCACACCCTCCGCGGCGCGAACAACAACTACCGCCAAGCGGTCGCTGCTGTCGGATATCTGCTCTGCGATCAGCGGGATCTGCACCACGCGTTCCGCGGCTGGAAGATGCGGCTGTTGACGTGTCGCGTGTTCGGCCCAGAGCCGGTCGATCACGCGGTCGCTCGCGTGCAGGGCTATCTCGACGGGCTTGGACAGGCGACTGTGCTGCAGCGCCCGAACATGCAGAGCGCGCTCTACGAGCTGATGTTGCTCGCGGGCAGCCCGCTGCTCGAGGACCTCGCCGAGCACGGCGAGCTGCTCGCGTGGATGCGCGCCCGCGAGACGAACAACGCGCGTCGCTACGGGATCGAGCAGCTCACCCGGACCCTGGTCGACATGGGCGTGATGGCACGCCTGCCGTTCGCGACGCAGCCGTCGCGGGAGGAGTGGCTTGACCGCAGCCAGGCCGGCGAGATCGAGGTCCCGCCCGAGTGGCTTGCGTGGACACGCCGCTGGTTTGAGACCTCAACGCTCGCGCGGACCAGTCGGATGCACACCTACTACGCGCTGATCAAGGCCGGGCGCTGGCTGCACGCTGAGCACGCCGACCGCGCCCATCCGGCCGCCTGGGATCGTGAGCTTGCCGCCGCATGGATCGCCGCGGTCAACCGGCTGAAGGTCGGCGAGCTGTCCAAGTCGCTGAACGCGAACGCGATGCGCGTCCGCTACGGCGAGGTGCTCTCGCCGCGGTCCAAGGCGTCGCTGATCGGGTCGGTGCGAACGTTCTTCTGCGACCTGCAGGAATGGGAATGGATCGAGCACAGGTTCGACCCACGCCGAGCGCTCGGGATCCCGAGATCGATCTTGGCGCTGATCGGCCCTGACCCGCGCGTGATCGCCGACGACATCTGGGCCAAGCTGATGTGGGCCGGCCTAAACCTGACCCGGCAGGACCTGCCCAAGCACGCCAACAAGGGCGGTACCGGCGAGCCATGGTATCCGCTGGAGCTCGTCCGAGCCGTCGCCATGTTGTGGCTGTTCGCCGGACTGCGGGTCGATGAGATCCTCCGCCTCAGAGTCGGCGCGGCCCGCTGGCAGAGCACCCCGGACCACACCGATGACGGTGATCAGCAGGTGTGCCTGCTCGACGTGCCGGTCAACAAGACGACCAGCGCGTTCACTAAGCCGGTCGACCGGCTGGTCGGTGAGGCGATCGACGCCTGGCAGGCCGTCCGGCCCGCACAACCCAAGTTCCCGGATCGCAAGACCGGCGAGCTGGTCGACATGCTGCTCGCCTACCGCGGCGCTCAGCTCGGCGAGAAGTACATCAACCGGGTGCTGGTCCCGCTGTTGTGCGGCAAGGCCGGCGTGCCGCGGGAGGACGTCCGCGGCGCGATCACCAGCCACCGAGCGAGAGCGACGATCGCGACCCAGCTCTACAACGCCAAAGACCCGATGTCGCTGTTCGAGCTGCAGGCCTGGCTCGGACACTCCTCGCCGCACTCGACGCAGCATTACGCGCGGATCACGCCGCTCACGCTGACCAAGGCCTACACCGACGCCGGGTACTTCGCCCGGAACGTCCGAACGATCGAGGTGCTCCTAGACCGCGACGCGATCACCAGCGGCCGCGCGGGCACCGAGGGGGGCCCGTTCGAGTTCTACGACCTCGGGCACGGCTACTGCTCCTACAGCTTCTTCGAGCAGTGCCCGCACCGGATGGCGTGCGCCCGCTGCGACTTCTACATCCCGAAGCCGTCAACCCAGAGCCAGCTGCTCGAGGCCAAGGAAGGGATCCAACGGATGCTCGTGCAGATCCCGCTCAGCGAGGACGAGCGCGCCGCGGTCGAGGGTGACCACGACGTGGTCGACCGGCTGCTCACCACGCTGATCGATACGCCGACTCCCGGCATGACCCCGCCGGGACGCATCCCGCCGCGCGAGCCAGAGAACGGGGTGGATCGATGACCGATCGCTCGAACGCCGCCGCCGGCCGGTGCCAAACGGCGGATCGGCAGTCACGCGCCGTTTGCCGGCCCGGGCGGCTCGTTGGGGTCGAGGCGCTGGCGCGCCGCGCGGATCCGGGCTTCCCCGCCGGCCAGCTCGGGCAGGACGGGCCGCAGCCGCTCGGCCCACGAGAGCATGATCAGCAGATCACCAATCGTCGTCTCGGTGCGGCCGTCCTCAAGCGCTCGAGCAGCCGCCCCGATCAACACCTCGTCGTTGGGGCGAACGTCGAACCCGCGAAATGGGTCCGTCGACGGGCCCGCCTCAGCACCGCGAGTGCGTCGCCATCGCGTTCGCGAACGCTGGCGACGTGGCGGGTTAGGCGGGATCAAGCCGGCCAACCGTTGGATCACGGCGTCGCGGACACTCGTCGCGTCGAGGTCGAAGTCGAAGTCGCGCAGGATGTTCATCCCCACGCCCTCCTCGATCGTGGTCAGGGCCAGCAGGATGTGCTCGGTCCCGACACATTTGTGACCGAGCGCGAGCCGTTCGTTGATGGCCTGCTGGACGACCTGCTTGGCCCGTGGGGTGAACGGCAGGGATCCCTGGAGAGTCTCGTCGCCCGAGGCGACATATCGCGTGACCGCCAGCCTCGCCTCCTCCAGCGACACGCCCGAGGACTCGAGCACGTGGGCGGCGACGCCCTCCTCCTCGCGCAGGAGACCGAGCAACAGAGCCTCCGAACCGACGTGACTGAAGCGCAGCGCGCGGGCCTCCTCCTGGGCCAAGAACACGACTTTGCGAGCACGCTTGGTGAACTGGTCATACATCCCTACAGCATCCCACCGTGCCAATCGGCCACCCCGGGCCGCGCAGCACGCCGATGCTCAAGCGCCCGCCGATGCCTCGGGCGGGTCGATCGCGCCGTCACGGCGTTTGATCGCCTCGCGGACCTTGTGCTCATCGATCCCGAGCTCAGACGCGAGCCGCATAGCGGTCGGCTCGCGCGTCAAGGCGCGCCACACATCATCGATGTCGATCTCGGTGCGCCTGTCATCCAGCGCGAGCGCGGCCGCCGCCATCAACAACCGACGCAAGGGCGGCGAGGGAACGACCTGGACCCCACCGATCGAACTCTCGACCCGCTCAAATCCGGGAACCGGGACGCCACGATCCGCAGGGATCAGCCCGGTGGGCAGCGCCTCGATCACCGCCCCGCGGATCGCCTCCGGATAGAGATCCCATCCCTCACGCAGGATCCGCATTGCGACGCTGTCCTGCTCGCCCGCGATCCCGAGCAGCAGGTGCTCGGTCCCGACCGCGTTCCTGCCCAAAGCCAGCGCCTCACGCAACGCGAACTCGAGCACCTTCTTCGCGCGCGGGGCGAACGGGAGCCCCGACCCGGGCGGCGCCTCGTAGTTCTCACCGCCAACCATGATCTCGAGCAGCCGGACACGGAACGCCTCCTCGCTGACCCCCCGCGCACTGAGGATCTCCGCCGCTCCGCTGGCGGGTTCGTGCAGCACGCCGAGCAGGAGATGCTCGACCCCGATGAAATTGTGGCCGAGTGCCCGGGCCTGCTCCTGGGCGTCGCTGACGGCCTTTCGTGCCGTTTGGGTGAATCGCTCGAACAGACACCCAAGCATCCCACCGATCGACCAGGCCAGCAACCAGCGGTTCGCAGCACAGGGACACCGTCATTGGGTGTGCCGGCGCGCCCCAGCCACCGCGATCACAGACGGCTTCACCGGGTTGCCTCAAGGGGATACGGCGGATTGCCGTCGCCCAGTGTCGCCGACAGTCGGCCGGACGGCTTCAAGGTCGACAGACGTCTCTCTTCCCCTCGCCCGAGGGCTCGGTTCCGCGTCCGGCCGCCGGCCGGCG
>JBPCRJ010000030.1:0-26642 GCA_050996975.1 Solirubrobacteraceae bacterium | reverse complement strand
ATGAAGGCAATCGCTCCGAGTATGGCCGGGACGCCGAGCTGAAACACCCGATAGGCGAGGACCGCTGCTGCGGCCTGGGACAGTGAGCTGCCGTAGAGCACCATCGCGCCGATCAGGCCGCCGTCGGTGCCACCAAACCCAGCGGGGAGCGGGATCAACCCGCCTAGCTGGCCGATCACGTAAGCGAAGATGAGTGGTGCCAGCGGGAGCCCGCCCCCGAAGGCCGCAAAACTGGCGATCAGCGCCGCGATGTCGAAGCCCAGGTAGCCGGCCGCGCCGACGATGGCTTGCCAGTTGCGCCGGCGAAGCAAGTCTCCGGTGTCACGTATCCCGTGGTCGAGAGTGACGGCTGCGGAGCGCAGTCTGCCGGCTACGGCGCCACCGGTTTTCTCCGGATCGATCCGGGCCAGCAGCCGCGGCAGCAGTGCCACCACCACCGCCGCCGCCCATGCCGCAGCCGACAGGACCAGAGTAAGGACGAAAGGGATGTGGCCTGAGAACAACCCGGTCAGCAGCAGCGGCCCGAGCACGGCAGCGAAGGCGAAGTTGGGGATGCTGGTGAGCACGAAGAAGGCGATGCTCCGGCGACCGATGTACTCCGTCGTCATCCCGCCTTGACGCAGCGCCTAGGCTCCGAGGGCGAGTCCGCCTGCGCGAAGCGATGGCGCAACGTGCCGAGCCCGGGCAGCGAGCCGACCGCCGCAGCAACGACTGCAACCAGTACCGCAAGCGCCACCAGACGGCGGACGAGGTGCTTGGAGTTAAGCTCGTCCGGCATCACCGGGGACTCCGAGGACGCTGCCGGGCTAGTCGCGGCCATACACCAGACTACGTGGCTAGGTCGCTAGGACCAGAAACCGCGGCTGTCTCATGAGCCCGAATCAAAGAAGTGGGTGGCCGGGCGCGGCTCTAGCTGGCCGTCGAGGTAGATGTCGACGTTCTCGTTGTAAAACGCGATCATCCCGGCGATCGGGAGCAATTGCCGGGTGGGGAAGTCGTAGGTCCACGCGAGGTCGGCGTGCAGCGCATCTGGGGTTTGTACCGACCAGTAGCCGGTGGTGCGGCCCTTGTGGGGACAAGACGTGACGGTGTCGCTTGCGCGCAGGGAGGCGAAGTCCACCGCGCTGCGGTCCACGTAGTAGCGCGTCGGCAGTCCGGTCTCGAACGCCATGACCGACGCCCCGGACTCGGCGAGCACGATGCCCTCGAGCTCGACGCGGACGGTGCGCGTCGAGCGCAGCGCGTCGACGCGGACGTAGGGGTTGCGCGGGTGCACAAAAATCTCCTCGTCTTCCTCGAACCAGGCGTCCAGGGCGGCCCAGTCAAAACGGATCGTTCCGGCTAGCCCCTCGGCTGTGGTCTCCACGTAGCGGCGTCCGGCTCCGGGACGGTCGACGCCGCCGGCGCGCAAGCCGACTCGGGCGACGGTGCCGCGGCTGATCCGATGGGTGTGTTCCTCGTCGATGAGCGCAGCGGCATCAACATCGTTGGCGGGAATCTGAAACTGGGGATAGAACGGCCACTCCCACAGGTACAGCGCGCGAGTTGTGTCGAGCACGACCTGACCGCCCAGCATCGCGCGCACGCGTCGCGGGACGGGCTCGACGTGGTCCACGGGGACGATCGCCTGCGGATAGCCAGTCATGAGATCTCGCCTTTCGTCGACGGGTCTAGGCGCCGCCGCGGGCGGGATAGTCGTTGCCGGTCCAGTAGTCGATGCCGCCGAGCAGATCGTCCAGGCGGGGACGGCCGCCCGGCATCGACAGGATCGACTCGTAGTAGACGCTTCCATCGGGTGAGATCAGGAACAGGGCGGCCTCGTTGAACACAGCGGGTTCGTCGTCCTTCATGCTCCGGGAGACGAACAGACCCCATTCGCGCATCTGGGCCTCGCTCAGGCCGTAGGCCAACGGGACCTTGTCGATGTGCCACTCGTCGTGCATCCGCGTCGTTCGCTCCTCGGTCTCACCGCTGATCGAGACGACGTCGATGCCCCTGGCTGCGAGCTCGTCGAAGCGACGATCGAGCTCTGAGAGCTGCGCCTGGCACACCGGACAGTGCAGGCCGCGGTTGAACAGCAGCATCGTGAACAGCCCCGGGGCGCGATCGGCGAGAGCCAGCGTTTCGCCGCCGACCGTTGGCAGTTCGAGCGCCGGAGCCACGGCCGCGGGCATAACGGCGTGAGCGGGTGTGGCATCGGCGGTCATCTGGTGTCCTTTGAGATTGTGCTCGACTGGCCGATGATGTTTCGAAGCAAGTGGACTGTGCAGTCCACGCATTCGGCTCAGTAGAAGAGATCGTTCCTGGACTGTCAAGTCCATTTCTTCTAAGGTACGCCGATGCCTTCGACTGTCCCATCAACGGCGAAGGGCCGCGCGACGCGTGAGCGCATTGTCAGAGCGGCCGTCGAACTGGTCGCCGAGCGAGGCGTCGCCGCCGTCAGCCTGGATGACGTCGGCGCGCGAGCACGGGCCAGCCGCAGCCAGCTGTATCACTACTTCGAGGACAAGGACGCGCTGATCCGCGCCGTCGTCAACGCCACCGGCGAGGCTGTCCTCGCTGCCCAGGAGAAGTTGCTGGAGCACCTCGACTCCTGGGCAGGCCTCGACCGTTGGTTGGACGCGCTGGTCGAGCTCCAACGCGGTCGCCAGGCGCGTGGTGGCTGCCCGATCGGCTCGCTCGTGGGTCAGCTGGCCGAGCGCGACCCGCTGGCTCGCACGGCGATCGCCGCTGGCTTCGACCGCTGGGAGGCGCGGCTCCGTGACGGCCTGATCCGGATACAAGAGCGGGGCGAGCTCGCTGCCGATGCCGAGCCCGCCGCCCTGGCCAACGCCACCATGGCCTCCGTCCAAGGAGGTCTGCTGCTCACTCAGGTTCGCCGCGATCCAGAGCAGCTCCGCACGGCGCTCAACGCTAGCCGGACGCTGCTGCACAGCTACCGGGTCGGAGGCGAGGGCTCGGAGATCACCGGCCGCCCGCTTCTAACCTCATCAACGCCTCGTGCGATTGATTTACTGCCCTGCTGACCATCCATACGAGCCGCGCCGGTCAGCATCGTCGATCGGGTCGGGGACGGGGCTATGCGTACTGAACGCGCCGGCGAGCACGGCGCCGAGGCGTGAGCGGGCTGCCACCAAGTCGTGCTGGTGGCCGGCCGACCGAGGCAGAGCTGGTCACCCGGGCTCAGGCCGGGGATGTGGCGGCATTCGAGCGGTTGGCCGGTGCTCATACCGACCACCTGTACACGGTCGTGCTGCGACTGGTTGGCGATCGGGTGGAGGCCGAGGATGTGGTGCAGGAGGCGTTGCTGCGAGCCTGGCGGGCGATGGGGCGCTTCCAGGGTCGCTCGCTGTTCTTCACCTGGCTCTACCGGATTGCGGTGAACGAAGCCAATCGCGCGCTCGAAAAGAGCTCGCGGCGTGGGCGCGACGTGGACATCGAGAACGACTCAATTGTGCTGTCTGTGCCCGCTAACGAGGAGCCTGGCCGCCGAGCCGAGCAGCACGAGCTCCACGAACAGCTGGACCGCGCGATCGCCGGCCTTGACCCGCCATATCGCACGGCGCTCGTCCTCCGCGACATCGAAGGCCTCTCGACCCGCGAGGCCGCCGAGATTGCCGGGATCGGAGAGGCCGCCTTCAAGAGCCGACTTCACCAGGCGCGCCTCAAGGTCCGCGTGGCGCTCGGCGACGAGACGCTCGTGGCCGACGTTTCGTGATGCCTGATCGCGGGTCAGGGCGGCTGTCTCGAACGCGATTCGGTAGGGACCCGAGGAGATGGCGCTCAAGCTAGACACAGGGTCGAGCACGGCTCAGCAGCCCCAGCTCGACGGCGACGGAGGCCAGATACTCGGTGGTGTCAGCCACGTAGCCCCAGACTCCGCGTTCTCTGTCAGATCAGCTCGAGCTCGGTGCGCAGATCAATTCCGCGGCGGTCCGCCGGTCGGGATCGGGAAACCCTCCTCGACGTACTGCCCTGACGGTAGGCGCTCCGCCAAGCCCCGACGGGGCCGCTGGGCGAAAAACCTCGAGCCGCCATCACCGCACGTTACCCACCTCCACTGGCAGGGCAAGCGCCCCGACAGCGGGACTCTTCGGCGATGGGCGTGGCCCCGGCTGATGACGGCCCCGATCACCCCGAGCAACCGAACCGCGCGACCACAGGTCAGAGCCTCATAGATGTTCGGCTCCACGAAATCCAGCCACAGCAAGCGAGCTAGCCGCCGCTTCGATGCGGCGAGCGCGCGGCGATCGCTGCTGCTGATCCGCTGGGTCGCAGCGATCCTGTTCCTCGTCGTTGGGATCGGGAAGTTCGGTAACCATTTTTCCGAGCTGGCGTCCTTTCACCACTACGGACTCCCGATTCCCGGGGCCTTCGCATATGCGGTCGGCGTGCTGGAGATCGCCGGCGGCCTGGCGCTGGCCACCGGCACCGTGGTCCGGGTAGCGGCGCTGTTCCTGGCGATCGACATGATCGGCGCGATCCTCGTCTCCGGGATCGCCCAGGGCGAGCTGGTTAGCCTGACCCTCGCTCCCGTGCTGCTCGCAGCGATGGTCTTCCTGCTCCTCCCCCGGCGCGGCAAACGAACCCTCGCGGAATCACCGTTTAGGCGAGATCGAGGGGCCGGAAGGTGACCGGATGGCTCATAGCCACCTCGGCGGCCCTTGGGGGCGCTCACCTCGCTCTTCTCGGCGTCAGCGTGCGACGCCGAAGCGCTCTCTCGATCCTGTGCGCGTTCGTCGGCCTGGTGCTGCTGGTGGTGGGGATCGCGTCTGCCGCCGACGTGACGGCCGATGCGGCAGTGGTCTTCGCCGCCGTTGCGCTGGTTATAGGGACAGTCCTGTTGGCTATCGGACAGGCGATTTGGCGACTATTGGGCGACGCCCCCGAAAAAGGCAGCTGACATGGCAGCCCGGACCACTGATGCCCGCCGCCCGATGCCCCGCGACGAGCGGGGCTGGCACGTCGCGCCGGCTCCCGATGGCCGGGGAATGCCCGACCCGCCGGTGGTCCGGCCGCCCCATCGATCGCCGCGGTTCCTGTGGTTCGTGCTGCTGCTGATCGCAGTCAACTGGGGCTCGGTGCTCTTGTTATCGCCTGGCGGCCAGCCACGGGTGAGGGTGCCGTTCAGCCCCTATTTCGTCTCCCAGGTGCAGGCGGGTCAGGTGGCGTCGATTGCGTCCAGGGGCGACACGATCCAAGGCACGTTCAAGCACGCGTTCCGCTACCCGGCCGGCGACGCTAAGGCGACGCCGACGACGCTTTTCGCGACCGAGGTGCCGACGTTTTGGAACAACACTCAGCTGACTGCGCTGCTCCAATCGCGGAGCGTCCAAATTAACGCCTCCTCCACGACGCAGACCACGTCGGTGCTGGTGTCGCTGCTGCTGGGCTTCGGTCCCACGCTGCTGATCGTCGGGTTGTTCGTGGTATTCGCCCGGCGCGCCGCCAAGACTGGTGGAATGGGGGCGCTGGGTAACTTCGGGCGCTCACAGGCGCGGCGGATCGACCCGGAGACGATCAGGGTCATGTTCGACGATGTCGCCGGGATCGATGAGGCAAAATCCGAGCTGACCGAGATCGTCGACTTCCTGCGCGATCCCGAACGCTACGGGCGCTTGGGTGGGCGGATGCCGCACGGCGTGCTGCTGGCGGGCGCTCCAGGTACCGGCAAGACCCTGCTCGCTCGCGCGGCAGCAGGCGAGGCCCACGCCGCTTTCTTCTCGATCTCCGCCTCGGAGTTCATCGAAGCAATCGTCGGAGTCGGCGCCTCACGCGTGCGTGATCTGTTCGCCAAGGCCAAGCAGGCAGCCCCGTCGATCATCTTCATCGATGAGCTCGATGCGATCGGACGCTCACGCCAAGGTTCGGTGTCGTTCGGTGGCGGCAACGACGAGCGCGAGCAGACACTCAACCAGATCCTGACCGAGATGGACGGCTTCGAGTCGATCGAGGCAGTGGTGGTACTCGGCGCCACCAACCGACCTGAGGTGCTCGATGCGGCGCTGCTGCGCCCGGGGCGCTTCGACCGGCGCGTCGCGGTCCAGCCGCCGGATCGCATCGGCCGCCGAAAGATCCTCGATGTCCATACACGGGGAACGCCGCTAGCCGACAGCGTCGACCTCGATGGTCTTGCGGCCAGCACCCCGGGGATGGTCGGCGCGGATCTGGCCAACCTCGCCAACGAGGCCGCGCTGCTGGCCGCCCGCCGTGACCACGAGCGCGTCGAACCGCTCGATTTCAGCGACTCCCTGGAGAAGATCCTGCTCGGCGCCCCGCGAGGGATCGTGCTCTCGCGCCCGGATCGCGAGCGCACCGCCTATCACGAGTCAGGCCACGCGCTGGTCGGCATGCTCACCACTGGCGCCGATCCCGTCCGGAAGGTTTCGATCATCCCGCGCGGGATGGTGCTCGGCGTCACACTCTCGGCGCCAGACGACGACCAGGTCTCCCACACGCTCGAGGACCTGCTCGGCAAGATCAAGGTCGCTCTCGGGGGCCGAGCTGCCGAGGAGATCGTCTACGGGACGATCACCACTGGGGCGGAATCGGACATCGAGCAGGCCACCGCGGTCGCCCGCCAGATGGTCGGCCGCTGGGGGATGAGTGAGGCAGTCGGCCTGGTCACTGTCCTGCCGAGAGACGGACAGCCGCGGTTCGGCGGCGGGAGCGACAACTCAGAGGCAACTCAACAGTTGATTGATCAGGAGATCCGCCGGCTGACCGAGTCTGCCCATCATGAGGTCCGGGACCTGCTCACCGTCCATCGTGATCAGCTCGACAGCTTGGCCCAGGCGCTCCTGAGCGCCGAGACGCTCGACGAGCTCGACGCCTACATCGCGGCTGGAGTGCCGGCGCGCCCCGTCCCGGTCCTGCCAGCATCCGCGCATAATGGTCGACTCGCCTCCGACGCCGGCGGAGGTCTATGAGCGACGAGATGGTTGCGGACGTACTGGCCCTACTCGATTGGCGGCGCCGGATCGCTGAGCTCTACGCTGAAATCCGCGCCAGCTCAGATGCGCAGACCGCTTGGAGAAGCTGGCAGGCGACGCGTAGCACCCTTTTCCGCGAGCATCCTCACTCGCCGGTGGCGCCCCCGGAGCGGATGACCTTCTCCGGTCCGCATGCGTACAGATACGATCCTTCCTGGCGGATCCTGGCCGAGGTCGAGCCGGCGCAATCCGGCCGCTTCGAGCTGCCTACCAGCACTGGTGTGGCAATGGCGTTCAGCCGCTTCGGGCGTGCAGCCTTCACGTTTGGCGCCAGCGAGCTGAGCCTCGACCTCTACCTGCTCGAAGGCTACGGCGGCGGCCTGTTCGTTCCGTTCGCTGACTCCACCAGCGGCACGGAGACCTACGGTGCCGGCCGTTACCTACTGGACACCATGAAGGGAGCCGATCTCGGCCAGCAGGACGAGCGCCTCGTGTTCGATTTCAACTTCGCCTATCAGCCATCGTGCTCCTACGATCCTCGCTGGACGTGCCCGTTAGCGCCGCCGGACAATCGACTCCCGATCGCCGTGCGCGCAGGTGAACGCTTGGCAGCGACCCAGAGCAGCGCGATTCGAGCGACCAGCCGATAAGCGCGCCGCCTCGTCCAGTGACCGATCAGTAGCCCGACCTGACATCTGAGCGGTCAGACTCGGTCGGGGACGATCAACGCCTGGTTTCGAAGGCGATGTGAGCGAGCACGTTTCGGGCGGGTCTGGGGATGCGTTGATTTTGCTGAAGGATGCTGCCTTGGAACGCAGTAAGCGTGGCGGGAACAAGGTCGTCGGATTGACGTCCCCGGCGAACGGTCCGCCGTCGCACATTGCGTGTAGGCGCTCCTTTAGAGGGGGCATCCCCACGCTCGAAACTGGCCGGTAGAGGATCTGCTACGCCGGGCGTCTCGGCCAGTTTGAGTCGGCGATCCAATTCTTGCTCGACGACGATGCGGACATCGGTGGGTCCCGCCGCGGCCCTATCCCGGCGTGCGGCTCCTGCTCCGGCCTGATGTCGCCGGGCGATTTCTGCCGTGTCCTACCTATCCAAGTCTGAACGCCCAACCCCCAGATCGCCGTCTCGTCGCCGTGGCGTTCGGCCGGTTGAACCGTTTGCGTTCGATCCGGGTCGAAGCGGACGTAAACCCGAACAGGAGCGAACATGGAAACGCGGATCGAGAAGACCGACGAGCAGTGGCGCGATGAGCTCACGCCCGCGCAGTACGCGGTGCTGAGGCGCAAGGGCACCGAGCGGCCGTTCACGGGCGGTTACGTGCACACCAAGGACGACGGCATGTACCGCTGCGCTGCGTGCGGCACGGAGCTGTTCTCCTCCGATACCAAGTTTGACTCCGGCACCGGGTGGCCGAGCTTCACCGATCCGGCCGTGCGCGAGAACATCGAGCTGCACGAGGACCGCAAATTCTTGATGCGCCGTACCGAGGTCACCTGCGCGACCTGCGGCGGCCACCTCGGGCACGTCTTCAACGACGGGCCCGGCGGCGGTCAGCGCTACTGCATCAACTCGGTCTCCCTCGCGCTCGATCCCGATCGCGAGCCGGCGTGAAGACTGGCACCTCGCCGCTGGGCGCCGTCGGCAAGGGTCTGGTGGCCGGCGCGGCGGGCACGGCCGCGATGACCGGCTACCAACTCGCAGTGGCCAAGCTTCGCGACAGCGGCTCGAGCAGCGCACCCGCGGAGGTGGCCCGGCGGGTCATCGGGGGCGTATTTCAGCGCCATGTTCCCGAAGACCGGATGGACGCGCGCAACAACGCCATGCATGTTCTCTACGGGACGAGCTGGGGCCCGGTCTACGGAGTCGCCCAGTCCAGCCTCGACCTGCCGGTGGCGCATCATGGCGTCCTGTTCGGCACCCTGGTCGGGGCGCCAGCCTGGTGGAGCTTCCGGCGATGAAGATCGCCCCGCCGGTCTGGCAGACACCGCCGCTCGAGGTCGCTCTGGACATGTCCTACCACCTCGTGTACGGACTCGGCGTCGCAGCCGCCTTCGCGCTGCTGGACCGCTGATGGGACTGGACCCGCAATGGCCTTTGCTCCGGATCTGATTCTGACACCACAACGTTGTTTGAGAGGGACTACAGATGCCACGAGACACAGCAACCTTCGCCGCGGGATGCTTCTGGGGGGTGGAGGCCGCGTTCCGCCGGCTCCCGGGGGTCAGCCGCACCACCGTCGGTTACTCAGGCGGTACCGCTGAGGACCCCTCCTACAAGCAGGTTTGCCGTGGTCGTACCGGACACGCGGAAGCGATTGAACTCGACTATGACCCCAGCGTGATTTCGTACTCCGAGCTGCTGGAGGTGTTCTGGTCGGAGCACAATCCCACCACCCGCAATCGCCAGGGGTGGGACATCGGCAGCCGGTACCGCTCGGCGATCTTCTTCCATGGTGATGACCAGCAGGCAGCTGCCGTCAGATCCCGTGACGCGCACCAGCGCGACCTCAAGCGCAAGATCGTCACGACGATTGAGCCGGCCGATCGGTTCTGGCCGGCCGAGGACTATCACCAGCAGTACCTCGAAAAGCGGGGGCAGGCGAGCTGCGCCCTCACCGTCGGTGCCACTTGAACGTCTCGATCGGGCGGTGAGCGCGATCGGTCCTCGGGACGAGTCCGGCTCGTTACCGATCGCCGGCTACGCGCTGCTCTCGGACTGCAACTCCGCTGCGCTGGTGGGTATTGACGGGTCGGTCGACTGGTTCTGCGTGCCGCGCTACGACAGTCCGGCGCTGTTTTCACGCCTGCTCGGTCGCGATGCGGGGCATTGGTCGATCCAGCCCTCAGAGCCGTACTCCGTAAGTCGTCGCTACCAGCCCGGGACGCTCGTGCTCGAGACGACGTTCACCACCGAAACCGGCACCGTTCGGCTCGTCGACGCGCTCGGACTTGTGGTCGGCCAGCGCGGCCATGATCTCGGGCTTGACGCGCCGCACGAGCTTCTGCGCCTGGTGCAGGGCGTCAGCGGCACGGTGGCGCTGCGAGTCCGGCTCGCTCCGCGTCCCGAGTACGGGTTGGTCTCACCGCTGCTCCGGGCCACCGGCGACGGCACGCGAACGTTCGGTGGCCCGAACGCGTTCATCCTGCGCGCCGGCGTTCCGGTGACCGTCGAGGAGACCGCGCTGTCCGCCCGGCTGTGCGTAGGGGCGGGTGAGCGCGTGGGCTTCTCCCTGCGCTGGGTGGCGCCCGGGCGCACGAAGGTGACGCCGACTGCGCCGGCGGCGGTCAGCGACCGGATCGACGACATCGGTGCGGCGTGGCGCTCGTGGGAGTCCGAGCACGACGTCTACCAAGGTGCTCACCGCGAGCTGGTGCGCTTCAGCGCCCGGGTGCTCAAGGGCCTGACCTACCGGCCGACCGGCGCAGTTGTGGCCGCCGCGACGACGTCGCTGCCGGAGACCCCAGGCGGAGAGCGAAACTGGGACTACCGGTACGCCTGGATCCGCGACGCGAGCCTCACGCTCGAAGCGCTCTACATCGGTGCCTGCTCTGACGAGGCCGAGAGCTTTGTTTCGTTCATGACGAGCTCGGCGGGAGGCGGGTCCGATCTCGAGCGCTCGCTGCAGATCATGTACGGAGTCGCGGGCGAGCACGACCTGTCCGAGCGCGAGCTCGGTCACCTCCATGGCTGGCGCAATTCGCGTCCGGTGCGGGTCGGAAACAGCGCCTGGAAGCAGACCCAGCTCGATATCTACGGCGAGTTCCTCAGTGCGCTTCACATCTATCGTGAACAGCTCGGTGATCTTCATCCTGAAATCCAGCAGTTCGCGGCGAGATTGGCGGACACGGCCGCCCGTCGCTGGCGGGAGCCCGATGCTGGCATGTGGGAGATGCGCGGTGAAGCTCGGCACCACCTTTCCTCGAAGGTGTTGTGCTGGGTCGCGCTGGATCGCGCCGTGAAGCTGGCTCCCGATCTCGGGAAGTTCGAAAACGCGGCGATCTGGAGCATCGAACGAGACGCCGTTCGGGCCGCTGTGCTCGACCGAGGCTGGAGCGAAGAACGAGGTGCCTACGCCCAGAGCTTTGACTCAGATCGGCTCGACGCTGCGGCGCTGCTAATGCCTCTGGTCGGATTCCTGCCCGCTACCGATCCGCGGATGCGATCGACGATTGACGCAATTGGTCGCAGTCTCACCGACGACGGGCTCGTGCTTCGCTACCGCAACGACACCGGGCCAGGGAGCGACGGTTTGGCCGGCGACGAGGGAACCTTTGTCATCTGCTCGTTTTGGCTCGTCGCCTGCCTAGCCCGGGCCGGGGAGGTTCAGCGCGCCACCGCCCTGTTTGATCGCGTCACCGGCTACGCCAACGACGTCGGACTGCTCGCCGAGGAGATCGACACCCGCAGTGGCGAGCTGCTGGGCAACACGCCCCAGGCCTTCAGTCACGTCGGTCTGATCGTCGCCGCTCACGCCCTCGACAACCCCAGAGACAATTCCTGTAATAAGCAACCGATCTGAGCTATCCGGGGTCGTAACGTTTGTGACGAGGCGATTTCCGGCCCGCAGTGCCGCTCACGAGTGGTCTCAGCAGCACCTCTCGCACTATGTCGAGGGTGAGCTCAGCTGGCTGGCGCGTCGGCGTCTGCAGCTTCACGCCGAGGATTGCCCCGAATGCAGCCGCGGACTGCTCGCGCTGCGGTCGTTGGTGCGGCTGCTGCACGGGATGGCTGATCGTCCAAACGAGCAGGCGCCGGCGAGCATCCTCGATCGTGTCCGGGCTGAAGCCGCGAAAGCCGACCTCGGCTCTGACGAGATTAACTAGCGCCGTCTCGATCGGGTGATGAGCTCGTTGTAGCGGGAGGTGACGATCGTGTAGCTGACGCCGGGCTGGGTGATCGGCCCGTTGTCAGGGTGGACGGGCGCCGGTTCGCCGGCGGCGTGGTCAGAGTACGCAGCCCAAGCGGTCGGAGGCCTGACAAACCTGGTCCCCAAGATCTAAGTCCGTGTCACCAAATCCCTCGTATGACAGACAAAAAGAGCCAGATTTGCAGGTATTTCCGATGGGCACGGCTGGTTTCGAACCAGCGACCTCTCGCGTGTGAAGCGAGCGCTCTCCCGCTGAGCTACGCGCCCGGCGAATTCGATTTTACGCACCGCCGTACCGCTATTGATGCGCCCGCCGGCGCCGAAGCACGCGCCACCGCCTGAACATCACAACCGAACCAGGTTGGGGGCCTTCAGTGCTCGTGTGACCCCACGCAGGTCGACGAACAGCGCGGCGCCGGCAGCCACCGCGGCGTGGTCGATCCCCGGGTGGGCGGTTACGAGCACGATCGCATCGGCGTCGGCAGTCGCGCGATCGAGCGGAGCGCTCTCGAGGCCGAGCTCGGGAAGCGCAGGAACGTACGAATCGTGGTAGGAGAGCTCTCCGCCACGGTCGCTGAGCATCTCCATGATCCGCAGCGCCGGAGATTCACGGATGTCGGCGACGCCGCCCTTGTAGCTCACGCCGAGAATCGTGATCCGGGAGCCTCTGATTGGCTTGCTGACGTCGTTGAGAGCGCGTTCGATCCGCTCCACGCAGTGGTGGGGCATCTGCTGATTGACCTTGCCGGCCAGCTCGATGAACTCGGTCGCCATGTGAAACTCCCGCGCGCGCCAGGTCAGGTAGAACGGATCGACGGGCAGGCAGTGGCCGCCCATCCCGGGCCCCGGCTCAAAGCGCATGAAGCCGTACGGCTTGGTCGCGGCGGCGTCGACGACCTCCCAGATATCGATGCCCATCCGGTCAGACAGGATCGCCAGCTCGTTGACGAGCGCGATGTTCACCGACCGGAAGATGTTCTCGAGCAGCTTGGTCATCTCGGAGGCCTCCGGGGTCGAGACCCGCACGATGTGGTCGCAGATCCGGCCGTAGAGCTCGGCGGCGCGATCCGTGCACTCGGAGGTCATGCCACCGATCACCTTGGGCGTGTTGCGTAGCGTGAAGTCGGTGCGCCCGGGATCCACGCGTTCAGGTGAGAAGGCGACGTTGAGTCCGGCCCCGACCCGCAGTCCCGAGTCCTCGAGCAGTGGCACGAGACGCTCCCGAGTGGTGCCGGGATAGGTGGTCGATTCCAGCACGACGAGCTGCCCGTGCTGAAGCACCAAGCCGAGCGCACGACCGGCGGCGTTCAGCGCCTCGAGGTCAGGCTCGCGGTTGCGGGTCAACGGGGTCGGGACGCAGATCAGGACCGCATCGGTCCTTGCGAGCGGCGCATAGTGCGAGCCGGCCTGGAGCCGCGGGAGCGCGCTCCGCAGACGCTCCGACGGGATATCCTCGATATAGGACTCACCAGCCCGGATCGCGGCCACCTTGCGCGGATCGACATCGACCGCGACGACCTGCTCGCCTGACTCCGCAAAGGCGACCGCGAGCGGAAGCCCTACGTATCCCAAGCCGATGACGCCGACCGACATTACGCGGCCCGACGATAGCGGCTACGATCAGGAGTGGATCGTGCTAGGCGGGGTGCTAGCGGTGCCCTGTACCCGCAAGCCGCTCTAGCGGGGCTGAATCCCCTCTCGAGGGGCTAGGGTCCGAGGTCAGCACCCCATTCGTGGCGGTGATGGTCCGGTCCCGCGACGATGAAGACCCGTGAACCAGGTCAGGTCCGGAAGGAAGCAGCCTTAAGCGGTCACCTTCAGGCGTTGCGGGAGCGCCGAACCGGAGTCATCGAACGGCGGTCGCGCCCCGGGCACCGGCTTCGACAGAGGGTGCACGATCCACTTTCAGCCGCCCACAGGTCGCTCCGCACGCCCACTAGACTCGCTCACCCGTGTCCACCGGTCCCTCCCTCTACCGTCGCCACAGGCCACGGACATTTGCGGGCGTGGTCGGCCAGCAGCACGTCGTGCGAACGCTGCAAAATGCCGTGCAGCAGGGAAAGGTGCATCACGCCTACCTGTTCGTCGGCTCTCGCGGCACCGGCAAGACGAGCACCGCGAAGATCCTCGCCGCGTGCCTCAACTGCGAGCGGGGGCCGACGACGGAGCCCTGCGGCAGCTGCGAGTCCTGCGTCTCGATCGCGAACGCCACATCCTTAGACGTCATCGAGATGGACGCGGCGTCAAACAACTCCGTCGACGACATCCGCGACCTGCGTGAGAGCGTCGCCTACGCACCGGTTTCCGGACGCCACAAGGTCTACATTCTTGACGAGGCCCACATGCTCTCTGTGCAAGCTTGGAACGCCTTTCTGAAGACGCTCGAGGAGCCCCCGCCGAGAACCATCTTCGTCCTCGCCACGACTGAGGCGCAAAAGGTGCTGGCGACGGTCGTCGACCGCTGCCATCGGTTTGACTTCGGCCGGCCCTCCGTCGAGCAGGTGGCGAGGGTGCTGACGCGCGTGACCGAGCAGGAGGGGATCCGGATCGACGATCCGGCGCTGGCGCTGATCGCCCGTCACGCGACCGGGAGCTTCCGAGACGCTCTCGGGACGCTCGAGCAGCTCGTCACCTACGCCGGCGAGGACCGGATCGAGTCCGCCGCCGTGCTCGCGGTGCTCGGAGTCGCCGATGCCGAGCAGCTGTTCGACGCCGTTGACGCGATCGTCGCCACCGACCCCGCGCGGGCGCTCCGCGCCGGAAACGAGATCGCCGAATCGGGCCGCGATCCGGGGCAGGTGCTGCGCGACCTGGAGGCCCATGCCCGCGACCTGCTCGCCGTGGGGGTGCTGGACGACGTGCCCCCCGAGCTGCGCGTCACACCCGAGCGGGATCGTCGGCTCGTAGAGCAGGCGCAGGCGCTGTCGAGCGCCGGTGCGGTGCGGCTGCTCGACCTCATATCGACCGCGCTCCAGGCCACAGCGAGCGGCGCGCAGGCGCGCATCCAGCTCGAGCTCGTACTGATCAAGGCAGCGGCTCCGGAGGTCGATCCCTCGATGGCCGCCCTGCTCGCCCGGCTGGAGCGGCTAGAGCACGGATTGGGAGCGGCAGGTCGCGGGCTGCGGGCGTTCAGTCCGGCGGTGGGCACGGCGTCGCGCGCTGGCGCGTCGCCGGTTGGCCGATCGTCGGCTGGCGCGCCCCCCGTGTCTCCTGAGACCAGCCCCACGAGCGGCGGTGCACCGAAATCTGAGCCCGCGATCGCGGATTCACGGAAGCCTGGAACCGCGATCGCCGCGGCGCCACCGGCGCCGCAGATCGCGGAGCAGCTCGAAAGTCACGGGGATTCAGGTCGCCAGGACACGCCGGCGTTCCCGGGTCCGGCTCAGCTGGAGCTGCAAAGCGCCGTCGAGCTGTGGCCTGCCGTGGTGGCGACCGTCAAGCAGAGGAACGCAATGCTCGCGGCGCTGCTCGCCGACGCCCGGCCTGTGGCCGTGGGCGAGCGCGAGCTGACGCTCGCGTTTCCCTGCGGCGCGGCGTTTCTCAAGCGCAAGGCCGAGCAGGACGACCATCGGCGGGCCACCTGCGAGGCGCTTGCCGCCGTCACCGGCCACGCGCGCGTGCTCCGCTATGAGCTGCTCGACGAGCAGCACGAACACCAGCCGCCGCAGGCGCCGATCCTCTCCGGCGAGGAGCTCGTGCGACGCTTCCTGGAGGAGTTCGACGCCGAAGAGCTGCTCGATGACCCTGACCCCGGCAAACGCGAGGCGAATCACTAGATGCCCCAACCCAACATGCAGCAGATGCTCAAGCAGGTCCAGAAGATGCAGCAGGACATGGTCGCTGCGCAGGAATCGCTCAAGGATGAGGTCGTGGAAGCCTCGGCGGGCGGCGGCATGGTCACGGTGCAGGTGAGCGGCGACCTGCACGTGAAGTCGATCAAGCTCGATCCCGAAGCCGTCGATCCCGACGATGTCGAGCTGCTGGCGGACATGGTTCTGGCCGCGGTCAACGAGGCGTTGCGGTCAGCCCAGGAGCTGGCATCCTCAAAGCTCGGCGGGCTCGCCGGCGGGCTTGGCGGCCTCGGTCTGCCCGGATTCTGAGCAACCGGTGTACGCGCCCCCCGTTCAGCGGCTGATAACCGAGCTGTCGAAGCTGCCCGGAGTCGGGGGTCGCACGGCGCAGCGCCTGGCGTTCCATCTGCTGCGCGCGAGCGAGGAGGAGGCGCTCGCATTGTCGGAGGCGATTCGCGAGGTCAAGGCGCGGATCGGGTTGTGCGAGGTCTGCTTCAACCTTGCGGACGGGCCTCGATGCCGGATCTGCTCCGACGAGCGACGCGATCCCGACGCGATCTGCGTGGTCGAGGAACCCTCGGATGTGATCTCGATCGAGCGCACGCACGAGTTCCGCGGCCGCTATCACGTGCTCGGGGGCGCGCTGTCGCCGATCGACGGGATCGATCCCGAGGATCTGAAGATCGTCGAGCTGTACGAGCGCGTGCAGGGGCACGCCGTGCGGGAGGTGGTGATCGCGACCAATCCGACCACCACGGGTGAAGCGACCGCGCTGCACATCGCGGCGGCCCTGCGCGACCTGGCCCCCGCAGTCGCGCTCACGCGGCTCGCGAGCGGTTTGCCCGTTGGCTCCGACCTCGAGTACGCCGACGAGCTGACCCTCGGGCGTGCGCTCGTGGGCCGCCGCGCGGTGTAGAGCGGGTCGCGGTAGCTTCCCGGCCCTAGGCACCCTCACATGAAACACGAGAAACCGGCGCCAAGACCATCGCCGGAGGACCCGATGAATCATGGCTGCAGATCGTGTGCCGTGGTCTGCGGCGCCGGTCCTTCGAAGCGTGGCAGGTCATCGTCGGGCAGCGGCTGCCACACCGCCGCGGTTTCCACCCGCTGGTGATAGGAGGGCCGCACGCCCGGGTCTGCGTCAAACGCCCCGAGCCGCACGGCTACATGTTCGGCTTCGGCTGGATTGCGGCTGTAGAGATGCGATCCGCAAACTGAGCAGAACGCCTTCACAAACCCTCCGGTCGGCGGCTCCCATTCGCGGACGACGTCCTGCCCCTGGCTCAGCCGAAAGCTGCCCGGCTGGGCGCGCGCCTGCGGTGAGGCATGCGCGCCGGTGCGGCGCCGGCACCGGGTGCAATGGCACCATCCGGCGGGACCGAGCGGCCGGTCGACGGCAAACCTGACTGCGCCGCATACGCACCCGCCGGTAAGCGGCAGAACGGGCTCGTAGGGTGCCACGCGAGCAGTATGCCGCTCGAGCCTGCGCTCTCGATCTCAGCGTCGGGTTGACCGATGCAGGCGTCGGTCCGGTCCGGTAGCGGCCAGATCTGCCGCCAGCCGCGACTCGGCATGAGCCTCTGCGGCGACGCCCAGGCGACGGAGAGCCTCGCTCCTGGCGGCGTGGCAAGGTGGGCCGGAACAGCCCGGTGATCGCGTCGAGCGCCCGCAGGCCGCCGCCGGGCCGTCGCACGTCGGTCAAGGCCACCGGTCGGTTGAGGGCAACGACGGGGATTGGCCGAGATGCTCAGGAGCAGGTTGTAGAGGGTGACGATCCGCGCCCAGTCGGTATCCCGCCACGATCGTGCGGTGGAGGCCACGCGGCCAAGTGGGCCTGGAGCTGTTACGGGACGGCGACGCCGCCGGTGCGGCGGACCGCGTCGCCCAGCAGCAGTGTCCCTTCCCGGATCATTCCCTGGTTCCACCGTGTCCGGTCCTGGTCGGCCAGCAGCACGGGCTCCCCTGCGCCGTCGACATGCGCCGGCCGGCGCCCGGCCGTGAGCAGCAGAAGCGCGAACAGGGAGAGGCTTGTGATGAGAGCCGAACTGCACAAGCCGATCGACGAACTGCCTGAGACCGCCGTTGATGGCGCGAGCGTTCTCCTGCGTGGGACCATCGAGGGTCCGGTGGATCCTGAGCAGTCGTGGTTCTGGACGCCCGAGTGGCAGCGCAAGGAGCACAACGCAGAGGCAGACAAGGCGGCCGGGAACGCGGATCGCTACGACGGCGACAACGAGTCCTTGGGCGCACTTGACGAGCGATCAGGCTCGTCAGATGCCGACGTATGACGTCCTCGCGTCATTCTGGCACGACTGGCGGGGCCTGACGCCGCAGCAGCAGAGCGCGTTCCGGCAGCTCGGCGACCTGATGACGCCCCGGCCCGTGACGCGGAACCTTCTCCTCCTCAGTGAACTCTCGTCCACACCCCGAGCACTCATCAGGGTAATGGTCAACGATCTCGTCCATCCGGTCCTCCGCCACCAGCTTGCGTCCCGCACCCCGGTGACCCGGCTGACCACCAGCCGTGCGCTTCTTCCCGTCCTCCTTCAACAGCTCCTTCGCCTTCTCCCGCGCCTCCCGTCGGCGCTGCTGCCGCGTCTTCGGAGCGTCCCTCGACGGTGGCGAGGAACTGTTCCGCGAACTCGCGGCGCTCCTCGTCTCCAACATCCGCAACCGCTCCTCCAACCGCAACTGCCGATCCATCACCTCCACCAAGAACTCGATGCACGCCTCCCGGCCCGAGTCATAGATCGCCTCAGCCTCCTCCCGCTCCATGCCCCCCAAGATTCGCCGCTGCAACAAAATGATCCTTGTTATCGGAAACCCGGAGGACTGAACGGCTACGGATTTCGAGGGTTTCGGATCTTCCGAGAAGTGGAGCTAGGGGGACTCGAACCCCCGACCTCCTGGGTGCGATCCAGGCGCTCTCCCAACTGAGCTATAGCCCCGCGCGGTGGCTGACGCCGGACCCGAGACAGTGTAGCCCGGGGTCGACGACCGTCGTTGGGTGCACCGGCGGGTCGCCAGCGTGAACCCGTGCAAGCTCTCGGTTTCCGGCGGATTGGTCGATAGGCTGGATGCAGGCCGGGGCCACCCATGAGCTTTCGCACGCGCCTAACCAGTTTCTTTGTCCTCATCGTCGTGGTGCCGATGCTGGCTGTCGGATTCCTGGTCTTCCGGCTGATCGGGGACAGTGAACAAGGCAAGGCAGACGCGCGTGCTAGCGGTCTGGCAACCGCGGCAGCAAGTATCTACAACGCGGCGAGCAGCGCGGCTCGCTTTGACGCTCGAACGATCGCCGGTGATGCCGCCACGCTGACGCGAGCACCGGTACGGGTGCGTCTGGCGCGCCTTGCTTCGCAGGTCGGATTGGCGCGGATCAGACTTCAGCTGGGAACGAGGACGTTGGCGGACGTTGGTGATCGATCCGCGATTGCGCCGGGCGCCGCATCGATAAGCCAGCCGGGAGGCACAAGTCTGTTGTTGACCGTCTCGGAGCTGTCCGCTGCCCAGTACGTTCGCCAGCTGACCGCCCCGGGGGTCGGGGTTGTCGTCAGACAAGGCGGGCGCACGCTCCGTTCCGCGCCAGCCGAGCGGGGCCGCCGCCTCGGCACCGCAGGCACCATCAGGATCGCAGGCAAGAGATACCGGGCCGTGACACAGCCATTTGTCGGCTTTGGCGCGTCCACGGTCGAGGTCACGATGTTGTCGGACCTGTCGGTGACAGCGACGTCGGTCGGCGTAAGCCAACTCGTGGCGGCGGTCTTCATCGCGGGCTTTCTGCTGCTCGCGTTCTTGTTTTCAGTGCTCGCCTCACGTGCGCTCCAGGGCCAGCTCGGACGCTTCTTACAGGCCGCGCGTCGGCTCGGAGGGGGCGACTTCTCCTCCACGATCGCGACTGAGGGCCACGACGAGTTCGCCGCGCTGGGTGAAGAGTTCAACCGCATGTCGGTTCAGCTGTCTCGTAGGCTCGATGAACTCGGGCAGGAGCGGGCACGCCTGCGCGAGTCCATCCGCCGGATCGGGCAGACGTTTGCGTCGAACCTGGATCGTCCGGCGTTGCTCGATCTCGCACTGCATACGGCGGTCGACGCAGTCCAGGCTGATTGCGGCCGGCTAAGCGTCCGGGCCACGGCGGAGGAACCCCTCGCCGAGACGGATCGCGTCGGCTCGCTCGGAGGACTTGAGGAGCATCTTTACGCTGCCGAGCGCACGGTGCTGCGTAACGGCGGCGTCGGCGAGAGCGCGACGGGAGGGATCAATGTCGCCTCGGTCGCGATCGGTCCGATCGACGGCGAGGCGCACGGCCTGATCACGGTCGGCCGCCGCGGCCGGCCGTTCACCGAGGACCAGCGCGATATCCTCCGTTCGCTGGCTTCGCAGGCCACACTCGCGCTCGAGAACGTCGAGCTCCACTTTCAGGTCAGCCGGCAGGCTGTCACCGACGAGCTCACCGGCCTGTCAAATCACGGGCACTTCCAGGAACTGCTGAGTACAGAGACAGATCGGGTACGCCGGTACCACCATCAGGTCGGATTGATCATGCTTGACATCGACGACTTCAAGTCGATCAACGACACCTACGGCCATCAGCAGGGGGATGTGGTGCTAAAGCACGTCGCCGACGTTCTGCGCGAGAGCTCGCGTGATGCCGATGTCCCCGCTCGCTACGGCGGCGAGGAGATGGCACTGATTCTTCCTCACACGGATATCGACGGCTCCTACACGATCGCGGAACGGGTGCGAGCCGCCATCGAGGCGTCGCGAATCCCTCTCCTCGGTCGCCCGGGAATCCTCCAGATCACCGCCAGCGTCGGTGTCGCGGCCTCGACAGACGGGAGCAAAGAGGCCCTGATCGCGCGGGCAGACGGTGCGCTGTACACGGCGAAGCGGCAAGGCAAGAACCGGACCGTGAGATCGGTGGCGCAGGTCGCGAACGTTTTCGCGGGCGAGTAGGCTTTATGCGCATGGGCGTGTTGGACGATGCGATCCGCGAGCACTTGGACCTCAAGCGGCGCCGCGGCGCCGACCCTGCCGAGGTAGAGCGCGCTGCGCGCGAGGCGCTCGGCCCCGTTCGGCGCGGTCCGATCGAACTAGCGGGTGGCCAACCGCATACGACCGGTCAAGCGCCCGCCTACGATCACGAGTTCGAGGACGATCAACAGGCCACTCAGCTTCATCAGCTTGAGGACGACGAGCAGGCCACTCAGCTTCATCAGCTCGAAGACGACCAACGGGCGACCTACCTCCACGAGCTCGAGCCGGTCCAGCGGGCAGAGCCGTTCGAGGAGAACACAGAGCCGAGCCAAACGTCGCCCCCACCTTACCGCGCCGCTGAGCCGCCCATATCGTGGAAATCGACCCCGTCCCAAGATCATTTCGGCTCCGTAGAGGCGCCTGCCGCGCGAGCGACATCTGACGGCGCTGGCCCTGCGCCGCCGCCGGAGCCGCATGTCGACGAGCCGCCGGTGCGCGATCAAGTGGGTACGAAGGGGCACCTGGGGCATGACGACGCGGAATACGACGTCGACGAAACGCGTCGGAGTCCATCGGAGAAGGGTGTAGAGGGCGGTCCTGGCGAGACCCACAGTGACGAGCCCAGCAAACAGGGCGAGGATGTGCTTGAGGAAACGCCCGAGTTTCTCCAGGACGCGCCTGAGCACGACCGACTCTGGTTCGAGCAGCGTCCGCCACGCGATTTCGACTTCGACGGCTGAGCTTGGTCGCTGTCGCCAGCTCACTGGCGCATGGTTTTGGCGAGCCGTTCGCGGGAGTCGATGCCGAGCTTGCGGTAGGCATTACCGAGGTCGCTTCGCGGCAAAGGCCTCGACGCCGAGGCGGTGGCCCTCGACGCCGTCGACACTGACAGCATCAGTCGCGCCGCGCGAGAAGTGCGTGAGCGTCACGGCCGGCTCGATGTCCGTGTCAACAACGCCGGCGTTCGTCCGGAAGCAACGACCGACGCTCGTGAACCAGCACGCCGTCCCAGTCAGCACTAATCGCCCGGCGACCTCTGGTCCAAGCGATACTGGAGTCAGGCAACGAGGACGTGGAGGAGGCCCGCGACGTGGACGACAGCATCAACCTCGCCGAGAAGTTCGCCCTGTTGGGACGCCCGTACGAGCCGGGGATCATCGGTTACCTGAACGACTACAAGCTCCAGATAGTCAAGATCCAGGGGCCATTCGTGTGGCACAAGCACGACGAGACGGACGACTTCTTCCTCGTCGTCCGCGGGCGGCTGACGATCCACCTCCGCGATCGCGACATAGAGCTTCGCGAAGGTGAGCTGTTCGTGGTGCCGCGGGGCGTCGAGCACTGCCCTGAGGCCGACGAGGAGGCGTACGTGCTGCTCATCGAACCGGGGGGCACGATCAACACCGGCGACGCAGGCGGCAGCCTGACCGCCGAGCCGATCCAGCTGTGACCTGACCCGCTTTCCCCTCGCCCGAGACCGCACGCGGTCCACTTGCAAAACGGCCTATGCAGGTGCTCTATGGCCAGCGCGCAACTACGGCGTGAACGGATCATTCGCATGATCCATGAGTGCGCGCTGCATATCGTCGGCGAGCTCGGGATGCTGGTACGGACCCGGAGCACGAAGAGCAGCCATCACATGCTGTTGGCTTACAGGGTCCTTGTCCTGACTCAGCTTCAACTTGCAGACAAACCGCGTAACGGGAAGCCGTATGCCGACCGTCCCTTTCGCGAGCGTCGACCCCCAGTCTCGCTTGAGCAACATCGGCTCCTCGACGTGGCGCTCGAAGTGATCGACCAGCCGGGTGAGGACCTGCAGGTTATCCTCCTCGTCGAGCATCTGGGGAACGCCGTAGCAGTGCGCGACGCTGAAGTTCCACGTTGGGGCTTGCGTCGCTCCCGGCGCGTACCAGCTCGGGGAAATGTAGCCGTGATGACCCTGGACGATCAGCAATAGCTCGCGATCGCCAAAGTCATGCACTTGCTCGTCCGGGCGGCCAACATGCGTCACCACCGCCAGGCCAGCGGCCTGCTCGTCCAACAAGATCGGATAGTGCGAAGCGACCAGATGACCCTTGTTGCCACTCACCAAGATGCTCCAAGGGTTCTCCCGGATCAGCTGCCGGACCGCATCGACGTCGTCGCTCTCGTACTTCGGGTTGGGGCGCACGGGGCAAGTTTGCCACTCAATAGGGGTCTTTGGTGAGTTGGCGCGGAAACCCGGCACCAGGGTCGGGGGCTGGGCGAACGGCCTTAAGCTCGACTGGGCGAGTCCGAGCGCGCCTCCACCACGAAAACCTGCCACTCGGCGCGGCCGCCGGACAGCGGCTGCCCGAGGCCAATGATGGCCGATGTGGACCGCTAACCGACCCTGACCCGCTAGGGGCCGGCTTCTCGTTGGCTCCGCTCGTCGTCGCGGTGGCGTGGCCCTTCGGTGGTATCGCGGTTTACGCGCGCTACCGACTCGAGCACGGGGATCCGCGATTGCCCCAGCGCATGACCGGAGCCGGCTTCGTCCTCGAGGTCAGCGCCGTGCTGCTGGGCTGCCCGGAAATGGTGCTCGCCCTCGGGGCCTGACCGAGCAAGCGACCGGCGTGAGGCACGGCGGTTCGCGAGCCAGCGGAGCGTGAGGTAGACGACCGCGACCGGCACGGCCGCGACCACGACGTAGTCAACGTAACGAAGATTGTCCTTCCAATGGGTCCAGTTGTGGCCCACTTGGTCACCGATGAAACCAAGCAGGAACACCCAAGGGATGCACCCGAACAGCGTGAAAACGGTCAGCCGAAGGAACGGCATACGGGCAACTCCGGCAGGCAGCGAGATGAATGTTCGAATGAGTGGCAGCATCCTCGTGAAGAACACGGTGGCCGTCCCGTACCGGGCGAACCAACGGTCAGCCCAGGCGAGATGCTGCGCTTTGATGTGAAGTTTGCCGGCGTGGCGCTCGACCAGTTCGATTCGTCCGAAATAGCCGACCCCGTAGGAAAGCCAGGATCCGACCAAGTTTCCGAGCACGCCGGCGACCGTGATCGCGAGCAGCGAGTACCTGCCCTGAGAGACGCCAAAGCCGGCGAACAGCATCGTCGCCTCCGACGGGATCGGAATGCACGCGCTCTCGGCAAGCATCAGCAGGAAGATGCCGATCAGGCCGAGATCGCCCACGACGCTGGTAGCGACCTGTACCAGCGCGCTCGTAATGGACGCAAGGGGCACGGGGCAACGAATCATAGTTGGAGAACGCCAGGTCTCCTTCCGGAGAGTGAGTCAATGCCGCCTCGCCCAGGCCCAGGCCCAGATGCTCGTCTGATCCTCGATCGCGACAAGTCGAGGGCGCGGCCGGCGTGGACTGCGACTCAGACTGACGTGGCGGCGACCGAGCTAGCGGCGGCGGCGGCGGTCATCGCGTCGTCAGCGGCGACCTTCGCTAGCCAGCAGCCGAACAGCACCGCGAGCTCGTCCGCGGAGGGTGAGTCCTCGACGCGGACCTTGACCGGACGCTTGCCCGAGCTACGGGCCTCGAAGTGAGCAAGCTCACGTTCGCCGTCTCGCAGGAGGAAATGCGACTTCCAGCGGCTCGACGGCTCCCAGCTCAGGCGACGACCCTGGAGCTCAACCTCGCCGCCGCGTTTGAACGCGCCGCTGGGAACGAACCCACCGACAACCGAGCCGCCGGCATCGCGCAGTTCGATCCGGCTGCGCCCAAATCCCGTCCGCTGCGCCAGAAGGCTCCCTGCAATGCGACTAGCCGTGCTTGATCCCGGCACCCCTCCACGCGCAGCGTACCGTGACCAGGGTGACGAATGAGGTGTGCGTCCAACCGACCGTCCGAGAGGCCAACGATCGCGGCTTTGAGTGCCTCGTGCTCGAGGACTGCACCGGGTCCTACTCGCCCGAGTTCCATCGCGTCGGGCTGAACATGATCGCCGCCCAGGGCGCGATCATTCATCGCGGGTAGGCAGGGATCGTCTCGCTGCGGCCG
This sequence comes from Solirubrobacteraceae bacterium, assembly GCA_050996975.1. Lineage (GTDB taxonomy): Bacteria > Actinomycetota > Thermoleophilia > Solirubrobacterales > Solirubrobacteraceae > Palsa-465. Next base: position 2,087 of record JBPCRJ010000030.1, on the reverse strand, counting down.
GCGTCCCCGGCAGCTCGTCGGCTCAGAGCTCTGGGCCCGTAGCCCGAGCGGGAGCGCCTTCGTTCCTTCTGCTGACCGTCTTGGCTTGTGTGGGGCGTGGGTTGCGCCACACTGCAGCGGTGCGTGTGACGGCCCGGGCGGACTATGCGGTGAGGGCGGCGGTCGAGTTGGCTGCGGCCGGGGGCGCGACTCGCAAGGTGGCGGAGCTTGCCGAGGCCCAGGAGATCCCGCCCCGGTTTCTTGAGAACATCCTGCTTGCGCTGCGGCGGGCGGGGCTGGTCGTGAGCCGGCGTGGCGCCGAGGGTGGCTTTCGCTTGGCGCGTCCGGCGGGGGAGATCACGCTGGCTGACGTGCTGCGCGCGGTGGAGGGGCCGCTCGCGAACGTTCAGGGCGTGGCCCCGGACGCGATCGCTTATGAGGGGTCGGCTACGGCGCTGCGCGATGTATGGGTCGCTGTGCGGGCGAGCCTGCGGGTGGTGCTCGAGGGAGTGACGCTCGCCGACGTTGCCAGCGGAGCGCTGCCGGCCGAAGTGATCGCTTTGATCGCCGATCCGGAGACCTGGCGAGTGCACGCGCCACAAGCCTGACCCAAGATCACTTTCCCGATCGAGAATGCGCTAATCTGCCGGTCTCCAGCCGGCTTTTCTCGAGAAGGAGCGTGAGCGCATGGATCCTCTGATCGTTGTCTTCGGGCTGGGCGTGGGAGTGCTTGTCGGCATGACCGGCGTTGGCGGAGGGTCGCTGATGACGCCGCTGCTGATTCTCGTTTTCGGCGTCAAGCCGGTCACGGCAATCGGCACCGACCTGGCGTACGCCGCAGTTACGAAGACGGTGGGCGGCTGGCGGCACTGGCGCCAGCGCACGGTCGACATGGCCATGTCGACCTGGATGGCAGTCGGCTCGGTGCCCGCTGCGATCGCCGGTGTGATCGCCCTCAAAGCCCTCCAGCGCGGCCATAGCACCAGCTTCGATGACACCGTCCTGATCATGGTCGGCGCCGTGCTGCTGCTATGCGGCACGGCGATGCTCGCCCGGCTCGCGCTCGGCTCAGGGACCGCGGGCGAGCGTGAGCACGCCGAGCTCACGCCCGCTAGGCGCGCTGCCGCCGCGCTGTTCGGGGTCGCGATCGGGTTCGTGCTCGGCGTGACATCCGCGGGCAGCGGCTCACTTATCGCCGTGGCATTGATCTTCGTCTTCCGGCTCGCGCCGCGTCGAGTTGTCGGCACTGACATCTTCCACGCCGCGATCCTGCTCTGGGCAGCCGCCCTGGCGCACCTCGTGGCTGGCGACATCGACTTCGCGCTCACCGGCACGATCCTGCTCGGCTCCGTACCCGGCGTCTGGATCGGCAGCGCGCTATCAGTCCGCGTCCCAACCGGCGCGCTGCGCATCGCGCTCGGCCTGCTGCTACTCGGCGCCGGACTAGCACTGCTCCAGAAAGCCGGCGCCAACCTCCCCACCGGACTGCTCGCGGCGTTCCCAATCGCCGTCGCCGCACTCGTCGCCGTAACACAACTACATTCGCGCAACAGCCAGCGAGCAACGACCGCAGAACCCTGAGAACCGGTCCAATCCAAACCCGGGGAGCGCACACCATCGCGACATCTGACACGACGGCAAGCCCACTCCTGCTTCCCGCCAGAAATGCGACATTCTGAACGCACACGGCTGGATCTGAGCAGCTCCAAGCGTCCGCAATGCCGACCCGGGCGCTTGTGCATCCACGAACCAGCAGAAGTCTCGGCCGCTCCCAATCGCGTGCAGCAGACTTCTCCTCTTGGCCGCAATGCGGCAGCGTCAGGCGAACCCTGCTTTTGCTCGTCACGAGCATCTGCACCGGCGCGAGCGCATTGGCGACCAGGGAGGTGTGAGCCGACCAGGTGCCGGACGACTGCTCGGCCACGAATGGGAGCGTCAGCAGTGACGAACGCTCGCGTTGCGCGAGATGCGCTCGCTGGCTGACCGTTCTCGCCGCGACGAGAGGATGGCCGGGTCAACCATCCTCTGAAGGAGGACCTCATGCCATCCACCGCGCTCTTCGACATCGCTGGCCGGCGCCGGTCCCCGGCGACCTTGCCCAGCTTCCA
>JBPCRJ010000179.1:0-50932 GCA_050996975.1 Solirubrobacteraceae bacterium | reverse complement strand
GGGCATGGGACGCTCGCGCTGACCGACCACAACTCGGTCTCTGGCTCGATGGAGTTCGCCGTCTCGGCCAGGGCACTTGGCCTCAGACCGATTCATGGAGCCGAGATCGACCTCGAGCCGGATGACTCGCGCTCGGCCCAATCAGGCGAGGCCGGATGCCGAGCGGGCCGCAAGCGCGAGGGTGCTCACCTGACCTTGCTCGTGCAGGAGGCTCGGGGATGGTCGAATCTGTGCCGCCTCTTGACCCGGGCTCACGCGCACACACGGGAAGAGCCGGGGCCAGCCTCTGGAGCGAGCCTCCCTCTACAGGTGGTGCTCGAACACGCCGAGGGCTTGGTCTGCCTGAGCGGGTGCGCGCTACGCGGGGTGCACGATGAGCTCACCCTGAGTCGCCTGCTCGAGGCGTTCGGACGTGACTGGATGAGAATCGAGCTGCAGCGCCCGTTCCTGCGCGATGATCGCGCCCACAACCGGCAGCTGGCTGGGCTTGCGCAGCGGCTCGGTGTGCCGTGCGTGGCTACCGGCAACGTGCACGCGCACGCCGTCTCTCGCGCGCCGCTGCAGGATGCCCTCGTGGCGGTGCGTCTGCATGCGACGCTCGACTCCTCAGAGCCGGAGCGGCGCGGCAACTTCAGCCATGTTCTCGCCTCCCCGGCGGCGATGGCAGCCCGCTTCCCCGAGTACCCCGATGCGGTGGCAGAGACGGCACGGCTGGCGCAGCGCCTGCGCTTCGACCTGGCGAGCGACCTTGGTTACCGATATCCGGGTGCGGAGAACGTCGAGGCGATGCGTAAGCTGGCCGAGCTCTGTCAGGTGCGCCTGCACGAGCGCTACTCGCAGGCGAGCGTCCCCGCCAGCACCCGTGAGGCGGCGGCGGCGCGCCTGCACCAGGAGCTGCGGATCATCGAGACGCTCAATCTTCCCGGCTTCTTCCTGCTTCACCACGACCTGCTCGAGCTCGCCCGCGATGTCGCGGCGGAGGTACGCGGGCCTGACAGCGCCCGTGCGCTGCTGCCGCCGGGGCGGGGGCGCGGCTCCAGCGTCTCCTCGATCGTCTGCTACCTGACAGGTCTCTCGCACGTCGATCCGATCGCCAGCGAGCTGATGATCGGACGCTTCCTGAACGAGGAGTTGACCGCCCTCCCGGACATCGATCTCGACTTCCCGCGTGACATTCGGAAGGTATTGATCCCGCGCGTCCATGAGCGCTACGGGCACGATCACTCGGCTTTGGTGGCGGCCTTTCCCACCTATCGCGCTCGCGGCGCGATCCGCGAGCTTGGGAAGGCGCTCGGGCTGCCGCCCGGAGAGATCGAGCGGGTGGCGCGCGGGAGCGAAGGATGGGACGCGCGTCAAGTCGCCCGGGACATCGAGAGCGCGTTCGAGCTCGCGTCGGGAGCAGTGAGGGGTGCGTCGGATCGGGGGCCTCGGGCCGCGAGCGAGGGAGCTTGCGCTGCGAGGGGGGCGAATCGCGCTGGGAGTGGGTCAGGTCGGGCTGGGAGTGGGTCAGGTCGCCGAGGCTCCAGCGGGCGCTGGGAATGGCTTGCCCGCCTCGCGGCGGAGGCTCACGGGTTGCCGCGCCACCTCTCGCAGCACTCGGGGGGGATGATCGTCGCCACCCGTCCGCTCGTCGACTGCTGCCCGATCGTACCCGCCGCGATGGAAGGCCGTCAGATCGTCCAGTGGGACAAGGACTCCTGCGCGGACGCCGGCTTTCTGAAGATCGACCTGCTCGGCCTGGGGATGCTCTCGGCGGTCGAGCGAGCGGTCGAGCTGATCGCCCACACCCGGGGCGAGCGAATCGATCTGTCTCGCATCCCGTATGACGATCGGGCCACGTACGAGTGCATTCAGAACGCTGACACCACTGGGGTGTTCCAGATCGAGAGCCGAGCCCAGATGCAGTCATTGCGCCGCACCCGCCCGGAGAACCTCCAGGACATCACGATCCAGGTGGCGATCGTCAGGCCCGGACCGATCCAGGGGGGAGCTGTCAATCCCTACATCGCGCGCCGTCAGCGCCTGCGCATCGATCCTGATTATCAGGTCCCGTACGAGCATCCGTCGCTCGAGCCGGTGCTCAGCGAGACGCTCGGCACGATCATCTTCCAGGACCAGGTGCTCGAAGTCGCGATCGCGTTCGCCGGCTTCTCGCCCGGAGAGGCGGAAGGGCTGCGGCGGGCGATGAGCCGCAAGCGTTCCGAAGCGGCGATCGAAGCCCACCACAAACGGTTCGTCGCGGGGGCAGAGCGCCTGCACGGAGTCGACGAGGAAACCGCCGAGCGGGTGTTCTCGATGGTCCGGGGCTTCTCGGGATTCGGCTTCCCCAAGGCGCACGGGGCGGCGTTCGGCCTGCTCGCCTATCAGTCGACATGGCTACGCGTCCACTACGGGCCCGAGTTTCTCTGCTCGCTGCTGAACGAGCAGCCGATGGGCTTCTACCCTCCCGACGCGCTTGTCCACGAAGCCCAGCGACGGGAAATCGAGGTGTTGGCACCGGATGTCAACCAGAGCGAGGTGGAGTGCGAGATGGAGCTTGCCTCCACAGCCGGTGGTGCGGGTGGCGCTTGCACCAGCTGCGGTGCCGTCAGGATCGGGCTCGGCTACGTCCGCGGTGTCCGCGAGCAGGAGGTGAAGCAGCTCGTCGCCGCCCGCAAAGCGGGTGGGCGCTTCCACAGCCTCTCCGACCTCGCCTCGCGGGCCGGCTCCAATACATGCTCGTTGGAGCTGCTCGCCTGGTCAGGGGCGTGCGATTCGCTCGCGGCTGGCGCTATTGGCGCTATTGGCGCTACTGGCGCTACTGGCGCTATTGGCGCCGCAACTGGCGGCTGGTCGGGGTCTGCTCGTCGCGTGGCCCTGTGGCAGCTCGGCGTGGTGACGCCGGGACGCACAGTCCCCGGAGGCGTACAGCTGGCGTTGGCGCTCGACCTGCCGGCACCGCCCAAGCTGGCGCATCTCAGTCAGTGGGAGTCGATGCTCGCCGACTACGGCGCGACGGGGTTGACCGTGCATGCTCATCCCCTCGCGATGCTACGAGAACGCCTGCCCGCCGACGCGGTCACGAGCCAGTGCCTGGAGACGCTCGCTCACGGCTCGCGTGTCAGGGTCGGGGGGCTAGTGGTCGCCCGGCAGCGCCCCGGAACAGCCAATGGCATCGTCTTCGTTCTGCTCGAGGACGAGCACGGAACCATCAATCTGATCGTCCCCTCGCCGATTTACGAACGTCATCGGCTGATCGTTAGGACCGAGCCGCTGATGCTCGTCGAAGGCAAGCTGGAGCGCCAGCCCGCGTCGGGCGGAGCGATCAACATTCTCGTCGACCGGGTGGCCGCGATCGCGGCGCCCGACCAGCTCGCTGGCGAGGTGAAGGACATCAAGCCAGGGACGGGATCCGGCTCCTCAGAGGCGGAGGACTTCCGTGCTGTCGCGCCTGCTGTGATGAGCTTCGGGTCTGGGCGACGCCGATGAGCGACGACAGTCCCATGCCAGGCCAGGCCAGCTACCCGTTCGGAGGGCCTGCGCGGTAAGGTGCGCGCGCACCGTGATCCTAGTCATCCTGTTTCTCGCCTTTTGGGTCCTGCTCGCGCTCGGCCTGTTCTTCATCGCGATGCGCGGTGGCCTCAGTGGCGCGCGCCGGACATTCCAAACCCAATCCCGCGCCGGGCGCAGGGGCGTCGGGACGACGTTCGCGATCGTGTACGTCGGCCTCGGGATTGCGCTGCCGGTCGCGCTGTTGGACGGGAACCACGCGAATGCCAGCAGCCAGATCGGCGGCATCAAGCTGACCGCGGCTGAGAAGCGAGGCCGGGAGCTGTTCGGTGTGTACTGCACCGTTTGTCACACCTTGGCTGCTGCCAGCGCCTCCGGCAAGGTGGGGCCCAATCTCGACACGCTCGCACCACCACTTTCGCTCGTCGCCCACACCTTGGAATATGGGTGCCTCCCCAATCCGCCCGCCAACGATCCACAGACCTGCCTGGGGCAGGGCATCATGCCTCCCGCCATCGTGCAGGGCAAGGACGCGAATGACGTCGCCCAGTTCGTCGCCAAGGTCGCTGGCAAGGAGTAGCCCGGACGCCGTCCCCGTCCATTGCTACGATGCTTTCCCTTACCGGTACCGCTGAGTTTTCGCGCCGATCAACCATCCGGGCTGAGCGGAGCGGGAAGCGGGGGAACCAGGTTGTTGGGGCTAATCGCACCATGTGCGTAGCGCCGCCCTTTCGGCGCGAGCCCGTCAGCTAACCCCGTAAGCACGAGAAAGAGGACGGTTAGATGCCGCAACCAGGGGCGGGTGAAGCTCGGGCAGACCGGCGTGTCCGGGAGCGCTATCACGAGGAGCTCCTTAATGAGCGGCCTCGCGACAGGCCTTTGCGTGCTCAACCTGAGGGTGGGTCTGTTCGCGAGCGGCCCACCCGCGCGTGGCCTCAGAGCGAGGGCGCTGAAGGTGAAGCCCGCGCCCCGGACGGTCTTCCTCCCGGGCGCGGTGGAGGGATAGTCGGTCGTCGCACCGTGACGATTCAAGGTCGCGGTGCCGAGCGCTATCACCCGGCTGACGCGCGGGCTTCGCGCCATCGTCCGCCACCGCGCGCGTACGAGCGGGCAGGTTTGCGACCCGATCGGGTGGCGATGTGGGCTGTTCTGCTCGGCGTGGTGCTGGTCCTGGCCGCCGCAACGAGCTCCCACGCCGCTCCGCTCCGCACGACAGGCCGTCCCGCCTCTCCGCTGCGCACGACAAGCTCCCCCGCCTGTCCGCCCCTCACGACGACAAGCTCGCACGCGCCCTCACGCCGTGCGGCGAGCGTCGATGTAACGTCCCGGCGTGCCGCGCGCCTTCACGCCGTTGTCCCGAGATGAGGCCGGGCGCGCAGCGAGGCCAGCGGCTGTGGACACGGCTACGCGGCTCCGTACGCCGTCAATAGTCGCCCTCGGGCGGTGGCGTTCAACGTCCGCGTTCGCGCTGCCCGGATGACCGCAGCGATGCTCGTCGTGGCCCCCCGCACGCTCGGCCCTTATCAGGTTTGCGCCCGGCGCTGATCGAGCGTTTATCGGATTCCGTATAAGGGGAGGAGACGATTATTCCCCGCCGCAGGGAACGGCACCCGTAGCTTGCGTTCAGCTCGCCGCGATCGGGCCTTGCGCAATCAATAGAGCCCAGGTACACTTATGAACTGTAAGCAGATGCTGAAAGTAAAGCGTAGGGGCTGGAAACCCGGCCCGCGCCCGAGACACCCCGGTGGTCAGCGATGAAGATTTCCATGAGCAGATTCCAGATCCATGACGATCTGACGGCGCCTGAGGGCTCCGTCCCCGTCCTGCGGGGCGCGCTTGCGTCCGGCGGACAGCTCCCCAACTTTCTGGGCGTGCTCGCGGGCTCCCCCGCGGCGCTGCGGGCGTACGCACGGTTTCGCTCGGAGCTGCGACACGGCAAGCTGACACTCCCCACGCTCGAGCGGATTGCGCTTGCAGTGGCCGAGCACTATCAGTCGGCACCGGGAATCGCGATGCACTCGCGTGCGGCCCGCGGAGCTGGACTGGCGCTGGACGAGGTCGCGCTCGCGCGGCAGTTCAGCTCTCGGGACGAGCGCGAAGCTGCCCTCCTACGCTATCTACAGGCTGTGCTGCAAGAGGGCGGTCGGCCCGCGATGCACCTGCACGAGGAGGCGCGTGAGGCGGGCTGGGACGATGAGCAGATTCTCGAGGCGATCGCGGCGGTGTCGCTCGAGGGATTCACCGCGATGGTGAACGTGGCCGGAGAGGTTCCGGTCGACGGATCCTCCGAGGCCTCGCGGGCTCTCCAGGCCGCGTAATCGCCGATCCGCATGGGCGTCCGACAGCCGACCGCCAATGGTCACACCGGGGGCCGGGGAACCGGCTGCTGTCCTCTGTACCACGAAGCGGTGGAGCTGATCGGACGTCGATGGACGGGGGCGATCCTGCGCGTGCTGATGGACGGGCCACTGCGCTTCTCGGAGATCGCCCAAGCGGTGCCCGAGCTCTCCGACCGTCTCCTGTCCGAGCGAATGAAGGAGCTCGAGGCGCGCGGGATCATTGCCCGCACGGTCATCTCCGGGCCTCCCGTCCGAGTCGAATACGGGCTTTCGCGGATGGGTCGTGAGCTCGAGCCCGCGCTTTCGGAGCTCCAGCGCTGGGCAAAGCGCTGGCTGAGCCGGTCGCGCCTTTCGGCCGGCGCCTGACCTTACCCGAGCCGCGCCTCAGCGGGGGCGCTGAGCCCGCCGGGTTGCCTGGAGCGTCGGACACTGCGCCTCGGCCGGAAGTTTTCGGGAGTCTTCCGCTTAGCGGAGGGTGCTGCCCTGGGAGCGGCCGACGCGGCGCCTCAGCGGAGGGTTGCCGACTTCGTCGAGCGGCTGTGCCGCCAGGTCAGCGTCGCGCCATGAAGGCGTAGCGAACGAGGGACGATGGTTTTTCCCTTGTCCAGCAGCAATTGTCGGTGGTTGGCGGCGCGGTAGACCTGGCGGTCAGGCGGAGGCAGGTCGATCGAGCAGCCCGACGCGATCCAGGCGACGGCCCCGCTGGCATTGAGAACGAGTGAGTCGACCGATGTCGCCGATATGCCCCTTCCGGCCGGCCCCGTGAACGCCGGAAAGCTGCCCACAACCTTGTCGTCCGACAGCCGTCGCACGAGCACCCGGCTGGCACAGTTATTGGCCCCGCATCTCTCGGCGCCGTAGGCCGCGAGCGTGCCCGAGACGGTGACCAGGTCAACTGAGCACCGCGAGTGCTCGCCCAACCGGAACGGCCTGCGGTTGGCGTTTGAGCACCCGTACACGATCCCCTTGACCGAATACACGCGCGCCGTGCGGCTGGACGCGAGAGTTGACGCGCGCTGCGGTCCGCACGGACTGCTTGAGCTTGATCCGGTGTTCGCGCGCGGGCTCGAGGCGGACTTCCCCCGCTCGCCTGATCCGCTTCGCGGGCTCGACCCCGAGCCGCTGCTCGCGGCGGCGAGCGCACCGGCGGATCCGAGCGCCGCGAGGAGGACGAGGAGCACCACTCCTCCCCGCCGACGCCCCTCCCCGACACAACGAAACATGCGCCGAGCATACACACCGCCAACAGCCTGACCTGCCGGCATCAGTCTCTCTGCAAGACCCGCCGGCACTGCTAGCGGTGGTGAACGCAAAGCGCCGGACAAGTAACGTACGCGTCCGATGGCGAACGCTCCGCTTACCGCCGACGACGTGATCTCGCTCGCCTCCGAGCGCGAGATCCGCTTCATCCGCCTGTGGTTCACCGATGTCCTCGGGCAGCTCAAGGCATTCTCCATCAACGCGACCGAGCTCAGCGACGCGTTCGAGGGAGGAATGGGGTTCGACGGCTCCTCGATCACGGGCTTCAACGCGATCGAGGAATCGGACATGATCGCGATGCCAGACCCGAGCACATTCTCCGTGCTGCCCTGGCGACCGCAGGAGGCGGGTGTGGCCCGGATGTTCTGCGACATTCAAACCCCCGAGCGGACTCCCTATGAGGGCGATCCGCGTCATGTCCTGCGGCGCGCGCTCGAGCGGGCTCATGCGATGGGCTTTGACCACTTCTACGTCGGGCCGGAGCTCGAGTATTTCTACTTCCGGGACTCCAAGGGCACCGAGGTGCTCGACGAGGGCGGGTACTTCGACCTGACCACGCTCGACGCCGGCTCTGACCTTCGCCGGGAGACTGTGCTCGGGCTCGAGCAGCTGGGGATCCAGACCGAGTACACCCATCACGAGGTCGGCCCGAGCCAGCACGAGATCGACATGCGCTATGCCGACGCGATGAAGATGGCCGACGACTGCATGACCTACCGAATCACCGTCAAGGAATACGCGATGAAGTACGGATTCCATGCGACCTTCATGCCCAAGCCGCTGTTCGGCGAGAACGGCTCGGGAATGCACACTCATCAGTCGCTGTTCCGGGGAGATCGAAACGCCTTCTACGACGCTGAGGATCCGTACTTCCTCTCGGATGTGGGCAAGGCGTTCATCGCCGGCCAGCTGCGCCATGCGCGCGAGATGTGCGCGATCTACGCCCAATGGGTCAACTCGTACAAGCGTCTTGTTCCCGGCTACGAGGCCCCCGTCTACGTCGCGTGGTCACGCCGCAATCGCTCCGCGCTCGTACGGGTGCCCCTGTATCACCCCGGAAAGGAAGGCGCGACGCGAATGGAGCTTCGCTGTCCCGATCCCGCGTGCAACCCCTACCTGACGTTCGCGGTGCTCCTCCAGGCGGGTCTTGGGGGGATCGAGCACGGCTACGAGCTGCCCGAGCCGATGGAGAAGAATCTCTACCACCTCTCGCCCGACGAGCGCCGCCGGCTTGGAATCGATCAGCTGCCCGAGACGCTCGGGGAGGCGATCGAGCTCACCTCCCAGTCCGAGCTCGTGCTGCGCACGCTCGGCGAGCACATGTTCAACCGTTACGTCGAGATCAAGCGCCAGGAGTGGGACGACTACCGGGTGCAGGTCACGCCGTGGGAGCTCGAGCGTTACCTGCCGGTGCTGTAGGAAGGCCGGCCACCTGTGGCCCGAACATCACAACGCCGCCGCGAGCTCGTCCGGGTCGGTCACCGGCGCCTGACAGGCAAAGCGCTCGCACACGTAGGCCGCCGCGCGGCCGTCGACGGGGGTGCGGCCCTCGAGCAGCGGCACGTCCCCGCCGGTCCCGCCGGCGAGCACCGTGTGCGGGCGAAACTGGCTTCGCACCACGCGCACGAGCGCCTGCGCCTCCGGTCCCGATCCGATGATCGCGACCTCCTTCACCGGTGCGAGGTAGAAGTCGACGGCGCGCAGCAGGTGCCCGAACGCGTGGGGATGACGAAGGGCGAGGGGGACTAGCAGGCGAATCGCGCCGAGAGCGTGTTCCTCGTAGCGGCGTTCACCCGAGAGCGCCGCGAGCCTCAACAGGCCGAACGCCGCGGCCGAGCTTCCGGAGGGGATCGGGGAGTCCTCGAGGTCCTTCCGGCGCGCGACGAGCTGCTCGTGGTCCGCGGCGGTGGTGAAGAACCCGCCGCGCTGTGGATCGGAGAAGCGTTCGATGATCGTGTCGGCGATCGCCACCGCCGCTCGGTACCAGCGGGCGTCGAACGTGGCCTCATACAACGAGATCAGCGCCTCGAGCAGGAAGGCGTGATCCTCGAGGTAGGCCGCGAGGCGACCCTGGCCCCCCTTCCAGGTCCGTAGCAGCCGGCCGTCGGAGTCGCGCAGCTCCCCGAGCACGAACTCCGCGCACGAAACCGCCGCCTGCACGTAATCGGGACGCTCCAGCGTCGCCCCCGCCTCGGCGAGGGCGGAGATCATCAGCGCGTTCCATGCGGTCAGGCGCTTGTCGTCCAGGCCGGGCCACACGCGCCCCGATCGAGCCACGTAGAGCTTGTCGCGGATTTCCGCCAGCCGCTGCGCAGGTGGAGGTGGTCCGCGGCCCTCGAGCACGTTCAACCCGCGCTCGAAGTTCCCGCGCTCGGTCACGCCGAAGTAGGCGATCGCCTCCTCGGCCAGATCCGCCGGCGTGAGCACCTCGCGCAGCTGCGCGATTGTCCACGCGTAGAACTTGCCCTCGACGCCATCGGAGTCGGCATCCAGCGCCGAGCAGAAGCCACCCTCGTCCCCCCGCATCTCTCGCAAGGCCCAATCGAGCGTCTCACAACAGGCACTGAGCAGGCGCTCCTCGCCGCAGAGCAGCCATCCGTGCAGGTAGGCGGGCGCCAGCAACGCGTTGTCGTAGAGCATCTTCTCGAAGTGCGGAATTGTCCAGGTCGCGTCGACGGCATAGCGGGAGAAGCCGCCGCCGACCTGGTCGTAGATTCCGCCGCCAACCATCGCGCGAAGGGTCGCGAGCGACATCTCGCGCTCGCCGCGCGCCAGCAGCAGCTCGATCGTGGAGCTCTGGGGGAACTTCGGCGCGCCGCCGAATCCGCCGTTGAGCTGGTCATAGGACTCCTGCAGCGAGGAGATCGCCTGCGCGAGCTGCGTTTCGCGGATCGGCTCGGATGAGGGCTCGAGCCTTGCGGTCGCGCTGAGAGAGCGCACGAGGAGCGCGCCCTGCCGGCGGATCTCCTCGCGCCGCTTCTCCCACGCATCGGCGACCGCCAGCAGGATCATCCGCCAGCTTGGCATCCCGTGACGAGGCTGCGGCGGAAAGTACGTGCCGGCGTAGAACGGCGCCTGCTCCGGAGTGAGGAACGTGTTCAGCGGCCACCCGCCCTGCCCGGTCATCGCCTGACAGGCCTCCATGCAGATCGCGTCGATGTCGGGACGCTCCTCGCGATCGACCTTGATGCAGACGAAGCTCCCGTTCATCAGCGCGGCGACCTCGGGGTCCTCGAAGGACTCGCGCTCCATCACGTGACACCAATGGCAAGCCGAGTAGCCCACCGAGACCAGCAGCGGGCGGTCCTGGGCTCCCGCACGGCTGAGCGCCTCCGCGTCCCAAGGATTCCAGTCGACCGGATTGTCCTTGTGCTGGCGCAGATACGGCGAAGTTTCGCCGCTGAGACGGTTGGGCACGGGCTGCAGGCTACTCGCAAGTCGAGCCGCGGTTAGGCTTGCTGACCGTTGCGGGGATAGGCTTGCGCCACCGCCCCAGGAGGAGGAGATCCGTTGTCCGCGCACCGCGAATCCGTAACCGCCCCCGACGCCCCCAAGGCGATCGGCCCATACGTCCATGCCGTTCGCGCCGGTGGCCTGCTGTTCTGCTCAGGTCAGATCGCGCTAGACCCCCGCACGGGTGATCTCGTCGGCGCCTCCGCGGCCGAGCAGGCCGGCCGCTGCCTGGAGAACCTCGCGGCTGTCTGCCAGGCCGCTGGGGCCAGCCTAGGGGACTCCGTTCGGATCACCGTCTACCTGACGGAGATGGCGTCCTTCGCCGCGGTCAACGAGGTCTACGGCTCGTTCTTCGAGTCCGATCCGCCGGCCCGGGTCGCGATCGGTGTCGCCGCACTGCCTCGGGGGGCCAAGGTGGAGATCGACGCCGTGGTGGCGCTCGCCGAGTGATGCTCGGTCATCCGCGCGTCGAGCGGTGGCCCCGGGCCCGCTCCACCAGCGCGCCGATCACGCGGCTGTGCTCGTCGGCCTCGGGATGCCACTGGACCCCCAGGACGAACCGATACGCGGGGGCTTCGATCGCCTCGGGCAGATCGTCGATCGTCGAGCGCCCTGTCACCACGAGGCCCTCGCCGATCCTCTGCACCCCCTGATGGTGGTGGGACTTGACGGCGTGGACCGTCTCTCCGGCCGCCAGCGCGGCGAGCGACTCGGCCTCCAGGCGGACGTCGTGGTCTGAGTTCTCGAAGCTGCCCGGGCGGCGCCGGTGCTCGGTGTGACCGACATCGTCGGGGAGGTGCTGGCGCAGCGTGCCGCCGAGCGCGACATTGAGCAGCTGCATTCCCCGGCAGATTCCCAGCACGGGCATGTCGATCGCCAACGCGCGCCGGGTCAGCCCGAGCTCGGCGCGGTCGCGTTCGGGCACCGTGTCGTTGGTTTGCGGGTGGCGCTGCGCCCCGTAGGCGGCGGGGTCGATGTCGGCGCCCCCGGCGAGGATCAGACCGTCGATCCGGTGCAGCAGCTCGTCGGGCTCTGCTGCCAGGTGCGGATCGGGTGCGACCATCAACGCCAACGCCCCCGCACGTTGGATCGCGGTGAGGTACGCGAACGGCAGCAGCGCCGCGCGCTGGTCCCAAACGCTCCAGCGAGCCTGGGTGAGGCCCGTGCAGATTCCAATTGCGGGGCGAGTCTCGCCTACCGCCAGAGCTCCGTTCATCAGTCCATCGTTGCAGAGCGTGCCGCTAGCGTGGCCCGCCGTTCTCGTGGGCTTCAGCGAGTACCCCGGAGCGCGGCCCGGCGTACCTTTCCGGTTGCCGTCTTCGGCAGCGCTGCGGCGAACTCGACGATTCGCGGATACTTGTAAGGCGCCGTGACCCGCTTGACGTGCTCCTGGAGCTCGGCCGCCAGATCCGCGCCCGGCGCGAACCCCTCCCGCGCCACGACAACCGCTCGTACCACCGCACCGCGCTCCTCATCGGCAGCCCCGACGACCGCTGCCTCGGCCACGGCCTCGTGCGCGAGCAGCGCCGACTCGACCTCGAACGGGCCGATCCGGTATCCGGCCGAAATGATCACGTCGTCGGCGCGCGCCTCGAAGTACAGGTAGCCGTCCGCGTCCCGGTGGACACGGTCTCCGGTGCGCCAGGGCACTCCCGCCGGCGCCGGCTCCCCATCCAGGCGCCCGATGAAGAACGTCGGGTCGCTGCGCGGATCAACCAGCACGAGCTCACCCTCGGCTTCGGCCTGCGAGTCATCCGGCGCGTGGCTTCGGTCCTTGCTTGACCGTTCGTCCTGCGAGTCATCCGGCTCCACGCGCAGCTCGACGCCCGGGAGCGCGCGGCCCATCGAACCGGGTCGCGCCCGCTCACCGATCCCCATGCCGGTGAGCTGCCCGGTCTCTGTCTGGCCGTAGCCGTCCCGAATTTCGAGCCCGGTGCCCTCCCGAAACGCGCGGAGCACCTCCGGGGGCAGCGGCTCGCCGGCCGCCACCATCGCCCGTAGCCCCGGCAACGGCGCCAGCGCCACTCGCTTGGCGATCATCCGGTACTCGGTCGGGGCCATGCACAGGACGTTGACCCGCTCGGACGCGAGCAGCGCGAGCCGCTGGGCCGGATCAAAGCGAGCATCGTGGAGCACCGCAGCGGCGCCTCGCAGCCACGGCGCGACGAACGCGTTGCGCGCGGACTTTGACCACCCGGTGGCCGCGGTGCACCACACCAGATCTCCCTCACGCGCATCGAGCCAGTACTCGGCCTGCAGGCGCTGACCAGGGAGGTAACGCTGGCCGTGCACGACGCCGCTTGGATCGCCCGTCGTGCCGCTGGTGAACGCGATCAGGCACGGGTCGCTCGCGTCCAGCTCGACCGGGGGGACCGGCTCGTGCGAGAGCAGCGACGCGTCGGGAATGCTCAGCACGGGACACTGGACCCCGGCGCCGGAGAGCTGCTTCGTGTCGCGTTCGTCGGCGACGATCAGCTTGGGCTGCGCGGCGGTGATCCGCAGGCGTAGATCGTGGGCCCGCAGCTGCTCGTGGCATGGGAGTACCACCGCGCCGATGCGAAAGCACGCGACCATCGTCAGCACCCACTCGGGGCGGTTGCCGATCAGCGTCATCACCACATCGCCGCGACGGACACCGTGCTGACGCAGGGCGCCCGCCAGGCCGGCGCTGCGCTGCGAGACATCGCCGAAGCACCATTCGCGCCGGGACCCGTCGCGCGCGAGCTCCACCAGCGCCATGCGCTCCGGTCGGGCCGCATCGACCACGTCGCGGGCGAAGTTCATCGGGGCGGCAGTGTGTCAGGGTCTCGAGCCCGTCACGGCTGGGATCGCCGCAGGGCGCCGCCTGGGGTCGCCGCTGGGATCGCGGCAGTGGTCGCCGCATGGGTCGCCGCTGGGATCGCGGCAGTGGTCGCGGCATGGGTCGCCGCGGCGCTCTCCCGTCGCGCCGCTAAGCTCACGGGATGGGCCTCATGACCGGCAGCGGACCGTTCGGGGCGGAGCCGGCTGGGCGCTTCAACTTCGAGCGACCCGGACGTGACGGAGCGTTGTATCTCGAGCCGAGCCCCAAGCGGGTCCGGGTCGAGATCGCGGGGGAGACGATCGCCGACAGTCGCCAGGTGCTGCTGCTGCACGAGACCGGGCATCAGCCGGTCTACTACTTCCCGCCCGAGGACGTGCACTCGGAGCTGCTCGAGCCGACCGACCGCCACACTCACTGTCCGCTCAAGGGCGACGCCTCCTACTACACGATTCGGGTCGCGGAGCACGTCGTCGAGAACGGGGCCTGGTACTACCCCGACCCGCTCGAACCGGCACCGCCGATCAAGGGGTTGATCGCGTTCTACTTCAACCGCATTGACCGGTGGCTCGAGGAGGGAGAGGAGATCACCGGCCACCCGCGCGACCCCTACCACCGCATCGACGTTCGGGCGAGCGACCGCCGGCTCCGGATCTCGCTCGAAGGCGAGCTGCTGGCCCAGACCCAGCGCGCGAGCGCGCTGTTCGAGACGGGCCTGCCAACCCGCTGGTACCTGCCGCGCGAGGATGTACGGGCGCAGCTGGCGCCCAGCGACACGACGACGCTGTGCCCGTACAAGGGCGTCGCGAGCTACCACTCCATCGTCCTACGAGGCGGACAGGCCGGCGAAGACCTGATCTGGTACTACCCCGACCCGATGCCCGACGCCATCCAGATCAAAGATCTGGTCTGCTTTCTCAACGAGAAGGTCGACATCGAGCTCGACGACGAGCCCCAGGAGCGCCCGCGGTCACCCTGGGCCCACGGCTCAGAGCGAGCCCAGAACGCTCCGCCCGCGCAGACCCGCGGGTAGTCTCGCCGCGCGGTCAGCGCCAAGTCGCGCGAGCTGGGCGTCGGGATCAGGCCGCGTCGGCACGCCGCGTGCGCAGGATCGCGTGCAGCCGGTCGGCCTCGTTGCCCGGCTGGTCACGCAGCCGTTCCCAGGTGATGCGAACGGTGCCCAGGCCCTGAGCCATCGCGTCGGCGTCGCGGCTGCGGTCGCGTTCGAACGCGTCGCGGCTGGAGTGAAACTTCCATCCGTCGAGCTCGACGATCAGCCGCTCGGCCTCGAAGAACGCATCGACCTCGCGTCCTGCGACCGTCACGTTCACCCTGGGGCGGGGAAAGCCAAACCGCTC
This sequence comes from Solirubrobacteraceae bacterium, assembly GCA_050996975.1. Taxonomy (GTDB): domain Bacteria; phylum Actinomycetota; class Thermoleophilia; order Solirubrobacterales; family Solirubrobacteraceae; genus Palsa-465. The sequence continues at coordinate 36,233 of JBPCRJ010000179.1, read as the reverse complement.
GCAGAAGACCAGGAAGGTGTCCTCGAATTCTGAGCGCGTGGGTCCATCCCCGGCGTTGACGAACCGTGCCAGCCGGCTGGCGCCCGGGCGTCTCGGGCAGCGCCGCAGCAGCTCGGCCAGGTGCGAGCGTTTCACGTGCCCGGAGAGCAGCGCGTCGTTGACCGTCCGGGCGAGCGCCCGCTCGGTCAGTCGCGGCGTGCAGTCGAGCAGCGTTCGTGCGGCGCTCGTCACCGGGATCGCGTAGTGCTTTCGCAGATCCCGATGCCCGAGCGCGGGCGAGCGGTGGACGATGATGCCCGCCGGTCTGCGATCTCCAGTGGTCGTCACTTCTGAGCGGCCGGGCCAGCGGCTCGTGAATCCCCACAGGGCCATTGCCGAGTCGTGGCTGAGCGCCGCGCCGGGCCCGCAGGCGAGAACCGCCGCGGCCGCGCGCTGCAGTGCCGTCACCGGCGGTGTGCCCACCGCGTAGACGCCGGCGTGGACTCGATGCAGGCGCCCCGTCTGGATCCGATGCGCGATCCCCGGGTCGCCGAGCCCGAGCGCGAGCAGCTGCTGCCGCGTCACGTTGCCGTGCTGGCGGACGGCCAGGGCGGCGATCGCGGCGTCAACCCCTGTTCCCACCGCCCGGGTTCACCCCCGCGCACCGGCCCTCACCGCCGCTTGGGAGATTCTCCACGCCAGACCAGAGTTATCTACCAACCATCTTCGCTCCTGCCGCTTCATACCCCCAGAATCGCACCGCCACGGCTTGCCTTGGACAGGATGTCACACAGTTTTGACGTTATCCTCGACGGCCGCGATGGCTCTCGCCACCCCTTACACCGAGAAGACCGACGAGCAGAAGGCGATCTGCGAGATGGTGCACCAGTTCGCCGACGAGCAGATCCTCCCGCACGCCGAGCACTACGACCACGAGGACAGCTTCCCTGAGCCGATCGTGTCGCAGATGCGGGAGCTCGGCCTGTTCGGGGTCACGATCCCCGAGGAGCACGGCGGGATGGGCCTCGACCTGACCACCTACGCGATGATCGTCGAGGAGCTCTCGCGTGGCTGGATCAGTATCTCGGGGATCGTCAACACCCACTTCATCGGCTCCTACCTGCTGATGAAGTTTGGCACCGAGGAGCAGCAGCAGCGCTACCTGCCGCGGATGGCCACCGGTGAGCTCAGGGCGGCGTTCAGCCTCTCCGAGCCCGAGTGCGGCTCCGACGTGCAGGCGATCAAGGCGACCGCCCGGAAGCTCCCAGACGGCGGCGCCTACGAGATCAACGGCCAGAAGATGTGGGTCACCAACGGCCTCCTCAGCGGCCTCGTGTTCGTGCTCGTCAAGACCGACCCCAGCGCCGAGCCCAAGTACAAGGGCATGACCTGCTTCATCGCCGAGAAGGAGCCGGGGGTCAGCGAGAACACCGGCGAGTACGAAGGCTTCAACGTGCCGCCGAAGATCAAGAAGCTCGGCTACAAGGGCGTCGAGTCGACCGAGCTGGTGTTCAACGGCTACCGCTGCCCGGCGCAGAACATCCTCGGCGGCGAGGACCATGGACTCGGCCAGGGGTTCGTGCAGATGATGGACGCGCTCGAGGTCGGCCGCGTCAACGTTGCCGCCCGCGGGGTCGGAATCGCCCAGCGCGCACTCGAGCTGGCGCTCAAGTACTCCCAGGAGCGCCGGGCGTTCGGCAAGCCGATCGCCCAGCACCAGGCGATTCAGTTCAAGCTCGCCGACATGGCCACCCAGATCGACGCCGCGCGGCTGCTGACGATCCGCGCCGCTCGGCTCAAGGACGCGGGCGAGCGCTCCGAGCTCGAAGCGGGGATGGCGAAGCTGTTCGCCTCGGAGACCGGGCGCTTCTGTGTCGAGGAGTGCTTCCGGATCCACGGCGGCTACGGCTACTCCAAGGAGTACGAGATCGAGCGGCTCTACCGCGACGCCCCCTTGCTGCTGATCGGTGAGGGAACCTCGGAGATCCAGCGGATGGTGATCGGCCGCAAGCTGCTTCAGCGCCACAAGCTCTAGCCCGCCGCGGTCGGCCGGTTGTGTTTATGGGCGCGCTGGCGCGCGCCTGTGGTGGGGCCCGGTCTCTCGGCGTCGGGCCTACTCCGCCTGGCGCCGTCGGTCCTACTCGGCCTGGCGGCCGAGGGTCGCGACGAAGCGATCGATCCGCCGCCGCTCGTCGTCGGAGAGCGGGCCGTCGGTCTGCACCAGGAGCGTCATCGGGCCGCGCGCGCGCGCCCACTCGCGGATCGTTTCGGTGAAGCTCTCACCCACCCACACCAGCGCCGTCGCGTCGGCGTAGGCGATCACCGTTTCCTGCTGAAGCTCGGCGGAGTCCTCGTTGCGAACCAGCCGCAGGCTGACCAGGCCGAGCGCGTGAGCGACCGCATTGATCGCCGCCAGGCCGCCGTCGTCGGCCAGCAGGGCGATCTCGCCCTCGCGGAGCATCTCGGCCGCCCATCCGGCCGGTGCGCCCCGCAGCGCCGCGGGCACGCACACGAAGCGAAAGATCGGCTGCGCCATGCCCGGGAAGCTAGCGCCTCGGGCCCGCTGGCCCCCCGACGAGCTCGCCGAGCGGCGTGGCCGACCCCGCCGAGCGGCGTTGCCGACCCCGCCAAAGCGGCGTTGTCGACCCCGACCCAGCGGCGTTGTCCACCCTGCTCCGCCAGCGACACGCGGGGTCGCGGCTAGACTCACGACCCTGTCCTCGCAGTCTGACACCAGGTCGCTGATCGAGACCGCCGTGACGCGGTTTCTCGACGAGGTGCCGGCGCTCCAGCCGCTGAAGCTGGTCGCGGGGCTGGAGCTGCGCGGGCGGGGCGACGTGCAGCTCTACCGCGTCGAGCTGCCCGGTCCCAAGGTGACCAAGGACATCGCGAGCGACGCGAAGGTCCGTTTGTCGGTGCAGCGCGCGCCGTTCAACGAGCTGGCGGCGAAGGGCCACGTGCGCGATTGGCGCGAGGCGTTCGACAAGGGCGACGCGAAGGCCACCGGTATCGAGCAGGTGCTGAAGCTGATCGTCAAGGTGGTCGAGCGCCAGGAGGAGCGAACGCACACGCGCAGGGCCAAGCATTGACGGACTGGGGCATCGGTCGCTACGAGGACACGGCCGCGAAACTGGCGCCCGCCGCGCAGGTGGTGCTCGACCGCGCCGGGATCACCGGCGGTGAGCGGGTGCTCGACATCGGTTGCGGGACCGGCAACGCGTCGCTTCTGGCCGCCGCACGGGGCTGCCAGGTGACGGGGGTCGATCCCGCCGCGCGGCTGCTCGAGGTCGCGCGCGAGCGTGGCGCGGCCCAGGGACTGCAAGCCACGTTCAGGCAAGGTGAGGCCGCTGCGCTGCCGCTGCCCGACGCGAGCGCCGACGTTGTGCTGTCGGTGTTTGGGGTGATCTTCGCCCCCGATGCGAGGACGGCAGCGGCAGAGATGGCGAGGGTGAGCGCTCCCGCGGCGCGAATCGTGCTCAGCGCCTGGTTTCCGGAGGGCGCGATGCACGATTGCCTCGGTGCCTTTCGCCAGGCGATCAGTGCCGCGACGGGGCAGCCGCCGGGCGCCGCACCATTCGCCTGGCACGACCACGATGCGCTCGCCGAGCTCTTGGACCCCTACGGCTTTGAGGTCGTCGTGGACGAGCGACGCCTCGCCTTCACCGCCTCCTCGGCGCGCGGGTACCTCGAAGCCGATTCTCGCCACCACCCGCAGGCGGTCGCGGGTCGCGCCGTGCTGGAGCGCAGCGGCAATGCCCAGGAGGTGCTCGCCCGGGCATTGGAGATGCTGGAAGCCGCCAACGAGGATCCCGGCGGCTTTCGCGTCACGAGTCGCTACGCCGTCGCGACCGCCCGGCGCGGGTAAGCGCCTTTCGGCTGAGGCCCCTCGGGCCGGCGCGTCCGATCGGCAGTTCCCTGATGCCCTTGACACGTCACTATATGGTTACCTATTATTCCGGTCGTGGACGACGACGACCTCGTGTTCAAGGCGCTCGCCAACCCCGCGCGGCGGCTCCTGCTCGACCTGCTCTTCGTGCGTGACGGCCGCACGCTCGTGGAGCTCGAATCGGGCCTGGAGATGACGCGGATCGGGGTCATGAAGCACCTGCGCGTGCTGGAGGACGCGGGGCTGATCGTCACGCGCCGGTCGGGCCGGGAGAAGCTGCACTTCCTCAATCCGGTGCCGATCCGGCTGATCTACGACCGCTGGATCGACAAGTACCGCGAGCGGCGGACATCGGCGCTCGCGAACCTCAAGCGCCAATTGGAGGCCAAGCAATGACGACCATCACCGAATCCAGGACCATCCAGGTCTACCGCGTTTACATCCGCGCCACGCCCAAGGCGATCTGGACCGCGATCACCGACCCCGAGTGGACCGATCGCTACGGCTACGGCGGGCGGGCCGAGTACGACCTGCGGCCCGGCGGGACCTACCGTGGCCTGGCCAGCGACGCGATGCGCGCGATGGGCGCGCAGGAGGTCGCCGTCGACGGCGAGGTGATCGAGGCCGACCCGCCGCACAAGCTCGTCCAGACGTGGCGGATGGCGATGGCCCCGGAGCTTGCCGCAGAGGGCTTCACGCGCCTCACCTACGAGATCGAAGCGGCCGACGGCGGCCCCACCAAGCTGACCGTCACCCACGACCTGACGGGCGCCCCGGGCCTGGCGTCGGTGGTGGCCGGCGAGCACGAGGACAAGGGCGCCGGCGGCGGCTGGGCGTGGGTGCTCAGCGGCCTCAAGACGGTGCTCGAGACCGGCGCGTCGCTCGACGGCTGACGAGCGCAAGGTGGAGGTCCCGCCGAGCGGGACCTCCACCCGTCGCCAAGTCGACCGAGTCGGGTGGGACTCGCCTACCGGCTCGCGGCGAGCTGCTCGGCCTCGGTGAGCTGCTTCTCGACGAGGGCCAGGCCCGCGTCCCAGAAGCCCGGATCGGCCAGGTCGATCCCGACGATCGCGCCGAGCTGCTCGGGGCTACGCGATCCCCCGGCGGAGAGCAGCTCCAGGTAGCGCGGGACGAACGGCTCGCCCTGTTCCCGGTAGCGGTGGTAGACCGAGAGCGCGAGCAGCTGTCCGTACGCGTACGCGTATACGTAGCCCGGTGTGTCGATGAAGTGGGGAATGTAGGACCACCAGATCCGGTAGCCCTCGGTGACCTGCACGGAGTCGCCGAACAGCTCTGCCTGGGTCTCGGTCCACAGTTCGCCGATCCGCTCCGCGGACAGCTCTCCGTCGCTGCGCCGGTGGGTGTGGGCGAGGTGCTCGAAGCGGTTCATCGCCATCTGGCGAAACACCGTCGCGATCGCGTCGTCGATCCGCTCGGCGAGCAGCCCCAGGCGCTCTTGGTCGCTACGGGCGGCCTCGAGCAGGCGCTCGAACACGAGCGTCTCGCCGAACACCGAGGCCGTCTCCGCGAGCGTCAGCGGCGTCGACTGATGAAACACCCCCTGATCCTGGGCGAGCGCGGCGTGCAGCCCGTGCCCGAGCTCGTGGGCCATTATCAGCACGTCTCGGCGCCGGGCGGTGAAGTTCAACAGCACGTACGGATGGGCGCTCGGGACGGTGTACGCGCAGAACGCGCCGCCGCGCTTGTGCGGGCGCACCGGGGCGTCGATCCAGCGCTCGTCGAAGAACCGTCGCGCCACGAGCCCGGCCTGCGGTGAGAACGACTCGTAGGTGTCGAGCACCAGCTCGCGCGCCTGCGCGAACGAGAAGCTGACCTCCTCGGGCAGGATCGGGGCGGCACGGTCGTAATCCGCCAGCCGATCTATTCCCAGCAGCTTCGCCTTCAGCGCGTACCAGCGCTGGGGGATGTCGAATCGGCCCCGCACCGCCTCGATCAGCGCCATCACCGACTTATCCGAAGCCTCGTTTGACAGGTTGCGACTCGAGAGCCAGTGCGGGAAGGAGCGCAGACGGTCATCGACCGCCTTGTCGTGCAGAAGCGTGTTGTAAATGAACGACCGGGTGCGCAGGCCCGGCTCGAGCGCCGCGGTGACCGCCTCCGCCGCGGTGCGGCGGGTCTCCCGATCGGGCGCCTGCAGGCGGCTGAGGGCGACATCCAGCCCCACCTCCGCTTCCTCGTCGGGCAGCGCGACGCGCAGCCCGGCGACCTGCTCGCCGAACAGGCGACTCCAGGCGCTCTGGCTGGAGATCGACTTCTCCGCCATGACCTTCTCCTCCGGCTCGGAGAGCAGGTGAGGCCGCAGCCGACGGAGGCTACGGAGGTGGTGGCGGCAGAAGTCCAGGCCATCCGCGCTCAGAAGCTCCTCGGCGCGCTCGTCCGCCACGGCGGCCCACTCGAGCTCGAAGAACAGCAGCCTGGTGTCGATCTCGGTCGCGCCCTCCTGCATCCGTGCCAGCAGCGCTCCACGCGCCGGATCGGCGGTGTCGGTCGCGAATCGCAGGGAAGCGTAGGAACCGGCGCGCCCGCCGAGCTCGTTGATCGCCTCGAGCTCCCGCATCGCGGCCTGCAGGTCGGACGCGTCGAGCTTGGCGACGGTCCCGGCGTAGCGCTGCGCGAACCAGCCCGCGCGCCGCAGCGCTTCACCCAGCAGCCGCTCCACGCCGGCGCCACCCTCGCCGTCGACCAGCGGATCGAGATCCCACTGGGTCTCGAGCAGCTCGGAGTCGGCCAGGTTGTCGGCTGTGGTTGCCACCGACCGAGAGGTTAGCCGGATCCGGGCGAGGAGCAGCGGATGCCCGATCCGGGCGGGGAGCAGGGGATGCCCGATCGGAGCCCGCTCAGCTGATCGCGAAGCGCAGCCGGCGGGTCCGGGCTCGACCGACCGTCGCGGTCCGGCTGGCAGCGTGGGTGCGCAGCAGCGTGAGGATGTCGGTGCTGGCAAAGAACGGGTCGGCGATCGTCGACCCGTCGTCAAGCGAGAGGGCCGCGCGCAGCTGGCCGTCGATCTCGGCGAGCAGCAACGGCGCCGGCGGGGGGTGCGGGGCGCTGTCGAGGATCGCGAGCCGCGCGAGCGAAAGCTCGTCGTCGGGGTACGCGGATCGGATCGTGATCGTGATCGGGATCGGGATGACGGAGGCGGTCATTGGATGCTCTCGGGCGGAGATGGTCAGATTGGCCTCGGGCCGCCTATGCGAGCGCTCAGCCACGAGTACACGAGTGCTCACCGAGTGCTCACCGAGTGCTCACCGAGTGCTCACGCCAATATGCGCGCGAACTGGCATAAATGCAAATAGGGGTTAGGTTGAGGGGGTATAACTTGAAGTCATGCTCGATACGAGGCGATTGCGGGTTCTGTGCGAGGTGGCGCGGAACGGCTCCTTCTCCGCCGCGGCGGCTGCGCTTGGTTACACGCAGCCGGCGGTCTCGCGACAGGTCGCGACGCTCGAGGCCGAGGTCGGCGCGACGCTCGTCAGGCGCGTCCCGCAGGGCGCGGTGCTCACCGACGCGGGCCGGCTTCTGGTCGAGCGCGGGGAGGCAATTCTCGTCAGCCTCGACGGGGCGGAGGCGGAGCTGCGAGGGCTCGCGGGGCTCGAGGGCGGGAGGCTCCGGCTCGCCTCCTTCGCTTCGGCCGCCGCGTCGATCGTGCCGATCGCGATCGCGCGGTTTCGCGAGCGCTATGGCGCGGTCGAGCTGCACATCATCATGTCGGACCCCGACGAGTCGCTGGCTCGAATGCGGGCGGGCGAGCTCGAACTGGCGCTTTCGCACGACAGGTTGGGTCCGAGCGCCGATGACCCGAGCGCCGGGAGAGCGGGTCTGAGCGTCGCTGATCCGAGCGCCGGGGGAGCGGGTCTGAGCGTCGCTGACCCGAGCGCCGGGGAAGTGCGTCCGAGCCATGGTGTCGGTTCGGGCGCCGACTGCGGGCCTGCCGGAGTTGAGCTCGTTCACCTGTTCGATGATCCGATGTATGTGGCGATGGCGGCCGGGCATCGCCTGGCGAGGGTCGAGAAGCTCGGTCTGACCAGCTTCTCGGCCGAGCCGTGGATGCTGGCCACGATGAACTCGTGCCCCGACTCGCGCCTGTTCCTACGCGCATGCCACAGCGCCGGATTCGAGCCGCGGATCGCGTTCCAGAACGACGACTATTCGGCGATCCTCGGGTTCGTGGCGGCGGGCGTCGGCGTGGCTCTGATTCCGGAAATGGTCACCCGCGGAATCCGTGGTGATGTCGTTGTGCGGGCGCTCGAACCCGCGCCGCCCCCGCGCCCGATCCTCGCGATGCTCCCGATGGGTTATCGCTCACCGGCAGCCGCGGCGATGCTGGCCGTGCTGCAGGAGGTCAGCGAGGGTTGGGTGGCTGAGCGCCGGGCTCTCACGATCGCCTGAGCGGGACCGGTCAGCCAGCGGCGATCGGCAGTGCTCTCGGCGGGTGGACTAATCTGCCCAGGATGAACGATGACTGGCGCCTGCGGATCGATCTACACGAGGACGAGCGCGCGCGAGAGCTGACCGATCGTCTGGAGGCCTTCGATCTGGAGCATGATCTGCAGACCTCATTCGATGCTCGCGTGGTTGTCTCACGCGATGGGCCCGAAGTCTTCTGCTACGCCGCCACGCGCGAGCAGGCGCAGGCCGCCGAGCGGGCGATCAGGTCGGTGAGCACCGAACACGGCTGGCCGATGGATTGCACACTCGCGCATTGGCACCCTTCGGCGCAGGAATGGGAAGACCCCGACGAACCGCTACCCGACGCCGACGGTGACCGCGCCGCCGAGCGAGCGCGGCTGATGGAAAAGGAGCGCAACGAGTCAGCAGCGCAGGGGTATCCGGAATTCGAGGTGCGCGTGCAGTGCGCCTCGCACCGAGATGCACTACGACTCGTCGAGACGCTTCGCGCAGAAGGGGTGGGGAGCGTTCAACGGTGGCAGTTCGTCGTGCTGGGCGCCGCTGACGAGGACAGCGCGCGGGCCTTGGCGCAGCGCCTTCGCCACGAAGCGCCCGAAACGAGCACGATCACCGTTGAGGGCAGCGCGTCGGACATCATCGCGCAAGCCCCGCTCGCCACACCGTTCAACAGTCCGTTTGCCGTGTTCGGCGGCTTGGGCGGCTGATCCGGAGCGATCGCCGCTTGCACCCTGAGGAGCCTTGAAGCCGCGGACCCGAAGCTCAGCCTGGAAATTACCGGCACGCAGCGGGATGAAGCGCTCCGCGCAGCCGGTACACCGAGATCGACTGGCCGAGGGCGCGGCGGAAGTAGATCAGTCGCGCGGCCGGATCTGACGCCGTCCAGTCACCCTCGGACGAGAATGCGAGGGCCTTGGGGTGCCAGGGATCGCGACCCGGCGTGGTGAGCAGGTATCGGAAGTGGCCCGCGTTGACCGCGCGCCGCCAAGCCTGGCAGGTGGAGATCGCCGTGAACGAGCCGTGCCGGCCGCGGTGGGCGACGTAGGCCAGCCGATCTGAGTCGTCCTCGCCGAACAGGGGGTAGGAGAAGAAGCCACCGAACGTGCCGACCACGCCGACGCGGGCGTCGTGCACGTGGCGAAACAGCGCCCAGGTGTGCGCCAGGTAGGACACGCCGGGCTGGAACGCGTAGCGCCCACGGAGATAGTGCCGCTGCCAGGCGTAGCCGCCGAACCCACCCACCACCAGCAGTGCGGCGATAGCCGCGAGCCAGGTCTTTCGCCGTTCGAGTGCCGAGCGGGGGGCGAGCAGCCACGCGGGCCAGCCGGCTCTGCCGTGGGGCGCGTCGAGCGGACCAGAGCGGGGGGCGAGCAGCCACGCGAGCCGGGGAGCGTTGCCGCGGGGCGCGCTGAGCGGCACCCGGAGCCCCGCCAGCACTCCTCCGGCCACGACCCCGGCGCCAACCCCCACTACCGCTGCGAGGTGACGGGCGGGCCACAGCTGCGCCTGCGCGAGCGTCGCCGCCAGCACGATCGCCGACACGGCGAGCGTGGCGGCTTGCCGCCGGACGCCCCCCAGCGCCGGCGCCAGCGGCAGGATCGCCAGCGCCAGCGCGAGCGCGGGCGCCGCGTAGCGGAGGTTGAGGGCAAACCCGAGCGGCTGGCCGTCAGGGCCCGCGGCGCTCTCTGGCGTGACCACGTAGGCCCCGAGTGCGGCGATTGCGACGAGCCCCAGCATCCGCAGCGTGCCGTCGGCTCCGGGCAGCAGGCACAGCAGAGGCCCGATCACCGCCGCGGCGAGGACGATCGGCCACCACGGCCCGAGGCCGGACGCGAGCCCGGGGCCGAACACGCTGCTCCACAGGTGGGTGTTGCCCAGGTAGTGCGCGACGGAGAACGCGGTGTGCTGCTGCAGGGGCGGGTCGGGCGTGGGCAGGATCCCGCGGCCAAGCCAGGGCAGCGGGTTGCCGACCGCGACCAGATTGCGGACGTACCAGAATCCGCCCGCGAGCACCAGTGCCCCGATCCACGCCGCCGGCGCGGATCCCCCGGCAGAGACCAGCGCCCCGGTCCAGGTCGCACGCGCGGATCGGGGTCGCGTTGCCAGCGTTCGGGCAGCGTGACGCCGCCCCGAGGATCCGAGGACGATCACCCCGACCGTCAACGCCAGCACGGGCGCCAGCAGGCTCAGCTTGACCGACACGGCGAGCCCCGCTGCGATCGCGGCGAGCACCAAGGGTGCTGGCGCCAACGACGCGTGCCGGTGGCCCTGGCGGGCATCGTTGGCCTCGGTGCCCTGGTTCACGTCCTGGCCCTGGTCGCTTTGGCTGGCCTCGGCGTTCTGGTTGCGGGCGTTCACGATCAGCGCGACCGAGGCCAGCAAGAAGAAGATTCCGACGATGTCATTGGCGGCGCTGCCGGCCTGCGAGAAATACATCATCGGCAGCGCGAGCGCGACGGCCGCGCCGAGCAGCGTCGCCGGTGCGCGGCCGGAGGGTCGACCGATGCACCAGCCGGCGAGCAGCGCCAGGCCGAGCCACAGGAGGTTGATCGCCGGCGACAGGGTGTCGCGAGCCAACAGCGCGATTCCCAGGCCGTGGAACAGCTCCGCGGTGGCGGGATAGAACGCGGTCAGGTATTCGACGTCGGTGAACCGCAGCGACGTGATCTGCCCGGTCTGGGCGAACGAGGCCGCCCACGGCAGGTGGTACCAGAGCGAGTCCAGGGTGCGGATCCCCACGTCGTAGGACTGGAGCGTGGGGGCGGCCCACTCGGCCGCGAGCGCTGCGGTGGCCATGAGAGCGACGACGGCGGTGGCCCGGGCGCGGGAGGGGCCGCCAGCGCTCGCCTGGTCTGGGCGGTGGGAGGGGCCCGCCGCACCAGCCGGACCTGGGCGGTCGGAGGGGCCGCCAGCGTTCGCCTGGGCTGCGCGAGCGTGAGCGCTGCCGGTCCCTCCGACCGCTGCCCTTGCCGCTAGGCCCGCGGCAACGCATCCGGCGAGAATCGGTCCGAGGCTGAACAAGCCGATCGTGCCCAGAAGCTCGAGGATGGCGATCAGGAGGGCTAGTCCGATCACCGCTTCGGCCAGCCTTGCCGGCGCGCCGGTCCAGTGCGGCAGGTAGCGCCGCCGGATCGCGCGGGTGGCGATCCCGATCGACCCGACGACGATCAGCACGCCGGCGAAGCCAAGCGCGTAGCGACCGATGCTCACGCCCGTTCAGCCCGGGAGCCCGAGAGCTCGGCTAGGCTTGCGCTGCGACCCATGACCGCTCGAAGACTAAGCCTGATCGCGCTGGTCGGGCTGAGCGCGACGCTCGCCGGGTGTGGGCACAGCGCCGGCGTGGGCGGCGCGAACGTGAGCGTGCCACCCCTCGTGGGCGGTGTGACCGTCATCGCGCAGGCCCGCGTGTGCGACGCGGGCGCGAACTCGTTCTGCGCGCTCGAGCTGGTCGTCGCTGACCGCGATCATCGCTACCAGAGCTCTACCGATCTGCTCTCGAGCGAGCGTCGGCGACTTCGGGGACTCGGGTGGGCGGCGACGAACGCCGACACCGGCGAGCAGCGCGCCGCGGAATCGCCCGGACACAAGCTCCGCGTGACCTACGCGACCGCCCAAGGCGACCTGCTGGGAATCGATCGGGATTGGATCAAGCGCACTCCGGCGATCTGGCTCGCGCTGTCGCAAACGCTGTATCACCGCACCTCGGCGCTCTCGATGATGGTCGAGACCGGCGTCTCCTAATTTCGATGATGGTCGAGACCGGCGTCTCCTAACCTCGATGGTCGAGTCGGCGCCTCCTAACCTCGATGATGGCCGATTCGGGCGCCCTTCTGGATTTAGGGAGCGAGGCTCATACCGCGAGTAGAGGGGCGTGGGGAGGCCGCGAGTTCGGTATGAGCCTCGCTCGGTGGGCGCCGCGGATCAGGCGAACTGCTCGCGGGCTTCCAGCACCAACCGGCGATCCGCGCCGACGGCCACCGCGCTGGCGCCGGTGAGCAGCGCGCGGAGGTCCTCCCCGACGAGCTCGCGGCGCCAGCCGGCTAGCGTCCTCACCGGCGGTTCGGGCTCGGAGCGGCGCACGGCGGCGACGATCAGGTCGAGCTCAGCGCGTGAGGCGATCAGCTCGTAGGCGAGGCCGGCCTCGATCGCCCGCGCGCGCAGCAGCGCTTCCGCCAGCGCGATCAGTGGCGCATCTCCGGGCTCCGATCGTCCGCGCGGTTCCTCGCGGGGGATCGGCGGCGCCGCGAGCCCGCGGGCGATCGCCGCCAGGATCTGCTCGCCGCGGCGCTTGACCTGAGCGGGATGTACGCCACGGATCTCCCCGAACCCGTGGCGGTTGGCCGGATGGCGCTTGGCCAGCTCGACGAGCGCCGGATCGGCGAGCACCGAGCCGACCGGGCGGTCTTCGCCGGAAGCGGTCCGCTCACGCCAGGCCGCGAGCTCGCGGGCGACGGCTCGGGAGCGAGCGTCGAGCTGCCCCGTCCGGGGCAGGCGCAGCCAGGCGGTCTCCGGATCGCGCTCGTCGGTGGCCGACTCCAGGCGGGCGCACTCCTCCCGCGCCCACCCCAGGCGTCCCGTCTCGCGCAGGCGTCGCTGCAGCTCATCGGTCAGTTCGAGCAGGTGGGCGACGTCCTCGGCGGCGTAGCTGAGCTGCTCGGCGCTGAGCGGTCGGGCGTCCCAGCGTGTGTAGCTCGCGGTCTTGCCGACCCGGCGGCCGAGGATCTGAGCGAGCAGGTTGCCGTACCCCGTCTGAGCGCCGGCCCCGGCAAAGCCGGCGGCGAGCTGGGTGTCGAAGATGTTCGTGATCTCCGTGCTCCAGGCCCGGCGCAGGATCGCGACGTCCTGACGCGCGGCGTGCAGCACGATCTCGATCGCCGGATCGGCGAGCAGCTGTGCGAGGGGGGAGACGTCGGCGTCGCTCAGCGAGTCGATCAGCACGATGCGCACGCCGTCCGGCGCGCTCGGATCGTCCGCGGCGACCTGCACGAGGCACAGCAGCGCACGGTAGCGGCCCTCGGACATGAACTCGGTGTCGATCCCAAGGCGGCCGGCCGCGCTGGCCGCCGTGGCCACTTGTGCGATGTCGGCCGTTCTCGCGAGGCCGCGATCGTCCATGCGCGGACCCTACATGTCCCGCCGGGCGCCGCCGGCGAGCGGCGCCTCGATTGTGCCCGGATCAGCGGACGCCCGGGCCAAACCAAGGGCCGCGCCAGCGGCCCCGTAAATAAACCTACCGTGGTGGTAGGATTTACTCGATGATCTTCTCCTCCAAGGCGGAGTACGGCGTCCGGCTGATGGTGGAGCTCGGGCGCCAGTCGCCTGAGCATCCGACGAGCCTGAAGGCGATCGCCGATGCCGAGGGCCTGCCGCTGGCCTACCTCGAGCAGGTCGTGGCGCGGTTGCGCAAGGCGGGGCTCGTGATGAGCGCTCGCGGGGCGCACGGCGGCTACTGGCTCGCGCGGGCGGCGGAGGAGATCGCGATGGACGAGGTCGTGCAGGCGCTCGAGGGCGCGATCGCCCCGATGGAGTGCTTCGTGCACGACCACACCGAGCGAGTGCTGTGCTCGCACGAGCCAGACTCCGGGCGCGGCTGCGCGACCAAGCTGCTGTGGACGCGGGTGCAGAGCGGGATCATCCGCTCGCTGCAGACGACGACGCTCGCCGAGCTGGTCGAGTTCTCGCGCCGTACCGGCCCCGTGGGCGAGGCTCGTGAGCGCTTGCCGGCGGCGGCAACTGCGCCTGCTGCGACTGCAAGCGCCACCGCTGCGAGCGCGACCGCTGCGAGCGCGACCGCTACCGCATAAAGACCCAACCGAAAGCTGGAGATGGCAACCGATATGGCCGAGTTAGAGATCCGAAACCTTCACGTCCGGGCGGGCGGCAAAGAGATTCTGCGGGGGCTTGAGCTGACCGTCGGGCGGGGCGAGATCCACGCCCTGATGGGACCCAACGGCTCGGGTAAGTCAACCCTCGCCAACGCGATCATGGGGCATCCGAACCTCGAGGTGACCGACGGCCAGATCCTGTTCAAGGGAGAGGATGTGACCGCGGCCGACCCGGACGAGCGCGCCCGGATGGGGCTGTTCCTCGCCTTCCAGTACCCGGTCTCGGTACCCGGCGTGACGGTGACCAAATATCTCCGCACGGTCCTCAACGCCCATCGCACGGCCAACGGCGAGGAGCCGATCCCGCTGAAGGAGTTCCGCCTCACGGTCGAGGCGGCGATGAAGCTGACCAACGTGCCGAAGGAGTTCTCGAGCCGGTACCTGAACGAGGGGTTCTCCGGCGGAGAGAAGAAGCGGATGGAGATTCTTCAGCTCGCGCTGCAGAAGCCGCGGATGGCGATCCTCGACGAGACCGACTCCGGCCTGGACATCGATGCCCTCCGCGTGGTCGCCAACGGCGTCAACGCGGTCGCGGGCCCCGAGATGGGCGTCCTGATCATCACCCACTACCAGCGGATCCTCCACCTCGTCCAGCCCAGCCACGTGCACGTGATGTACCAGGGGCGGATCGTCAGGGAGGGCGGCCCGGAGCTGGTCGACGAGCTCGAGGCGAAGGGCTACGGGTGGATCACCGACGAGCTCGTGCAGGCGCCGGCGTGAGCGCGACCGTCTCCGCGGAGACGCTGCCATGACCGCGACCACCGCTCCGCTGCGCGAGGTCGCGTCCGAGTTCCCGGTCCTGAGCCGAGAGGTGGGCGGGCACCCGCTGGTCTATCTCGACTCGAGCGCGACGTCGCAGACGCCCCAGCCGGTGATCGACGCGATGACGCGCTACTACACGGAGTCGCGGGCGTCGATTCATCGTGGGGTGTATCCGCTCGCGGTCGAGGCGACGGATCTCTACGAGGGCGCGCGGGCGCGGATCGCCGGTTGGCTCGGCTCGACGCCCGAGGAGACGGTCTTCACCTCCAACGCGACCGCGGCGATCAACCTGGTCGCGTACACGTGGGGAAGGCAGAACGTGCAGCGCGGCGACCTCGTCGTGCTGACCGAGATGGAGCACCACTCGAACATCGTCCCGTGGCAGATCCTGTGCCAGGATCGCGAGGCCGAGCTGGCCTACGTGCCGGTGCTCGATGACGGTCAGCTCGACCTCGACGTGCTCGAGGGACTGCTCGCGCGGGGACCCAAGCTGCTCGCGGTCGTTCACGTTTCGAACGTGCTCGGGACGATCAACCCGATGGCCTCGATCGTCAGCCGCGCGCACGACGCGGGCGCGGTCGTGCTGATCGACGGGACCCAGGCGGTCCCCCAGCTGCCCGTCGACCTGGGCGCCATCGACGCCGACTTCTACGCCTGGACCGGTCACAAGGCCTACGGCCCGACCGGGATCGGCGTGCTCCACGGCCGCCGGGCGCTGCTGGAGGAGATGCCGCCGTTCATCGGCGGTGGCCACATGATCCGCACGGTGGCCGCGAACGAGTCGACCTGGACGGACCTGCCGTGGAAGTTCGAGGCCGGAACCTCACAGATCGCCGAGGCGATCGGCCTCGGAGCGGCGGTGGACTGGATCCAGGCGCTCGGGATCGAGCGGATCCGGGCGCACGAGCGCTCGCTGGTGCAGGAGGCGCTGACGCGGCTCGGATCCGAGATTCCGGGGCTGACGATCAATGGTCCGCTCGACGCCGCCGATCGCGGGGCGCTGGTCTCCTTCGTGCTCGACGGGGCCCACCCGCACGACATCGGCGAGATCCTCGGGCGCGAGGGCATCTGCGTGCGCGCCGGACACCACTGCGCCCAGCCGCTGATGCGCCGGCTCGGCGTGTCCTCGACCACTCGCGCCTCGTTCGCCGTGCACAACTCGGCGGCCGACGTGCAGCGCCTGGTCGACGGGCTGCATAGCGTCCGGCGGGTGATGCGGCTGTAGGAGCGGGCTCGGTGGGTCGGGAGCCCGGGGGGCCGGGGATTCTGGCGGGTTTCCTGCCGAGGCCCTGGTCACTTGAAGGCGTGAAACCGCCCGTCCCTGCAGCAGAGCTCCGCGCGCTCGAGCATCGTGGTGGGCCAGGAAGCGGAGGTAGGCCGGCAAACGCCTGACCCGGGTAGAACACCATCGCCGGCCGCGGTGACCACGTGAGATCCACATGCGTCTCGAGCACGAGCTGGCTTCCCGTGACTTCGGCGCGCTCGAGCGCCAGCAAGGGATGGCGGAGGTGATAGAGCACCCCGAGGAACATCACGACATCGAAGCTGCCGACCGCGGCTCGGCTGAGATCCATCACGTCCACCTCGACGTCCTCGACCGAAGAGTCGAACCCTCGGCCCCGAGCCCGCCACCAGATCTCAACCCAGCATCGGCGTGCCGGTAGCGGCCACCCGGCGTGCGCCGCAGCGCGAGCAATCCTCCCAGCGCGACCAGCAAGCACGTGAGCGCTCCGAGCCCCAACCCCGCGCGCGCCCCGAGCGCCGCCATCAACCAGCCGACAACCGGAGCGCCGATCGGCGTCGATCCCTGGAACGCGACGAACCACAGCGACATCACGCGGCCGCGCATCGAGGGCGCCGCTCTGAGCTGCAGCGTCGAGTTGCCGCTGGCCATGAACGAGATGCTCGCGCCGCCGACCAGCGCGAGGGCCACGAGCTCGAGCCCGAGGCTTGGCGCCAGCGCCGCCATCGCCAGCGCCACGCCGAATGCCCAGGCCGCGAGCACGAGCGGCTTGAGGCCGGTCCGGCCGCGCCGGGCCGCCACCAGGCCGCCGAGGACCGCACCGACGCCCATCGCCGCGGTCATGAAGCCGAAGCCGCCGGCCCCGGCGTGCAGGCCGCGGCTGGCCATCACCGGCAGTGAGACCTGAAACTCGTAGGTCAGGCAGCCGACAAACGCCATCATCAGCAGCGGGACCACGAGCTCCGGTGTCTCGCGCACGTAGCGCAGGCCCTCGCGAAGCTGGCCGCGGGCGCGAGGCATGGGCTCGGTGGGGGCCAGCGCGCAGCGGTCCATCGTCGCGAGCGAACCGACCACGGCGACGAAGCTGGCGGCGTTGACCAGAAAGCAGACGCCCTCGCCGACACTGGCGATCAGGATGCCCGCCACCGCCGGTCCGATCATCCGCGCGGCGTTGAAGAGGAGGGAGTTGAGGCTGATCGCGTTGCGCAGATGCTCCGGGCCGACCAGCTCGAGCATGAACGACTGCCGGGCGGGGTTCTCGAACGCCGTGTTGACCCCGAGCAGCAGCGCGAGCCCCCCGATCTCCCACACCCGCGCGGTGCCGGAAATCGCCAGCAGGCCCAGCGCGAGCGCCTGGATGCCCATCGCGCTCTGCAGCGCGATCATCGTCCGGCGCTTGTCCAGTCGATCCGCGAGCACGCCCCCGTAGGGGGTGAGCAGGAGCACGGGTATCGTCTGCAGGGCGATGACCGCTCCGAGCGCCGTGCTCGAGTGTGTGAGCGTCAGCACCAGCCACGCCTGCGCGGTGCTCTGCATCCACGTGCCGGTCAGCGAGATCGCCTGCCCGCCGTAGTAGCGGCGGTAGTTCGGGACCGAGAGCGCCGCGAAGGTGACGCGCGCGCTGCGCCGCACTGGGAGCAGTACGGGCTCGGGTTCCTCGCCGCGCTCGGTCCGGATGTACGTCATCCGCCAGCCTTCAGCTGCTCGGCCAGGCCCTCGAGCGCGGGCAGCGCGTGCTCGATCCTCCGCCGATCCTCTTCGCATAACCCTGCGAGCGCGGCGTTGAGCGCATCGGTGCGCTCTTGCCGCATGCGCTCGGCCAGACGCCGGCCGGGTGCCGTCGCGATCGCCCACGCCGCCCGCCGATCGCCCTGATCACTGACGCGCTCGAGCACGCCGGCCTCGGCGAGCTCGGAGACCACGCGCGAGACCATCGTGGGATTCAGGCCTTCCGACGCGGCCAGCTCCGAGAGCCGAATCGATCCCACCCGGACCACGTGCAGCATGGCGGCTCCCTGGCTGTGGTAGCGGGTGAGGGCAGCAGCGAGCAGTACGAGGGCCGGGCCGCGAGCAGGATGGGGAGACCGATCAGGCCGACGATCAGCGCAGCGGCGAGGACCCGTTCCGTGGTGGTGCCGGGCGCCACGCGGCTGGCGAGCAGGCGGCCGGCGAGGTTGGCCGCGTACAGGCCGCTGACCATGACCACCGCCAACCCGCGATCGACCGCCACCTCGCCCCTGCCGCTCACCCAGTCGCGCTCATCAAGCGAGGGTACGCACCCAGCCACCGCAAGCACGAGCAGCAGCGCTCCGTCAGTGGCCTGGGCCCGCTGCCGCTCGCTACCCTATCCCTCGTGGACGACGAGCTGTACCGAGAGAACATCCTCGATCACTACAAGCACCCGCACAACTGGAGCCCTCCGGCGCCGGAGCTCGAGGGCGCGGTCTTGGAGTTCCACGATCTGAACCCGCTCTGCGGCGACGAGCTGACCGTGAAGCTGGTGGTGGACGACGAGGGGCGGATCAAGGACGTTCGCTTCTCCGGCCACGGTTGCGCGATCTCGCAGGCGGCTGCGTCGATGACCTCGGACGAGGTCAAGGGGATGAAGGTCGACGATCTGCTGCGCGTCGACCGCTCGTTCGTGCTCGACCTGCTCGGGATCGACATCTCGGCGACGCGGATCAAGTGCGCGCTGCTGTCGCTGAAGGTGCTCAAGGGGGCCTCGCTGGGTAAGGCGGTGGCGTGGGAGCCGTAGGCCGGGCTTCGAGCCGTAGGCCGGGGGTTTCGCCGGGGGTTTCGTTGGACGCGCGCGCGGCTGAGCAAGGGTGTGGGGCGTTGCGCGAGGCGCCGCGGCGACCCGGGGAGAACCGGGCCCCTCGATTTCAAGGCCGCACCCACCCGTGCGCCCGCGCCCGTCCTCGCTATTATCCCCTGAGAAATCCGATCAATCCGCTAGGACTTAGGATCACGTGCCACAAGTCATCGAAGTCTGTTCCGTGAGCGAGCTTCCGCCAGGTGGCATGCGCGTGGTCGAGTGGGAGGATCTGGAGATCGGCGTGTTCAACTGCGCCGGCACCGTGTATGCGATCGAGGATCGCTGCTCGCACGACAACGGGACGCTCGTCGATGGCGAGCTCGATCAGCAGGCGTGCACGATCGAATGTCCCCGACACGGCTCGCGGTTCGATCTCAAGAACGGTAAGCCTTTGACCCTGCCCGCGTACGTTCCGGTGGACACCTTTCCGGTGATCATCGAACACAAGACGATCAAGCTGGAGGTGGACTAGTGGCAATTCCCGAGACTTTGACCGATCCCGCCAACCCCGCGGTATCCCCCGTCGTTCCCCCGATTTCCCCCGTGGCTGCCGTTCTGACCGAGAACGAGCGGCTCTCGAATATCAACGCCGACTACACGGAGCGCTACGGCTTCCACGACGTCGAGAACTACCTGTACAAGGCCCCGAAGGGACTGAGCCGGGAGCTCGTCGAGAAGATCTCCGAGTTCAAGTCCGAGCCCCAGTGGATGCGGGACTTCCGTCTCAAGGCGCTGGATCACTTCCTCTCGCGCCCGATGCCGAAGTGGGGCTCGCCGATGCTGGCCGAGGTCGACTTCGACGACATCCACTATTTCGTCCGCGCCTCCGAGCGCGCCGAGCGCTCCTGGGACGATGTCCCCGAGGACGTCAAGAACACGTTTGACCGTCTCGGAATCCCCGAGGCCGAGCGCAAGTTCCTCTCCAGCGTCGGCGCTCGGTATGAGTCGGAGGTCGTCTACCACCAGGTGCACGAGGACCTCGTGAAGCAGGGCGTGGTCTTCCTCGACATGGACTCCGCTCTGCGCGACCACGAGGAGATCGTCCGGGAGTACTTCGCCACGATCATCCCCCCCAACGACAACAAGCTCGCGGCGCTGAACTCCGCGGTGTGGTCGGGCGGCTCGTTCGTGTACGTCCCCCCAGGGGTGCACGTCGAGATGCCGCTGCAGGCCTACTTCCGCATCAACACGGAGTCGATGGGGCAGTTCGAGCGGACCCTGATCATCGCCGACGAAGGCTCGTACTTGCACTACGTGGAGGGCTGCACCGCCCCGACCTACAGCTCCTCCTCGCTCCACTCCGCGGTGGTCGAGCTGATCGCCAAGCCCGGTGCCCGGATCCGCTACACGACGGTTCAGAATTGGTCGACCAACGTCTTCAACCTGGTCACCAAGCGCGCGGTGGCGCACGAGGACGCGACCGTCGAGTGGGTCGACTGCAACCTCGGCTCCAAGCTGACGATGAAGTACCCGAGCGTGTACCTGATGGGCGAGCGTGCGCACGGGGAGATCCTCTCGATCGCCTTCGCCGGCAAGGACCAGCACCAGGACGCAGGCGGCAAGATCATCCATGTTGCGCCCAACACCACCTCCAACATCTTCGCCAAGTCGATCTCCAAGGACGGCGGCCGCGGGTCCTACCGGGGGCTGCTCGAGATCGCCAAGGGCGCGCATGGCTCCCGCTCCAAGGTCGTCTGCGACGCGCTGCTGCTCGACGAGCACTCGCGCTCGGACACGTACCCGACGATCAGGATCGGCGAGGACGACGTCAACGTTGGCCACGAGGCGACCGTCTCGAAGGTCGGCGATGACCAGCTCTTCTACCTGATGTCGCACGGCATCCCGGAGGAGGACGCGTCGAAGCTGATCGTCAACGGCTTCATCGAGCCGATCACCAAGGAGCTCCCGATGGAGTACGCGGTCGAGATGAACCGGCTGATCGAGCTTCAGATGGAGGGTTCGATTGGCTAATGACCGCGGCCTCGCCTCGAGCGCTGGCCCGCTCGGCATCCAGCCTCACTTGACCGGGCCGGGCTCGAGTCATCCGGCTGCCGAGCCGGACTTCCTGGCGGCGCGACGCGTGCGGGCCGCCCACCTGAGGGAGACGCTCGGTCTGCCGCAGTTCAAGGGCAAGCCGGGGTGGGAGTTCACCGACTTGTCAGGACTCGATCTCAGCTCCTATGGCCCCGCTCCGATTAATGGCGCGGGGCCCGCGGAGCGGGCGCCCGCGCCGTTGTTTGCGCTACCGCAAGCCGTCGAGCTTCATCAGTTCAACGCGCGTGAGCCAACACCGATACCCGGCGGATCGCTGCCTGACGGCGTGATCGTCACCTCGCTGGAGCGCGCCGCGCGCGAGTATCCTGCGCTCGTCGAGCGCCATCTCGGCACCGTCGTCGCCGACGAGGACGTGTTCGTCGCTCGCAACGAGGCCGGCTTCCGGGGCGGGGCGTTCGTCTACGTGCCGGCGGGTGTCGCGCTCCAGCAGCCGATCCTGCTGAGCGCGGTCCAGGCCGGCGCTGGGACCGAGCTTCACCGCCGCACGTTGATCGTGCTCGAGCAGAGCGCCCAGGCCGAGATATGGGAGCAGTACCTGTCCGCTGACCCCGAAGTCGAGGGCCTGTTCAACACCGTCGTCGAGCTCGTGGTGGGTGACAACGCGCGGCTGCGGTTCATCTCGGGCCAGTCGCTCTCGGAGCACAGCTGGATCTTCGGTACGCACCGGGCCGAGGTCGGCCGTGACGGCGCCCTGGACTGGGTTGCGCTCGGATTCGGCTCCGCCGACGGTCGCGTGGCGATGCAGACTCGCCTGGGCGGTCCGGGAGCCGATGCGCGAGTCACCGGCGCATACGCGACTCACCGGCGCCAGCACATCGACTTTGCCACCACCCAGGAGCACGCCGCGCCCAGCACGACCTCCGACCTGGCCTTCCGCGGCGTCCTTCAGGGTCGCTCGACGGCGGTCTGGAGGGGCAACATCATCGTCGACCCGGGTGCGCAGAAGACCGACGCCTTCCAGGAGTCCCGCAACCTCCTGATCTCCAAGCGCGCCCACGCGGACTCGATTCCCGGGCTCGAGATCCAAGCCAACGATGTGCGTTGCACCCACGCCGCGGCCGTCGCCCAGGTCGATCCCGACCAGCTGTTCTACCTGCGCTCGCACGGTCTGCCCGAGGGCACCGCCAAGCGGCTCGTGATCGAAGGCTTTCTGTCGGCGCTCGTCGAGCGCTTTGAGGCGGGAGCGGTGCGCGAGCAGCTGGGAGATCTGCTCGAGCGGCGCCTGGGCATGATCCTGGACGACTGACGGTCCGGGGCCGCTATCCGGTAGCAGCTGGGGCCGGGGAGGGGATGCGGCCTCAGTGCACGCCGGCTGCGCCCGCGGCCGTCGGCGCACCGTGACCGCGGACCTCGTCTGGGCATGGCCGTGTGGTTGGCGTCCCAGCCCCCGCGTACGATGCCTGGAGTCATGGCGCGAGTCACGCCGCTGATCCCGCTCGGCTACGGCAAGTTCGTCCGTGCTGATCGCGTGTTCGCGCTCGTTCCGCTGGCGGGCGAGGACCGAGGCGAGGGTCGGCGCACGCTCGTGCACGTGGAGGGGATCGACGAGCCACTGGTGGCCTCGCGCTCCGAGGGGGCGGTGGCCCGCGACGTCGCGGCCGCGCTCGGGCGGCCCTGGGAGTCGGGGCGTGCAGACGCGGTGGCGCGCCCAGGTCAGGAAGCCCTGTTCTGAGGTGCGCCAGATCGTCCTCCTGCGGGGAATCAACCTCGGTTCGCGCAACCGGATCGCGATGGGCCAGTTGCGCGAGCTGCCGGCCGGCGCCGGCTTTGCCGGCGCGCGCACCTACCTGCAGAGCGGCAACGTCGTGCTCTGCAGTGACGCGCCGCCCGAGCAGCTCGCGCGCGAATGCGAGCAGCGAATCGCGGCGCAGTTCGGGTTCGACGTCGCCGTGATCGTACGCACGCGCGAGGAGCTACGCGCGGTTGTCCAGCGCAATCCGCTGCGCGAGGTGGCGATCGAACCAAAGCGCTATCAGGTGACCTTCCTGGCCAGCGAGCCCGATCCCGAGCTCGTGGGCAGGATCTCGGCGCTGGCTCTCGGGGCAGAGCGGCTCGTCGCGATCGGCCGCGAGCTCTACGCCTGGCATCCGGACGGGATCGGGCGATCGAAGCTATCCGCAAAGCTCGCCGGGTCGACGCTGGGAGTCACGGCGACCGCGCGGAACTGGACCACGGTCACGAACCTGCTGGCGATGGCCGACGATTAGGATTAAGTGTGGCGGTCGATGTGGGGTGTAGCGTGGTGACCCGCGCGACGAGTGACCATCTCGCTGGCGCTGTAGGCTGGCGCGACGATGAGGCTCGCCACGTTCCTCGTACCCGGCGATGCGATCGCTGGGGAGGGTCAGGTCGGGCGGCGCGTCGCGGCCGGAGGGGTGGTCGGCGAGCGCGTGTTCTCGTTCGAGGATCGCCGCTCGGTGAAGGACGTCTTGGCGCGCGGCGGCGCGCTGAGTCGCGAGCAGGGCTGGCCGCTGTCCGATGTCGAGCTGCTCGCGCCGGTGCCGGACCCCGGGACGATCTACGGGATCGGGCTGAACTACGCCGCCCACGCGGCCGAGACCGGGGGCGAGCGCCCCGAGGCGCCGATCGTGTTCACCAAGGTACCCGGCTCAGTCGCACCCCCCGGCGGCCCGGTTCGCTGCCCGAAGGCGGTGCGCCGGTTGGATTACGAGGGCGAGCTCGCGCTGGTGATCGGGGCCGGCGGAGCGATTGGGGGATACTGCGTCGCGGACGACGTCAGCGCGCGCGACCTGCAGCGACGCGAGCCCCAGTGGACGCGCGCCAAGGGGGCCGACACGTTCTGTCCCTATGGGCCTTGGATCACGACTACCGACGAGGTCCCGGACGCGGGCGATCTCCGCCTGCGCACGTGGGTCAACGGGGAGCTGCGCCAGGACGCCAGCACGGCTGAACTGATCTTCGGCGCTCAGGAGCTGGTCGACTTCATCGCGCAGACGTGCACCCTACGGCCCGGGGATCTGATCTTGACGGGGACCCCGAACGGTGTCGGGATGGCGTTAGACCCGCCTCGATTCCTTCAGTCCGGAGACATCGTGCGAATCGAGATCGAGCGGCTCGGCGCGATCGAGCACGCGGTCGCGTAAGCGGGGCGGTCGCTCCTGGATGGGCCGGTGGGCCTGCGGGCCCACCGGCTAATGATGCTCGATGACGCGATCGATCAGCCCGTACTCAACCGCCTCGTGGGGCTTGAAGAAGCGGTCACGCTCCATGTCGATGTGGACCTGCTCGAAGGTCTGCCCGGTGTGGTGGGCGTAGATCTCGTCGATCCGCTCACGGACCTTGAGGATCTCCCGGGCGTGGATCTCGATGTCGCTCGACTGGCCTTCGAAGCCGGCCGAGGGCTGGTGGATCAGCAACCGGCTGTTCGGAAGCGAGAAGCGCTTGCCCTTCGCTCCGCCGGTCACCAGGAGCGAGCCCATCGACATCGCGATCCCGACGCAGATCGTCTGGATGTCGGGCTTGATGAACTGCATCGTGTCGTAGATCGCCAGCCCGGAGTAGATCGAACCGCCGGGGCAGTTGATGTAGATCGAGATGTCCTTGTCGGGATCCTCGGACTCCAGATGCAGCAGCTGCGCGACCACGAGGTTCGCGATCATGTCGTCAATCGGGCTGCCGAGGAAGATGATCCGCTCGTTCAGCAGGCGGCTGTAGATGTCGAACTCGCGCTCGCCGCGCGCGGTCCGTTCGATCACCATCGGGATCAGGGGCATGACACAACCCTACGGGATCGCGGCCGTGGACCGCCCCGGACGGCCGTGGACCGTCCCAGGCGGATCGCGCGGCCGCCGCTCAGCGTCGCCCGGCGACGCGCGGCCCGGTCGTTTAGGCAGGCAGGGGCCAGGGTAGAGACTGATCGATGGCATCTACACCGCGCCTATCGCGCGATGACAACGAGGAAGACGAGTCGTCCGGGGAATCGCCACCGGCGAGCGGAGCTGGCCGACCATCTGAGGATGTTCCCGAAGAGCCCGGTGCCGAGGGCGGGTCGGGTAGTCCCGACGCCGATCGGGTGCCCGCAGCCCCCGCCGAGGACGAGTCTGCGCTCGGAGACACCGATCAGCACTCGACGGGCTGAGCGTCTCGACTGACGTTGCGCCACCCGCTAGCGTTCGCGCCAGCGATGACTGTCCCGCTCAATGTTCCGAACGTCCTCACGATGCTCCGCATACTGCTCGTGCCGGTGCTGGTGGTTGCGCTGCTCGACCAGACCGATGGCGGTTTGCTGGCGGCGGGTGTGTTCGCGGTTGCCTCGTTGACGGATGCGATCGATGGCTATCTCGCCCGCTCGCGCAACTCGGTGACCACCTTCGGGAAACTCATGGATCCGATCGCCGACAAGCTGCTGATCGTGGCGGCACTCGTCGCGCTGGTGTCACTGGCGCGGCTGCAGGCATGGGTGGCGATGGTGATCATCGCGCGGGAGTTCGGAGTCACCGTGCTCAGGGTGGCTGCGGGTGCCCAGCGGGGCATCGTGATTTCCGCCAGCGCACTGGGGAAGCTCAAGACCGCCACCCAGGTGGCGATGGTGCTGGTCCTGATCGCCGTCCATGGGCGCCCGCTGTGGGTGTCGCTGCTCGTCTACGCCACGGTCGCGATCACCGTGCTCTCGGGGGCGGACTACTTCTTCGGGTTTCGGCGCGGACTGAGTGCGCGCGCGCCAGAGCGCGCCGGGGTGTCGCCGGGCGCCTGAGCAGCTGGCATCGACGCGATCCAGACGGCGTCCAGCCAGGCGCGGTCAGGAGACGGCGTCCAGCCAGGCGCGGCGGCTGGTGTGCACCGTCGACGGGCTTCCCGTTCGCAGCTCGCGCCTTATCTCTGCGAGCGTTCCGAAACGCTCAGCGACGACGTTGTGCTGGTGAATCGTCTCGAGGTTGACCTGGCGCGCGGACACGAAGGCTCGGTCGTCGAGGTCGGGAAACCGTTCGCTCACTCCGCGAACCATCTCCCGCACGCAGTCCTCGACGAATCGCGGCCGGCGATGCGCCTTCTCGACCACATGCGCCTCGTCTGAGCGTTTCATCAGCTCATAGATCTCCGAGGACATGGATTGCTCGACGATCTCGAGCAGGGCGGTGGCGTCGATCTCGTCGTCGCACAGCTCGGTGCAACCGATGTGCAGGGTGCCCAGGCCGCGCTGGTTGTGCGTGGCCACGGGAAGCGCGTCGAAGATCCGCTCGAGCTCCCCCGCCGAGAACCCCTGGTCCTCCAGCCGCTCGCGCGCCGATCGCGCCACGAGCTCCTGCGCACAGGGACAAGCGGTGATTCCCTGCGCGGTGACGCCGATCAGCCGCCTGGTGCCAAGCTCGGTGCAGATGGCCGAGCCGTGCAGCGTGTACAGCTCTTGGGTCTGGATGCCCGACACGGGGGCGGGCTTGTGCTCGGGGAAGCGGGCCTCGACGCTCACCTCCGCGCGACGCGCCGCTTGGCGGGTGCGAACCAGCTGCGCGATGTGCTCGGCGAGCGTCTCCGCCTTGAACGTCGACTCGCCGAGCACGACCTCCCCGATCGCGTCGTTGACGACCTCCTCGAAGCGGGACATGTGCGCCCCCTTCTGGCTTGAACCAAGCTCGATCACGCACTCGAAGCGAGCCCAGAAAAGCTGCTCGACGCCATTCTGGCGGATTCTGATTACCTTTTCGACGCCGGTAACGCCGACCTGCGAGAGGCTCAGCGCCACGGCGGGTGGGCCCGCCTGAACGTCAACCGCCGGGGAAATGTGCAAGGGATGTTCGCTCATCGCTTCTGCCATAGCGTAGAGCGGCGGTGGATGTGGTATGACTCCGCCGTCGGATTGGGAGAGTGGAGAGGGAGTCACCCGAAAGTGGGCGGCTCGAGACCGCGTCTGTGAGGAGCTCAGGGGCCGTTGAGCAACGAGGCCACCGTCCTGTTGCGCGAGGAGGCTTCGATCGCGGAGTTGGAGGAGCTGCGGCCGTTGATCACCGAGGGCCAGGAGACCGGCTTCCTGGCGTTCGAACGGATCTCGGCCTGCCTCGAGGAGGTCGAGCTCACCAAGGAGCAGGTCCGGGATCTGCACGCGTATCTGGACGAGCACGGAATCGAGGTCCTCGAGGCCGATGGACACCCCGCCAGGGCCCCGGCTGATGGCGCCGTGGCGGGCGCCGGATCCGCGCCCGAGCCACGACCCGCCCGGCGGGACCAGGGCGAGCTCGACCTGACCGTCGAGCCGAGCGTCGACTCGCTGCGTCTGTACCTGCGCGCGATCGCTCGCTGCCACCTGCTCACCGCCGATCAGGAGGTTCTTCTGGCCCGTCGCATCGAACGCGGCGACATGCTCGCCAAGGCGCAGATGATCGAAGCCAACTTGAGGCTGGTCGTGTCGATCGCCAAGAGCTACCGCGGACGGGGCCTGACGTTTCTCGACCTGATCCAGGAGGGGTCGATGGGCCTGATCCGGGCCGTGGAGAAGTTCGACTATCGGCGGGGATACAAGTTCTCGACCTACGCCACGTGGTGGATCCGGCAAGCGGTCACGCGCGCGATCGCCGACAAGAGCCGGACGATCCGGATTCCGGTTCACATGGTCGAGAAGCGCAACCGCGTGATCCACGCCGAGCGCCAGCTCGTCCAGCAGCTCGGACGGGACCCCACTCCCGCTGAGATCGCCGTCGAGCTCGAACTCCCGGAGCTCGAGGTTCGCGATCTTCTGCGCCTGGCTCAGCCGCCGCTCTCGCTGGAGAAACCGATCGGCGAGGAGGCGGATTCGGCGTTGGGCGACTTCGTCGAGGATCAGAGCTCCGAGTCGCCGTTCGAGCACGCCGCCAAGCAGCTGCGAGATGAGAACCTGTACCGAGCGCTGGCTGTGCTTCCCGCGCGCGAGCGTGAGGTCATCGAGCTGCGCTTCGGGCTGACCGGCGAGCGGATGTACACGCTGGAGGAGATTGGCCGTGCCTTCGACGTCACTCGCGAGCGAATCAGACAGATCGAGATTCACACCTTGAAGAAGCTCGAGGCATTGCCCGAGGCGCAGCCACTGCGGGACGCTTCCTAAGGTGCCTGTGTCTGCCCTGCACGGGCTGGGGCCGGGCCTTGGGCCCGTCTCAGGAGCCGTTTCGTCACTGCGCCAACGCTAGACTCAGATCGCGCGGCGGGGTTCCCGAGCGGTCAAAGGGGATGCGCTGTAAACGCATTGGCTCTGCCTTCGCAGGTTCGAATCCTGCCCCCGCCATCAGATCAGAGTCGTGCGTACCACGACGTTCCGCCTGCATATCCTGCCCTTGCAGGTTTGCGTGCAGATGCCCTCGGCATCGCCGCTGGCGGGCCCCGCGTGTTAGCGTCGCCGTCTCTCAAGCCTTGCCGCGCAGGGATAAACGAGTTCGCTTGAGAGTTGTACTGGACACCTCACGCCGATCTGATGCTCAGTCTCCGAAGGCCACTCATCCGTGTTGCGTTCGTTGCGCTGGCAGCGGTGCTTGGCGTGCTCGCGATCGCACCGGCGGCGTCGCGCTCGAATCTCGCCCACGCCGCGAGCATCGGCCAGCTCCAGCAGCGGATCGGGGCCGGTCAGGGCCAGATCTCGAATCTGTCCGGCAAGGTCAGCGCCGCCTCGGTCCGCCTCTCGAAGCTGAACGCGAGCATCGGCAGCCTTCAGGGCCGAATCGGTCACATCCAGGCTGACCTGAACGTCAAGCGCGCCCAGCTCCTGAAGCTACGCGGCGAGCTGACCAGTGCTCGCACCCGCCTCTCCCAGCTCGAGGCATGGCAAGCCCACGCCGAGACGGTTCTCTCTCGACAGCTTGTCAACGGCTACGAATCCGATCGCCCGGACGTGATCAGCGTCGTGCTTGAAGCCAAGGGCTTCCCTGATCTGCTGGAGCGACTGGCGTTTGCCCATCGAATCGCGAAGCAGGACGCACAGGTTGTCGGCCAGGTTCGGTCGGCGAGACGAGCGGTCGCGGACGAGGCGACGCGGCTGGGGGCGCTTGACACGCGTCAACAGTCGATCACCACCCAGGTCCTGCAGCAGCGCGACGGCCTCGCCCGCGTCAGGCTGAGCCTCGTGGCGCGGCAGATCGTGGTGGCCAAGGCGCGGGCGGCGAGCGGGGGTCAGCTCGCAAGCGCCCGAGGGCAGGTCGCAGGCCTCCAGCGCCAGCTGTCAAAGCTCCAAGCAGCGCAGGCCGCCGCGGCCGCCGCGGCACTGGCGAGCGCCACCAGCTCCGTGGCGCCCTCCGGGTCTTCGGGGTCATCGGGATCCGCCGCGTCTCCTGGGTCCTCCGCGCCGTCGGCGGGCTCGGGGGGCGCACCGCAGGTCTCGAGCGGGGGCGGGTTCACCTTCCCGATGCCCAAGGGGTCCGCGTCCGGACCCGGCACGTGGACTCTCGACCAGGGCGTCGACATGGCGGCGCCGGGCGGTACTCCGCTGCTCGCGGTCGGATCGGGAACGATCGTCCTGCACGGAATCGGCGGATTTGGCCCCTCAGCGCCGGTGCTGCACCTCGACGCCGGCCAGTATGTCTACTACGGCCACGCCGGGCCGGGCAACATGCTGCCGATCGGCACCCACGTCAGCGCCGGTCAGGTGATCTCCGAGGTCGGCTCCGGAATCGTTGGCCTGTCCAGCGGACCGCACCTGGAGATCGGATTTTGCGATGGCAGCGGCACGCCTCTCGGCGGCGGCACCGCATCGCAGATGTTGTCGCTGCTGCAGGGCGCGTACGGCGGCTAGCCGAATGGCCCGGGAGCGCCGGCGCGGGGCGCGCCGACGCTCCTGCGCTCAGGTCCGTCCAGGGCTCGCTCTCACCCTGTTCGGATCAGCCGCCCTCGCCACCCGGCATCTTCCCCCGCAATCCGCCGACACCGCCGCTTACGTGACCGCCTGACTCGAGCTGGTCCTCGAGCGGTGACGTTTCGGCGTCTGGATTGGGCTCCGTGTTCTGATCGACTGGATTTGCGTCGGGCATCCCCGGGCGCAAACCGCCGACCCCGGCGTTTACGTGACCGCCTGACTCGACCTGCTCCTCGAGTGGGGTCGTCCGTACGTTCGGCTGATCCTGCTCCGCGGAATCCATTGCTTCTCCCTCGTTAGCCTTCAGGTTTGCCTGTTCCAAACTCGTTGCCGCTTCTCAAAGGGACCTGACCCGGACCCGAGCGGCGGTTGAGGAGCAGCGCAATCACCGGGGAGTGCAGGGCTGAACTCTCATGGAGGTACGACAACAGCCCTGCTGCTCGAGGCCCGAAATATATCTGCCGAAGGGGTGTCACGCAAGCCCTGAGACGGCCTCAAGCGCGCCGCCCACCTCGAGTACCCGGGAGCACCCTCTCCACGGGCCGCCGACGCGATACGCTCAGCACACCGCCCTCTTAGCTCAGCTGGTAGAGCACTTCCATGGTAAGGAAGGGGTCATCGGTTCGAGTCCGATAGAGGGCTCTACGAAGTGGCTGGAAATCGCGGGTTTTGGTAGCCGCTAGTCCTCCGGGCTTTCCATAACAAGGTGCGTGCCGGTGTCCGGCGAATCCTTGTTGGCGTGGAGCGATCAGAGGCGGAGGCGATCTATGACCTCGGCGGCCTCCAGGACGGCGAGAATCGAGCGGGGGTCGAAGCGGGTTCGGCGCCCGGGGCTCACCGCGCGTCACCGCCCCCGGTGGGACCTGTCGCACCTGCACGAGTTCGAGCTGCCCGACGGCCGCCTCGTCGGCTACCCCGACGACACCTGCGAGCCCGACATCGTCTGGCACGACCATGCCAAGCTCAAGATCACCCGCGAGCTGAAACCCGGGATGGAGCTCACCTACGTCTTCGACCTCGGCGACAACTGGCGCCACCGCTGCCTCGTCCAGCCAACCAAGGTGGACCCGCTCGACGTCGACGGCATCACCCCACCCACACCGGTGGCGATCTGGGGCTGGGGGTGGATCCCCGACCAGTACGGCCGGCGGTCACGCAATGGAGACAGCGACCGCGACGAGCCTTGAGGGTTCTGTTCCACGCACGAGGAAAGGTGAAACCCACCACGTGCACCCTGGTGCGTGTTGGCTCTACCCGGGCCTGCGTCTGCCGCGAGCCTGGGCGCGGCGCTCGGCGCGGTTGAGTGGCCGCGCAGTTGGGTCGGGCCGCTGCTGCTCCCATGACTCGGGGAGAACGTTTAGCGCCGCGATGTGGCGGTCTTCGTCATAGGCGCGCCGGTCGGTGAGCGCGGTGTGGATCTGCTCGGACATGGTGCCGGCGAGCATGTGCAGAACCTCGTGGCGCCCGTAGCCGGCGTCGAGCAGCCGGCGCGCGGTGCGGTAGACCTGCGACGGATCGTCGTCAGCGAGCTGGTTGGCGACGATCTCGTGCATCGCGAAGTGCAGCCGGACGTTCATCGGCTCGCCGTTGACCAGAACCTCGTTCTCGCCCCGGCGCAGCGCGCGGTCAAGATCGGGGTGGTCGGCTCGGATGACCTCCGCCCGCGTGTCCGGGTCAGTGAGCTGCTCGAGGTCGATGCCGAGGCCGGCGAGCGTGTCGGGGTCGGCGATCAGCGCCACTCGCTCGTGCGTCTCAGGGTCGCTCATCAAGCGGCACCGTGACCGGTGAGCCCGGCTTTGTCGAGCATCGCGATCAACGACGGACGGCGGCGGTGCTGTTCGCGGAGCGTGGCGAGCGTCTCGGCGAATTGGTCGGCATGACCGGCGGCGGCGGCCGCGGCGCGGGCGCGCTTCAGGATCCGGGTGGCCTGCGTGTAAGAGCGGCGGTCGGCTGTGAGCAGGACCTCGTCGGCGATGCGCAGATAGATCGGGATCGCCTCCGCGGGGTGGGTCGCCTCCCGGGCCTCCGCGAGCCGTAGCCAGGTTGGGTCGCCGAGCTCGTCAGGCGCGAGCGCGAGCGCAGCCACCCACGCCGCATCGGCGTCACCGTCGTCGAGCAATGCGTCGACGAGCCCGCGCAGGTTGCGCTCACGCAACGCCAGGATCGCGGCGTCCCGCTCGAGCGCCCAAGCGTCCACAGCTTCTGCGGCGCGGCGCAGCTGGCTGTAGCTGCCGGCGGTCGGTGAGCGCTCGTGCTGGGCGCGGCGGATCGCGAGCACTTCGACGTGCCGGCCCGCGTTCGTGTGGACCGCGCACGCCAGGTCGTACAGGCGATCGGTCTGCCAGCCGCGCGTCTGCGCGATCCCGCGCGTGGCCCACGCCAGCGCCTCCTCAGGAAGGTCTAGTTCGACCATCGCCTCGGCAACGGCCAGGAACTGATGCGCCGCTGACAGGTCCCCGCCGAGCAGCTCAACGATCCGCTCGCGGTCGCGATCGAGGATCGCCAACCGCTCCCGGGCGTAGCGGACCGCGAAGGCGTCCTGGTCGCTGTGCGCCTCCACCGCCGCGCGGTACGCGGCCAGGCCGGTCTCGCCGAGCGCGTCGCGGTAGCGGACCGGGTCTGGCTCGAAGAAGTCCTGGTCGACGAACCTGAACCGGATCATCCAGTTGGCCAGCTTCACGGGGTCCGCCACACCGGCCTCGCACGCGCGCGCGTGCACTTCGAGCAGATCGCGGGCGAGATCCCCGACCATCCCCGAGGAGTCATCCGCCCGCGCCTGGATCACCTTCACAACATGCCCGACCGCCCGCTCGAGCAGCGCTACAAGTTCCCGCGACGGACTCGACTCGACGGCCCGCTCCAGCTCGTCCACGATCGGTCGCGCCTCCCGCGCCCACGCCACGCTCTCCCGATACCCAAGGAACTTCCGTGTGCGCAACCCACGATCGACCTCACCACGCAGGACCCGAAGGTCGCCGCTGGAGCGGGCCGCCGTGAGCCGCAACCGACGCTCGACGTCCAGGTGCCATTCAGCCGCCCACGCCACCAACTCCCGCAGCTCATCGACATCGAGACGCGACTCAAGATCCCGCAGACCATCCCCCGAAGTCTCACCGGCCCCCGAGAGCGCTTCCTCATCCACCGGCATCACGGTAGCCCACGAGCGCACTGCCCCCCTCACCGGCCGGCGGCCGGCGACCGGCGGGCCTGGCCCAAGCGTTTGTCGCGAACCCGTTCTGGCGCTCGCTTGAAAGCCGACAAACTGTCGTAGGTTGAGCACCCGGTGCCGCGCTTGCTGACCCTTACGGCGGCGTTCCGGTTGACCCGTGTCTCTAACGGTTTAGCCGTGAAACGTAAGAGTCAGTTGGCTCCGGCTCGTGGATGCAGATCGTTACGCCTCGTCTGTGTTCGGAGAAGCACGGCGCACTCTTGGCGGCGGATACATCGTCTACTTCCCCCGGTCCATCCCGCGCCAATTCGAGCTTCCCGCGTCGACAGTGCGGCTGCTCGCCGACGCGGAGGCGTCGCTCGGGCGGCTCGCCGGAATTGGCCAGGTGCTGCCAAACCCGGAGCTTCTGATCCGGCCGTACGTGCTCCGCGAGGCGCTGTCCTCGACGCGGATCGAGGGAACGCGGGCGACGATGGCCGACGTGTTCGAGGTCGATGCGGCCGGCGAGCCGGCGAATGCCGACGTCGAGGAGGTGCTCAACTACGTCGCGGCGCTCAACTGGGGCCTGGCACAGCTCACCGCGCTCCCGCTGAGCACGAGGCTCATCCGCGAGATCCATGCGCGACTGATGGCGGGGATCCGTGGCCGGGACCGCACTCCTGGCGAGTTCCGGACGAGCCAGAACTGGATCGGCGCCGCGAACTCGACAATCGCGACGGCCGATTTCGTCCCGCCGCCACCCGAGGAGCTGGTTGCGCTCATGACCGATTGGGAGCGATTCGCGAACGAGGACCCGGAGATGCCGCTCCTGATCCAGGCCGCGCTACTGCACGCCCAGTTCGAGACGATCCACCCGTTCCTAGACGGCAACGGACGCCTCGGCCGGCTGCTGCTGGTGTTCTTCCTGATCGCTCGAGGACGGTTGAGCGCGCCGTTGCTGTACCTGAGCGCCTACCTCGAGCGCGAGCGGCGGCGGTATTTCGAGGCGCTGCACGCCGTTCAGGCGACGGGTGACCCGGTGTCGTGGCTGGAGCTGTTCTTGACCGCCGTGGATGTCGAGGCTTGCGACGCGGTTGGCCGCGCGGAACGGATCATCGAGCTCCAGACGCGCTACCGCGGGCTGGCGGGGACCATGGCAACAACCAACGCGCCCGCGTTGGTCGATCTGATCTTCGAGCACCCAGTCGTTACGACACGGTTGGTCGAGGAGCGGCTCGGGGTGAGCCGCCCCACAGCGCTGCGGCTGTTGGGGGGGTGTGAGGCTCGGGGGGTTCTGGCAGAGGGGGCCGTGGGTGCCCGGGGCCAGCGGCGGTATGTTGCCCGGGAGCTGATGGCGGCGGTCACGGATGAGCAGGAGGTAAGCGGGCGGTGAGCGAGTGGCGAAACGTGGCACTCGGCGATGTGCTCACGGTCGTTCATGGTGTCCTGAGTCAAGCTTTCCGAGACAGTCTTTAGTTGGGTTCGGGTCTCGACCCGAGACCCTGGAGACACCGGATGGCACGACCTTCGAAGTTCAGCGCGGAGAAGAAGCAGCAGATCGTTCTGAGCGTGCTTAGGGGCGAGCTGAAGACACCGAGGCCCAGCTCGAGCACGATCTTGGTCGAGTTGACCCAGGCGCTCGGCGAGGCGCATGTCGAGTTGCGGATCCTCAAGCGCGGTGGGGTGGCGGGTTTCGCCACGAGGAGCTGGAGGTGATGCGCCAGCAGGCGGGCGGTTCTGCGAGATTGCTCGAATCCCGCGCGCGAGCTGGTATCGCCACCCCGGCGAGCCGCCGAGGATCTTCTGGAGCGACGCGGTCACGAGCCTCGGCCGGGCCGCTCGCGACGATCGCGTCGGTCCCGCACGGGCGAGGTCTCACCCACATGCGCCGCGCGCCGGCGTCGGTAGGCGCGCCGCTGGCCGGCGAGGGTGAGCGTCCCGCTGAGGAGCATCGCGCAAATGTTGATCGCCAGCTGCTCAAGCGCACCGCGAAACGTCGAGCCGTGGCCGTAGGCGGCAGCGACCGACATGGTGGCCGCAGCGGGGATGGTCGTCACCGAGACCAGCACGCCGATCAGCGCCCCGGACTTGGCGGTGGTGAGAGACAGCACACCGGCAACGCCTGCGAGCAGCGCGACGAACAGCGAGAAGAAGCCAACACTCGAGATCGCGCTGGTGACCGAGTTGTCCACGTGCGCGAAGTCGGCGGCCGTCACCCCGGTGGCGCGAAACGCCAGCGAGGCAGCGTAGGCGACGAGGATCGCCAGCGTGAACCCGGCGACAAGGGCCAGCGCGCTGCGCGCGACGCGGTCAGGGCGCCGCTCAACGATGCCCACGCATGCTCCGGCGATCGGGCCGAAGTCCGGGCCGACGATCATCGCGCCCACGATCAGGATGACGGCGTTCAGGTAGATCCCGGCCGAGGCGATCAGCGTCGCCAGGATCATGAACAGTAGATAGGTGACTGACAGCTCGGCGCTCTGGGCGGTGTACTGGTCGACCTGCTCCCACACGACCGCCCGCACCCCCTCGCCCGAGCTCGTGGAGTCCCGTCGCGCGCGTGCGGAGATCGTCGCCTCAACGTCTTGCAGCGAGATCGACCCATCGCGATCCACGCCGAGCCCCCGCAGCTCGGACACCAGGTCAGTGACCTGGTCGCGCTCGACGTCACACAGGATGACATCCCCAGGCGGCCGCTCCGCGGCGCCGCCGAGGTACACGAGGTCGGTGACGGCCTCGTAGGCGCGCAGCAGCTCGAGCGCTCGGGCGGCGCGGTCAGGGGTCACGATGACGCGCAGTCGAACCAACGGTTCAGCGAGCGGGCAGGAACTCTTCGGGTTTGTGCTTGGCCGAGCGGACGATCGTCTCCTTGGCGTCGGGATCGCTGCCCAGCACCGCGCACATAAACGACCTGGCCTGCTTGGTCGTGATGTGCGACGCCATCGGGGGGACCTCGGGGTCAGTCATCGCCTGGATCATGACCGGGCGATCGGCGGCCACGCCTCATCCCAGGCACCCCCACCGAGAGCTGATCGGTCTGAACGGCATCCGTCGGGGAGACCTCGGGTCGCCTTCAACCTCGTCAACGTCTGCACGCCGCCGCTTATCTGAACGTAGTTGGGGTGTCAAGTCCTCCGTTCGGGGTTTGGCTCCATGGGTGCCCGGACTTATCTGGGTCCTCGAGCAGCCGGTCGTGGCTGTTAGGGACGTGATGGTTGATCGGTCATCCCGTGGGGGTGTCCGGCCGCTCGGTCTTTGTCAGGACCGC
>JBPCRJ010000164.1:0-4327 GCA_050996975.1 Solirubrobacteraceae bacterium | reverse complement strand
CCTCAGCGACGGGAGACGGGTGCTCACGAGCGTCCCCGTGGCGCGCGGTGATTCCTCAAGACGCCGCGCATCGTACCGACAGGTCCAAGGCGAGACGTTTGCCAGCCCACCGGAGCTTCGGGAGGAGGTGTTCCCCAAGATGGCCATGATCCGTGCCACCTGCCACGACTGCGGCGACGTGGAGCTGACCACCGCCGACGTCACCGTGCGGGTGTGCAGCCATGACGAGTCGGGGACCTACCGCTTCCGCTGCCCCCTGTGCCGCATGACGGTGACGAAGGTCGCCGAGCCGCGGGTGGTGGAACTGCTGGCCGCCTCGGGGGTCACCATCAGCCGCTGGGACCTGCCCGCCGAGCTGACCGAATCTCGCAGCGGCCCGGCCATCGACCACGACGATCTGCTCGACTTCCACGCCCTGCTCCACGGTGAGGAGACTTGGATGGAGACCCTCATGCGCATGACCGGCAAGTAGCCCGGTCCCTACAGTTGCTCCATGTCGTGGCTCTGGGCGCTGCCTGTGCCGATACTTCTCGTCGGGCTGCTGGCAGCGGTTCTGCTCGGCAGGGCGGCGGCCATGGAGCTGGAGCGGGTGGATCGGGAACAGGTTCGTTGGGCCGCCCTGAGCGCCCAACTGGCCGATCTCCGGCGCCGCACCGAGGAGCTTGGGCAACGTAGGCAAGAGTGGGACCGCCGGTAGGGTGTAGCGATGTTCAACGTCGGGGGCTCAGAGCTCTTGGTCATCTTTCTGGTGGCGCTCATCGTCCTCGGTCCCGAAAAATTGCCCAAGGCGGCCAAGCAGGCCGGCAACTTCATCGGCCAAGTGCGGCGGATGTCCGACGGTTTCCGGGCCGAGCTCAAGAGCGCCATGGACGATGTGATCGAGACCGACGCCCGCACCGAGGGCGCCAAGCTCTCGACCGCCGAGCAGGCCGAACCTGAGCTGCACGAGGTCAAGGCGGTAGCCGACCCTGAGGTCCACCCCGTCGAGGAGCTGCGAGTCGTCAAGGACGACGAACGCGACGGTGACGCTGGCCACGGCGACCAGGGCTCTGGTCCCGGCGTCGCTGCTGCCGGCTGATCGGGACTCAAGAATGAGCACCCAAGTCCAGGAGGTTCCCTCCGACTCCGGCCAGATGACGCTGATAGAGCACCTAATCGAGCTCCGCAGCCGCATCATCAAGTGCGCCCTCGCTGTCGCCATCGGGGCAGCTCTCGGCTGGATCGTCTACGTACCGGTGCTTCGTTTCCTCACCGACCCGCTCCGGCAGCTCAGCAACAACAGCAGCCAGTTGTTCCCCGGCACCGGCAAGTTGCTGGCCACCGACCCGTTAGAACCGTTCGCCATCCGCATCAAGGTGTCGGCCTACCTCGGCATCTTCCTGGCCATGCCCGTCCTCCTCTGGCAGTTCTGGCGGTTCATCGCTCCCGGGCTCTACTCCAACGAGAAGAAGTACGCCATGAGCTTTGTGGCGTCGGCGTTGGCTCTGTTCGCGGCCGGTTCGGCTATCGCCTACTGGACGCTTCCAAAGGCGATCGACTTCCTGTCCACCGTCGGCGGCAGCGACTTCGTCAACGGCTACAGCGCCCAGAAGTACCTGATGCTCATCCTCTACATGATGCTGGCCTTCGGCGGGGGTTTTGAGTTCCCAATCGTCCTCATCTTCCTGCAGCTCGCCCATGTGGTCACCTACCAGCAACTCAACGGCTTCCGCCGTTGGGCGTACGTTCTCGTTGCGGTCCTGGCCGCAGTCATCACCCCCAGCACCGACCCGATCAGCATGTGCGCCCTGATGTTTCCCATGTGGATCTTCTACGAGGTCGCCATCCTGTTCGGCTACGTACGCATGCGCCGCCAGCGCCGAGCCGCCGCCAAGGCCGCCGTCACCTAGTGCCCTTCGAGCTGGACCGCTTCCAGCGGGAGGCGATAGCCCAGATCGACCAGGGCCGCTCGGTGCTGGTGGCGGCACCGACCGGGGCGGGCAAGACGGTCGTGGCCGAGCACGCCGTCGAGCGGGCGCTGAGGCAAGGGCGCAAGGCCTTCTACACGACACCGATCAAAGCGCTGTCGAACCAGAAGTACGCCGACCTCCTACGCACCTACGGTCCTGACCGGGTTGGCCTGCTGACCGGTGACAACGCCATTCACGGTGACGCCCCGGTGGTGATCATGACCACCGTGGTGCTGCGCAACATGGTGTACGCCGCCTCGCCGGCGCTGAACGGCCTCGAGGTGGTGGTGCTCGACGAGGTCCACTACCTCCAGGACGCCTACCGCGGACCGGTCTGGGAGGAGGTCATCGTCCACCTGCCGGCGGAGGTGAAGCTGGTGTGCCTGTCGGCCACGGTCTCCAACGCCGACGAGCTGGCGGCGTGGATACAAGCGGTGCGTGGCCCGACGGCAACCGTGGTGGAGACGAACCGTCCCGTAGACCTGGTCAACCACTACCTGGCCCGCGACAAGCACGCTCCCGAGCTGGTCATGCTGCCCACCCTGGTCGACGGCCAGCCCAACTCGCAGTGCGAGCGCATGGACAACGAGGCACTGTCCATGCCGCGCCACCTGCAACACCGCAACGGGGGACGGCGGCGCTTCAGCACGCCGCGCCGGGTCGAGGTGGCCGAACGGCTGGCCGACGACCAGCTCCTTCCCGCCATCTACTTCATCTTCAGCCGCAACGGTTGCCGCGACGCCGCCCGCGCCCTCACCGAGGCTGGCGTGCGGCTCACCGAACCGGGGGAGCGGCCGCGCATCCGCCAGATCGTCGAGGAGCGCACCGCCGCCCTCACCGACTCAGACTTGGACCTGCTCGACTACGACCTGTGGCTGGCCGGACTGGAACAGGGCATAGCCACCCACCACGCCGGCATGGTGCCGCCGTTCAAGGAGGCGGTCGAAGCCTGCTTCGTCGAAGGGCTGGTCAAAGTGGTGTTCGCCACCGAAACCCTGGCCCTGGGCATCAACATGCCGGCCCGGTCGGTGGTCATCGAGACGCTCACCAAGTTCACCGGCGAGCGCCACGAGTTCCTGACCCCTGCCGAGTTCACCCAGCTCACCGGTCGCGCCGGGCGGCGAGGACTGGACCCTGTCGGCCACGCCGTCGTGCTGTGGTCGCCGTTCGTGGCGTTCGACCAGGTGGCGGCGCTGGCCCTGAGCCGCCGGTTCGCGCTGACCTCCTCGTTCCGTCCCACCTACAACATGGCCGCCAACCTGGTTCGTCGCTACCCCCGCCAGGAGGCCATGCGGCTGCTCAACCAGTCATTCGCCCAGTTCCAGGCCGACCGGTCGCTGGTCACCCTCGAACGGCGCCGCTCAGCCCGGCTGGAGCAGATCGAAGAGCTGTCTGCCGAAGCCGCTTGCGACCGGGGGGACGTAGCCGAATACCGGGCGTTGCTCCGCGCCCAGGTCGCCACGCCGCCCGACACCGATCGGGGCCGCCGGGTCGAGCGCGACCCCGACGGCGTGCACCGCGCCTTGGAGAAGCTCAAGCCCGGCGACGTCGTCGTGCTGGACGGGGACCGGTTGGCCGTGTTGACAGTGGCTCACCGGCGCGGCGGTGCCGTCAAGCTGACGCTGGTCGACCCGGACGGCCAGCCGGCGCTGCTGGGCGAGTCCGACTTCGACGAGCCGCCCCGCCGGCGGGCCACCATGACCTTGCCCGTGCCGTTCCTACCCAACGACAAGGCCTACCGGCGCTCGGTCGGCCGGTCACTGAGCAAGGTCCGGCTGGACTCCGGCCGGCGGCAGAGGTCTTCCCCCCCACCCAATGACAGCCGGACCACCGGCGGGTCGGTGGCCCACCCGGTCGCCGGCTGCCCCGACATCGAGGCGCACCTCCGTGCCGCCGAACAGGTCGACCGCCTGTCCTGGGAGGTCACCGACCTCGAGAAGCGGATCGAGAGCCGGGGCGGCAGCATCGGTCGCCGCTTCCAGCAGGTGCTCGAACTACTCGAGTCCTTCGGTTACGTCGACCGGGACGCCTGGAGGCTGACCGCCCGAGGTCGCTTGCTGGCGGGCACGTACCACGAGTCCGACCTGTTGGTGGCCGAAGCGCTCAGCCGGGGGCTCTTCGACGGCCTCGACGCCGCTTCGCTGGCCGGACTGGCGTCGTGCGTGACCTACGAACACCGCAGCAAGGAGGCACCACCGGCGCCATGGTTTCCGTCGGCGGCACTCCACGAGCGGGCGGTCGGCCTGGCCGATCTGGCCGCCGAGCTGAACCAGGCCGAGCGCGCCGCCCGCCTCCCCGAAACCCGGGCGCCCGACCCCACCTTCTTCGCCCTGGCCCACGCCTGGGCCAGCGACCAGGACCTGGCCGACGTCCTGGAG
>JBPCRJ010000143.1:0-20952 GCA_050996975.1 Solirubrobacteraceae bacterium | reverse complement strand
GTGCAGGCCAGTGGTCGGCTCGTCGAGGATGTAGACGCCGGCTGGGTGGGATGGCTTGGGCGGGTGGGTGGCCGGCTTGAGCCGCTGCCGCTCGCCGTCGGCCAGCGTGGGCAGCGGCTGACCGAGGCTGAGGTAGTTCAAGCCCACGTCGGCGAGGCCGCCGAGGACCGCGTGCGCGGCCGGCGTGCGCGCCTCCCCGGCGCCGAAGAACGTCTCGGCCTCGGTCACCGGCATCGCGAGCACCTCGCTGATGTCGCGGCCGCCGAGGTGGTAATCCAGCACCGATGCCTGGAACCTCTTCCCGTCGCACTCCTCGCAGATGGTGGTGACGCCGGCCATCATGGCCAGGTCGGTGTAGATGACGCCGGCGCCGTTGCAGTTGGGGCAGGCGCCCTCGGAGTTGGCGCTGAACAGCGCCGGCTTCACGCCGCTGGCCTTCGCGAACGCCTTGCGGATCGGGTCGAGCAGGCCGGTGTACGTCGCCGGGTTGCTCCGTCGCGAGCCGCGGATCGCGCCCTGGTCGATCGACACCACATCCGCGCCGGCCGGGATCGACCCGTGCACGAGCGAGCTCTTGCCAGAGCCGGCGACGCCGGTGACGACGACAAGCACCCCGAGTGGGATGTCGACGTCGACGTCGCGCAGGTTGTGCGCCGTCGCGCCGCGGATCTGCAGCGTGCCGATGGGCGTCCGCACCGTCTCCTTGGGGGCGGCCCGGTCATCGAGATGGCGGCCGGTGAGGGTGCCGCTGGCCCGCAGTCCCTCGACGGTGCCCTCGAAGCAGACGGTGCCGCCCGCCGTACCGGCACCGGGGCCGAGGTCTACGACGTGGTCGGCAATCGCGATCGCCGACCATGGCTTGTGCTCCACGACGAGCACCGTATTGCCCTTGTCCCGCAGCGCCAGCAGCAGGTCGTTCATCCGCTGGATGTCGTGGGGGTGCAGCCCGGCCGTCGGCTCGTCGAAGACGTAGGTGACGTCAGTCACCGACGACTCCAGGTGGCGGATCATCTTGGTGCGCTGTGCCTCGCCGCCCGAGAGCGTGCCCGACGGCCGGTCGAGCGAGAGGTAGCCCAGGCCAATCTCCACAAACGATTCGAGGGTCAGCTGCAATGCTTCGAGCAACGGCGCTACCGACGGCTCGTCGAGGCGTCGGACCCATTCGGCCAGGTCGCTGATCTGCATGGCGCAGGCGTCGGCGATGTTGATCCCCTTGATCCGCGACGACCGGGCCGCCTCGCTGAGCCGGGTGCCGCCGCACTCCGGGCAGGCGGTGAAGGTGACCGCCCGGTCCACGAAGGCACGGATGTGCGGTTGCATCGCCTCCTTGCCCTTGGAGAGCATCGACTTCTGGATCCGTGGGATCAGTCCCTCGTAGGTCATGTTGATGCCCATGATCTTCATCCTGGTCGGCTCTCGGTGGAGGAAGTCGTGCAGCTCGGTTTCCGTGTAGTCGCAGATCGGCCTATTCGGGTCGAGGAAGCCCGAGTCCTTGTAGAGGCGCATATTCCAGCCGCCCGCGTTGTAGCCGGGGACGGTGATCGCGCCCTCGGAGAGCGACTTGTGCTGGTCGAAGAGCTGGGCCAGATCGAGGTCGGTTACGCTGCCCATACCCTCGCAGAGCGGGCACATGCCGCCAGTGACGTTGAAGGTTTTCTTCACGGTCTGTCTGGAACCGCGCTGGACGGTGATCGCGCCGGAGGCCTTGACCGAGGGGGCGTTGAAGGAGTACGCCTTGGGCGAGCCGATGCGGGGCTGCCCGAGCCGGCTGTAGACGATCCGTAGCATCGCGTTGGCATCGGTGGCGGTGCCGACGGTGGAGCGGGAGTTGGCGCCCATCCGCTCCTGGTCGACGATGATCGCCGTGGTCAGCCCCTCCATCAGGTCGACCTCCGGCCGCGCCAGCGTCGGCATGAAGCCCTGCACGAACGCGCTGTAGGTCTCGTTGATCATCCGCTGCGACTCCGCGGCGATCGTGCCGAACACCAGCGAGCTCTTGCCCGAGCCCGAGACGCCGGTGAACACCGTCAGCCGGCGCTTCGGGATCTCGACGCTGACGTCCTTGAGGTTGTTCTCGCGCGCGCCGTGCACGCGGATCAGATCGTGGCTGTCGGCAACCTGCAGCGCAGGCGACGGCGTGTCCGTCCTCCTGGCCATGCTCATCGTGTCTCTATCGGCTAGGCGGGCGCCGCGGCGCCAGCCTCACGCCGCGAGCTTCTCCAGCAGCGCGTCGATGCGGGCGAAGCCCCCCCTCGCGCCCTCCTCGACGCCGTACTGCATCGTGGTGTCCCGCTGCTCGGTCGTCTCGAAGCGCATCGTCTGCGTCAGCTTCGTCTGCTCACCGAGATCCTCGAACTCGAGCGTCTGCAGGTGGTTCTGAAACGTCTGCACGAGGCGCGCGGGTGGCTCGACCTCGCAAAACTCGCCCTCGACGACGCCGAAGCCGGTTCGGAACCGGTAGCTGCCCCCGGGACGGACGTCCATCTCCTCGACGACGGTGCCGTCGCCCCACCATTCGGGGATCAGCTTCGGATCCGTCCAGACGGAATAGACGTGTGTGCGCGGCGCGTCGAAGATCCGCTCGACGCGGATCTCGAGCTCGTTCGGGGTCGTGACGGTGGTGATGGTGGTGCTCATCGTGCTCCTTTCGTGCGTTCGACAACCTGCGCGAAGCGGTCGAGCCGCTGCAGCCACGTGCTGATGCCCTCGAAGGCATAGGGCACAAGTGTGCATCTGCGGGCCCGGCCGACCTTCTCCGTGGCGACGAGGTTCGCCTCCTCGAGCAGCCGGATGTGCTTCTTCATTCCGGTCAGCGACATGCCGAAGGGCTCGGCAAGCTCGCTGATCGCCGCGCTGCCGGCGCCGAGCCGTTCGAGCACGGCGCGCCGGGTCGGGTCGGCGAGGGCCGCGAACGTTCGGTCGACGGTCGTTGGATAATGAACCATTAAGTTCAGTATGACAGGCCACTCCGGAAACGGCAAAATCGTCGTCCGTAGTCATAGTCGAGTGTCCGGACAAGCGACCTCGAACGTTGTTGGCATGCTTGGACGGATGACGGACACGCAGTCGCCGCGCTGGTGGTACGTGCGCCGGGCCCAGAGTCGCAAGCCGGCCACGTACCGCTGCCCTGTCTGCGACCGCCCGCTGCCGGCGCTCATCGAGCACATGCTGATCGTCCCTGAGGGGGACGCGGCCCGCCGACGGCACGCTCATACCGAGTGCGTGATGGCCGAGCGCAGGAGCGGCCGATTGCCGAGCAAGGAAGAGTGGGAGCAGACCCAGCCGCGGGGACCCAGCCTCTGGCGAAAAGTGGCGTACCGCCTGCGGCCGCGCGAGCGCTCGCGCCGCGCTCGGTGACCGAGCGAACGAGCCGTGCCGCGATCGACCGCCTGGCTTGAATCGCCCGTCCGCGCGGGGAGTGCCCGCCTGCCTACGACGCTCGCTGCCGCTCGGCTTTGAGGATCTGGTGCGCCTTGAGCCCGAGGCTGAGGCGCTCGCGCCCGTAGGACTCGTACGGCGACAGTCCGGAGATCTCGTGCAGGCGCGCGAGCCTGTAGCCGACGGTGTGCCGGTGCAGGCGCATCGCCACCGAAGTCTCGGTCGTCGAGCCGTGATGGGCGAGAAACGCGCGTAGCGTGGCGAGCAATTCGGTGTCGTGCTGGACGTCGTAGGCAACCAGCGAGGAGATCGTGCGCGAGCACAGCAGCTCAAGCTCGAGCGGGTCTCTGAGCAGCACCCCGATCAGCAGCCGGTAGGTCTCCTCCTGACCGGAGAACAGCGGGTCCGGCGCCACCGCGAGCTCGACGAGAAGCTCGGCTTCACGTAGCGCTTCGTGCAGCGCGGCCGGATCCCGGCGCGGAGCCGAGAGCGCGACCATCAACCCGTTCCCGGTCAGCTCCGCGGCGAGCGCCTGCGCGCCGGTCTGGGTCTGGTTCTGCGGTTGGATCGGTGCGGACCGATCGACGTGCCCAGGCGGCGATCCCGACGCGTCGATGATGTCGGCGAGCCCCACCGGCGATCTCGACGCAGCGGCGGTCTCGGTCTGCGATCCAGACGAATCGGCGAGCGCGGCATTGAGCGGCAGCAGCCCGAACAGCTTGTCGCCCAGCACCGCTACCAGCCCCCCGTGGTCGGAGCGCGGCTGATCCGCATCGGCCACTGTGCCGGCCGGCCATCGCGCGCAGATCCCGACTGCCCCGCGACCGAGATCGAAACCGAGCTCGCGCGCGTGCCCGACCCATGCCGCGAGATCGGCGGGCGGACCCGCCACGAGAGCTTGCAGCAGTACGCGGCGGGCGCCGTCGACCGTGCCCTGCTGGGCTTCGCGCATCATCGCGGTGACAGCGGCGGCGGT
This sequence comes from Solirubrobacteraceae bacterium, assembly GCA_050996975.1. Classification (GTDB taxonomy): domain Bacteria; phylum Actinomycetota; class Thermoleophilia; order Solirubrobacterales; family Solirubrobacteraceae; genus Palsa-465. The sequence goes on along the minus strand of JBPCRJ010000143.1, from coordinate 16,598 downwards.
CGCAGCGGCCTCCAACCAGGGTCGCGGCTCGGGGTTGACCGCATCTGCTCCGCCCTCGACCAGTTCCCGCAGATCCTTCCGGGCATTTCTCGCGCCCGCCAGCGCGCCGTTCTCCCCCGCATTTCTCGCGCCCGCCAGCGCGCCGTCCTTCCCCCCGTGTCTCACGCCCGACCGGTCGCCGTCCTCCCCCACGTTTCTCGCGCCCGCCCAAGCGCCGACCTCCCCCGCGCTGCTCGCCTCCGACGGCCCGCCGTCCCCCTCCGCCCCAGCAGTACCCGCCCCCGCCCCGCCCGCACACACGACGACCGCCCCCACCACCTGCGCGCCGATTCGGATCGCGACCGAATTGTCGAGGGCGCCCGACGGATCGATGCGCTTGCCATCGATCAGATCCGCGACGCGGGCCAGGAAGGCGGCCAGCACCGGGGCGTCGATCGAGCCGGGCGGGGCCACGACGGGATCGCCGAGGGCCGGAATCGAGATCACGACCGGCGCGCCGAGCGCCTGAGCCGCCACGCCGGCGATCTGGCTGAAATCGTCGCCGGCGACCGCGCCGGCGACGAGCATCAGCGGGGTGGTTCGGGGGGCGCCACCGGTGACCCCCCGAACATCACTCCGACTGCGTCCCCACTCAGGTGACCGAGCGGGTGCCATCGCCCCGGCACCTGGACACGGGAGCTGCCATGAGGTGCCCCATCACGCTGGGGTCGGCGCGGCTCGTCCCGATCCAGCCCCGGTCTCGCTCCCGGCCTCGCTCCCACTGCCGCTCCCCAGCCCCGGGACTCCGCCCGGGAATCCGAGCGATGGCACGTCGGACGGGTAGACCTCGTGCCCGTGCTCGGCCGTGTCGCCGATCTCCATGTTCTTCTCGGACATCCGCAACGGGACGAACAGCCCGACGAGCTTGAGCAGGATGAACGTGCCCACCCCGGAGAAGACGATCACCCACAGGCCCGCCAGGAACTGCCACTTGATCAGATGGGTGCCGCCGTGGACCAGGCCCTGCGCCGAGATGCTGGAGGTGCTGCCGTGGCCGATGTACAAGATCATCCGCTGATCGGCGAACACACCAGTCAGCAACCCACCCGTGAGGCCGGCGAACCCGTGTGTGTAGATCACGCCGAGGGTGTCGTCCACGTTGCGGAACGGCCACATGCCGCTCAGTCAGTTGATCGCGAAGTACACGATCGTCGATCCGATCGCGCCGAGCGCAATCGCGCCCCACCCGTCCACGAAGCCGGCGGCGGGGGTGATCACGACGAGGCCGGTGATGATCCCGTTGACGCCCGAGATCAGGCCCGGCTTGCGCCCGGTGAGGTAGTCCCAGCCGACCCAGATCAGGAACGCCACCGCAGCGCACAGGTTCGTGTTGAGCACCGCGGCCGAGGCCGAGGCGCCGGCGAAGTACGGGTCTCCGCCGTTGAAGCCATTCCATCCGAGCCACAGCAGACCCGCGCCGACGGCGACCATGGCGACGTTGTTGGGCGCGTCGATCTCTCGATCTCGCTGCAGCCGCGGTCCGATCACCGCGGCGGCGACGAAACCCGAGACACCCGCGGAGAGATGGATCACGTAGCCACCGGAGAAGTCGACCGCGCCGTTGTGGGCGAAGAAGCCCCCGCCCCAGATCAGGAACGCGTTGATTGAGTAGATGAACGTCGACCACAGCGCGACGAACGGGATCCAGGCCTTGAAGTTCACGCGGCCGAGGACCGAGCCGAGCATCAGGATCGGCGTGATCGCGGCGAACACGAACTGGAAGTAGGCCAGCGTCGACATCGGGAACCTGAAGTTCGGTGAGCCTCCGCTGAGCAGCGGGATGTTGGCCCGTCCCTGCTCCTGCGAGTGGCTGAGGATGTTGCCCGGTATCCCGATGAACGTCGAGAAGAAACCGGTGCCGTGGCCAATCGGGTGGCCGAAGGCCATCTTGAAGCCCCACAGCACCCACACGATCAGAACGACCGCGAATGCGGCGAACGTGAGCATCATGCTGTTGATCGACCAGCGTTTCTGCATCACGCCGCCGTACAGCACGACCAGTCCGGGCACGCTCATCAGCCCCACGAGCGTCGCGGCCGTCAGCTGCCACGCGTTGTCTCCGGGACTGAGCCAGCTTGGGTATGCGCTTAGCATCTTTCTCCTTGTCCGGAGGGTCGGGTGCCGCCCTCCGCGGTCGGCGGCAGGGCCTTGCGAGGCCCAGATCTGAACGTCGCAAGTCTTGCCCCAGAGCTTCCCCCGACCTATGGCCCCCGGTCCAGCAAACCAATCCGAGCGTTTGGACATAGGGACAAAACGTCCCGAGCGCCGCGATGGCCGCCGGATCCCGCGCCGGTCAGCGCGATGGCCGGCCGCGAGAGAGCGTAGAACGCCGCGGAGGGGGCCGGGCTGGGTCGGCGCGGGATCCGGCGCTGAGGCTAGAAGTGAGCGGGCTGTCCGTAGGGCACGACCAGCACGGCGCTCCGCGCGGCGCCCAGATGCGTTCGCGCGGCACCGCCGAGCGCGATCCGGCCAAGCGGGCCGCTCGTCCGTGAGCCGACCACGATCAGATCGGCTCCCGTCTCGGAGGCGACGATTGCGACGCCCAGCGCGGACGCGAGCGCCTCCGCCGTGTCCTGGGCCGCGCCGTCGGCATCCTGGGGCAGCACGGTGATCGTCTCGATGCTGGCGCGGGCATCGGTCCTCAGACCGGCGGGCGCAACGGCGATCGCCACCGAGCCGCCCTCGAGCAGATGCTGGGCGGAAGGACCGGGCTCGACACGTCCCGGGGGCGTCCGGTAGTCCGACCCGAACACGATCACCGACGCTTGCTCGTCTTGTGCCAGCTGGCCGAGACCCGCTCCGGTCGAAGCGCTGACGACGACATGGCGTGGAATCTCAGGATCCTCGAGCCAGGCGGCGCCCTGCTCCAGACGATGCTCGGCGTCGTGCTGAGCCAGGTCCTCACGACGGGGATCGAACTCTCGCGAGTGACGCACGTAAGCCAGCGCGAGCGTCGCGCCGGTGCGCGAGAGCAGCTTGCCGAGCGCGAGAGCATCGTCGTCGTTGGAGGTGCCGTCGTAGGAGACGATGATGTCGGTGCTCATCTGCCGGGGAATCCTCCGCGAGCTTAGTCGCTGTGGCATTGGCCCGCTGGCCAAGGATCAGGGCGCTCAGCCTATCCACCCGGCGCGGATGGCGCTGCGTGCGCCCAGCGCGGGCGCTTTCCCGGCGATGGTGGGATGGCCCAACGGGAACGGTGTTGTGTGCCACGATCCTCATCGTGGAGCACTTCCGGTGCGCGTAGCCGTCGGCCCCGCCCGGCTGCTCTGGATCTCCGGGCTGGCGGGGGGACTGCATCTCCACCATCACTTTCACGGTCCCGCGATCGACTACGTCGGACTCGCCCTCGCGGCGTTCGCCAGCTGGGCTGGCGTCCCCGGTCCCGGAGAGCCGGTGTTGATCGCGGCGGGGGTGTTCGCCGCCAGGCACAAGCTCGACGTGAGCTCGGTGCTGCTCGTCGCGTGGCTCGGCGCGACGGCGGGCGGGATCGCCGGGTGGCTGATGGGCATCAGGGCCGGTCACGTGCTGCTGAGCGCTCGGGGTCCGCTGAGGCGGATTCGCCGCCGCGCGATCGCCCGCAGCGACCAGGTGTTCCATCGCTATGCGGTGCTCGCGATTCTGCTCGCGCCGTCGTGGGTCTCGGGAATCCACCGCGTCCGCGCGATGCTCTACCTGCCGGTCAACGCAGCTGGCGCGGCGCTGTGGGCGAGCGGCATCGGTCTGGGTGCCTACTGGATCGGTCCGGCGGTGGTGGACTTCGTGGGCGACCTCGGCCTTGTCACCGCACTCACGCTGGGCGTGGTGATCGCCGCCGCCGTGGGGACCGGGATCCTGCGACGGCGGCGCCACACGTCCGCTCAGCGCAAGTAGGACACCCGGCGGTCGATTCGTCGCGCCCCGCGCGGGCGCCGACCATCCATGGTCCGTTCTGGCTGTCAGCCTACGCAAATCGCGCCAGCTCAACGCCACCGGTCCCGGCGGGGCCGAATACAAAGGCCGGGCGGAGCCCGGCCGATTAGATTGATCACAGCTGTGTCTGCGCCCAGGAGACCGGCTGCGGCGGAGCGGGCGACCCGACGTCGAGCTGGATCACGCCGTGGGAGGCGAGCGGGATCGACCGCGGGTTCCCGGTAAAGCGTCGGCCGTCGAGGAGCGCGGTGACGCTGCCACCCACGGTGCCCACCCGGGTGGGGCTGAGCGGCTGATGCCACTCGTCGAAGAACTCGCCGAGCGTGTAGCTCCTCTTCACGGGAGACTCGATGTGGATCACGCCGTCGGGGGTGTGAGTGTGCAGGTAATAGATGCAATCGCCGCCGGCGGCGACCGGTCCCTCGGGCGTCTGCTGCGGAACGGACCGCGGGATCCCGACGCCGCCCGGGAGGCTCCGCAGGGCACCCCGCGCGTACACCGCCAGGTGGGCATGGATATGGTAGGCGAGCTGCTCGCTCGCGCCGCACCGGATTCGGTCCACGGTCTTGATCTGGGTGGTGCCGGCGGGAGCGAGCGCCGGCCCCTGCTCGAGCGGCACGCCTTCGAATCCGATCGCCGCCGGCGCCGGGGCCGCAGAAGTGGCGCTCGACGCGGGCCCCGGAGCGGTGGTCGAAGTGGTGCTCGCCGGAGTCCGCTGGGTCGCGCTCGAGGACGTGCCCGCACCACCGCATCCGGTGAGCAGGAGCAAGCCGGTGATAGTCAGCGCGGCCAGCGGCGGACGAGCGTTCATCGCGATAGAACCTAGCGGGCCCCCCGTCGAGCGGGCGCAATCGAGCGGATGCACGGACGCTCGCCACCCGAACGCGGTGGTAGGTTATCCGTGCCATGGTCGAGCAGATCAGCCCGCCCGCGATGCCGATGACCACGGCGTTCGAGCTGCCGGGGATGCCGATCCGGGAGAACCTCGGCGTCTGCTATGGACTCGTGGTCAGAAGCATGGGGTTCACGGGCAGCATGACCGCCTCGTTCAAGGCGCTTCGCCGCGGCGAGATCTCGGAGTACACCCAGTTGCTGGAGGACTCAAGGCGTCACGCGATCGACCGGATGGTCGAGAACGCGTCGCTGCTCGGCGCGGAGGCGATCATCGGCGTCCGCTTCGATTCATCCGAGATCGGGCAGCAGTTCACCGAGATCGTGGCCTACGGCACGGCCGTGAACGTCGATCGCGGCGGTTAGCGGGACGTGCGCCTCAGCGACGGAGATCGAGAGCTGCTGTTTGAGAAGCTGAACCGCCACGCCGCCGCAGGACGGCTGGGGATCGAGGAGCTGGAGCGCCGGGTCGCGTTGATCGTCCAGGCGCAGACCCAAGCGCAGGCCAGCGCGGCGATGGCCGACCTGCCGCCGCTCCCGCTCCAGGCGCCCCGCCGCCGTCCGCGGCGCGGTGCCGGGCACGGCGACGCCGACACCCCGGCGCCCGAGTGGCAGCCGACCAATGAGCGCTTCCGCGATCCCCGATCAGAACGGGTGATGCGGGTCTGGGTGGACAGCGCCGGGGGGCGCCATTATGTGGCCGACGAGGAGTGAGCCTCACCGTCGCTTAGAGATGAGCCTCCCGGTGGTGGAAGATTGCCTACACGGTCGCTTGGGAGATTTCTGGTCTATAGCCTCCAAAATCTCCCAACCGGCTAGTGGCTACCGGTACCCCGACTGGTCGGGAGGGCTACCCGGCGCTAGTTGCGACCGCCGCCGAGCAGCCGCAGCATGAACAGGAACACATTGAAGATATCCAGGAAGATCCCGGCGGCGATCGGCACCGCGCTGGCCATGTTCGCCCGGCGCAGACGGTTGAAATCGAAGATCGTGAATGCGCCGAAGACCACCAGGCCCGCGAGCGCGTAGATGATGTTGGCGTGCGGGATCGCGACGAAGATTCCGACGATCCCGAATGCGATCAGTCCCAACAGCGCCCAGAACAGTGTCCTGGCCCAGGCGGACAAATCGCGGCGGGTCGCGTAACCGTACGCGCCGAGGCCGCCGACGAATGCGGCGGTCGCGCCCGCGGCCTGCCACAGGACCGCCGGCTGTGCCTTGGCGTATACCGCCAGGACTGGGCCGACAGCCATCCCCAGCAGCAGCCCGACGCCGAACAGCAATCCGATCGCCAGCTGCTCGTGGCCGCGGCTGGACGCGAAGTTCAGACCGAACACGCACGCCAGCGCGCCGATGAACAGAGCGATCCCGGTGCCCCCAGTGAGGTTGCGCCCGACGTAGGCGCCAAGGGCGGTGCATCCGACGGTCAGGGCGACGAGTCCCATCACCTGCCCAAAGACGGCGCGGCTGCGCTCCGCGGTGATGGTGCGGGCACCGAGCGAGAGATCGTTATACGTCGGCATGACTGGCTGCTCCTAGTCGAGATCTGATGTCACGGAGACCGATTAAGGGTAGACGATGCTCCGGCGCTCGTCCGCACCAGCAGCCGGCTGAGCGCTGCGGGGGCATCCCACATTGGCAGATGGCCGGCGTCCTCGAGCGTCCGGCTGTGGACCCCCAACGGGAGCCACGTGGGGCGCTCCACGAGCCGATCGTGCTCGGGCCATACCAGCGTCACCGGTACGCGGATGCGCTCGAGACCCTCGAAACGTGCCGATCGCATCGCGTCGTTCGCCGCTCTGAAGCCCGGGGCGAGCGCGTAGGCGCGCACGAGGTGCGCCGCGTCCTGGGCCGGCACCCGTTCGGGATGAGCTACGGAGCCGGTGAGGATCAGCCGCCGTCCGCGCTCGCTCGCGGCCATGCGATCGAGGAGCGGCAGCGCCGCGCGGGCGATTCCGCGGGCGATTCCACGCTTGGGCATCAGCGGCTGGGGCCACAGGCCCGCCGGTGCGATCGCGGTCACGGATCGCGCGTGCCCGGCGAGGCCCAGCTCGAGGGCCACCCAGCCGCCCAGCGAGTTGCCGGCGACGTGCGGGCGGGAGAGGCCCAGACCGGCGAGAAACTCGGCGACGGCGTGCGCAAGCGCACTCGGTGTGGGCGTGTGCGACAACGGAGGCGACTCACCGAAGCCCGGGAGGTCGACAGCGAGCACCTCACGGTCTTGCGCGAGGGGCTCGAGGATCGGGTCCCACACGCGGCGGTCAGCGCCCAGCGAGTGCAGCAGGACCAGCGGGGGGCCGTGCCCGACCCTGTCGTAGGCCAGCGACACGGGGGGGCTGTCGGATGCCCGCTGCCCCCCGGCGCTGTCCCATGCCGGGTGCATGGGGGCGCTGTCGGATGCCGATCGCACGGAGGACGTCTCAGCGCTCGACCGATATGGCGAGAACGGCGCTGAGCAACGCTGAGCCTCCGGCGAGGAGGGCCGTCGCCAGCGCCGACCCCTCTGGCAGCTGATCACGCCCGGCGAGCGTGGCGGCGACATCCGTCAGGTCGCCCGCGATGCTTCCCGCCAACCACGGACGGAGCGGTGCTCCGGTGAGCGCGGCGGTAAGCCCGCCCAGATGGAGCACGACCTCCCGGGCGCCCAGTCCGCGCAACGGTACCTGGGTGGAAGCGCTGCCGGCCGGCGCACCCAACCAGCGATGGGCAAGTCGCTCCGGCGCCGCGATCAGGCCCGCGCCGTAGGTGACCCGAAGGCACAGGGTGGCGGCGGTGGCTGCACGAGCGCGCGACATGGTCCTCCGACACTACGGGGCTCGGGCATTTGCGGATCACCGCAGTGAACCGACCGAGGCTCTCTGACGTACGTGAAGCATGAGCGTCTTCTCCACCCTGCGCATGTACATGCGCCGCACGCCAAAGGTTCCAGCGCCGACCGATATCTACAGCCGCAGCGTGCGCCTGCTCGACGGCAGCGAGCTTGATCTGCGCTCGCTGCACGGACACCCGACGCTGATCGTCAACACGGCCAGCAAGTGTGGCTACACGCCGCAGTACGAGGGGCTGCAGACGATCTACGAGCGCTACAAGGGTCGTGGCCTGCGGGTGCTCGGATCGCCGTCGGCGGACTTCCTCGATCAGGAGCACGGCGAGGGCTCCGAGATCGGGGCGTTCTGCCAGAAGAACTACGGCGTCAGCTTCCCGCTGACCGAACGTATGTCGGTGCGGGCACAGCCATCGCCCCTGTGGGAGGACCTGGGACGCCAGCCGGGCTCGGGACCGCCAACGTGGAACTTCACCAAGTATCTCGTCGGGGCAGATGGGCATCTTCTCGCCCGCTGGCCGACAAAGGTTACGCCCGAGGATCCGAAGATCATCGAAGCGCTCGAGGCGGCGCTCCCGGGCTGAGAGCGGCGCGGGATCGGGCGAGCGTGATCGCGGGTCCAACCACGGTGCTCGCCGGTCCGGGCGGCGTGCTCGCGCTGTCGGCGGCGGCGGTGGCCTTGCTGATGGCGCTCGTATGGGCGCTCAGTGTTGTCCGGCGCGACGCCTCGATCGTCGATCCAGTCTGGGGGCCCGCGTTCGTGCTGGTCGCGGTCGTGGGGACGCTGGCCGGCGGTGGCGATCCGGTACGACGCTGGCTCCTGCTGGCGATGACGGCGGCGTGGGGACTACGTCTCGGACTCCATCTGACCCGGCGCAAGCTTGGCGAGCCCGAGGAGGACCGGCGTTACGCAGCGATGCGCGCGAAACGGGGCGCCGGATTCGCGGTGTGGAGCCTGTGGGCGATCTTCGCCGTCCAGGCCGGGCTCGTGCTGATCGTCTCCCTGCCGCTGCAAGCCGCGGCGGAGCGACCGGCCGCCGTCGGCGCAACGATCCTCCCGGGCGTGCTCGTGTTCGCGCTTGGGCTCGCCTTTGAAGCGATCGGCGACGATCAGCTGCGGCGCTTCAAGGTCGACCCCGCCAACCGCGGCAAGGTCATGGACCATGGGCTGTGGCACTACACGCGCCACCCGAACTACTTCGGGGACACCTGCGTATGGTGGGGCCTGTGGCTGGTCGCCCTGCCCGCGGGCGGAGTGTGGTGGACGGTCGTCGGTCCCCTGGCGATGACCCTGCTGCTCGTCCGCGGATCGGGCAAGGCGATGCTCGAGCGTGACATCGGAGAACGCCGGCCGGGGTACGCGGACTACGCCAAGCGCACCTCGGGGTTCTTACCACTGCCGCCGCGGGGCGCCGGCGGAACGCAGCGGTGAGCGGGACGAGCGCTCGCTGCGAGGTCGGCGAGCGACGCGCCGCCGTCTCGCCGTCGGTCGAGTTGTGCTATGAGCAGCTCGGGGACCGCGACGATCCGCTCGTGCTGCTCGTGATGGGGCTGGGGCTCGACCTCTGCTGGTGGCGCGAGGATTTCTTCGCGCAGCTGCCCGGCCGCGGCCTGCGGGCGGTGCGCTTTGACAACCGCGACGTCGGGCGGTCGACCCACTTCGTCGGTCCGGGCGTCTCGGCGACCCAGCTTCTGCGCCGCCGGGCTCAGCGCGCGTACAGCCTGGAAGCGATGGCCGACGACGCGGCAGGGCTGATCGAGCGCCTCGCGCCGGCGCGCGGGGCGCATGTGGTGGGCGTGTCGATGGGCGCGTTCGTGGCCCAGGAGCTGGCGATCCGCCATCCGGATCGCGTCGACTCGCTGGTCTCGATCATGGGCCGCCCAGGCGACGGGCGCTCCGGGCGCGTCTCGCTGCGGATGGTGCCAGAGTTCCTGCGTCCAGCGCCTGCAGACCCGGACCGGCTCGCCGAGCACCTGGTGAGGAGCTTCGGGCGGATCGGATCGGAACACCGGACCGAACGCGACGACGACGACGTCCGAGTCGCGACGCGACGCTTGCTCGCCCGCGAGGAGGGCGACGGCAGCGGCGGCGGGCGCCAGCTCGCAGCGATCCTCTCCGAGCGCGACCGCACGGCGGACCTGGGCGGCCTGCAGATGCCGGCCGCCGTCGTTCACGGCCTGCGCGATCGCGTGGTCCAGCCTTCCGGCGGTCGCGCCACGGCCGCCGCGATCCCGCGCGCCGAACTGCTCGAGATCCCCGGGATGGGACACGACCTGCCGCGGTGGACCTGGCCGCACGTACTCGACGCGATCAGTGCGACCGTGGCTCGAGCAGGTAGTGGCTGACGAGCCAGCGGTCGCCGCCGCGGTAGCGCCAGATCTCCTGGGTGCAGAGCAGAAACAGCCGCCAGCTCGCCACGAGGCGGCGCGCTTCGCGTTCGGAGCGCCCGTCGGCGATCAGTACCGCGTTCGCCTCCGGGAGGCGCGCATCGAGCTGGGTGAGCCAGGCTCGCAGCGTGCTGGCGTAGTGGGTTCCGGGCACGATCCACGAGTTGCTCAGCGTGAGGTGCTGCTGAAGCGCGGCAGCAGGTCGTGGCTCGGCATCACCCCCCCGCTGAAGAACCGCTTGGCCGCCCACGTGCCCTCGAATCGATACGGGAGGAGCCGGTGGCTGAAGACGTGCACGAACGCCTTGCCATCAGGCTCGAGCCAGGTGCTGACCCGCGCGAGCAACTCGCGCCAGTTGCGCATGTGCTCGAACATCTCAATTGACATCACCCGGTCGAAGTGACGACGGGGCTGGAAGTCGTTGACGTCGGAGGTGAGGATCTCCAGGTTCCCCAGCCCGCGCTGATCGCGCTGGGTCTCGATCCACGCTCGCTGACGGTGCGAGTTGGACACACCCGTGATCTGCGCCCGCGGGTATCGCTCGGCCAGCCACAACGACAGCGAGCCCCAGCCGCAGCCGAGGTCGAGGATCGCCATCCCGTCGCGCAACTGCGCCCGCTGGCAGGAAAGCTCCAGCATCGCGTCCTCGGCCTGGGCGAGAGTCCGCGTGTCAGCGGTCCACAGACACCCGGAGTACTTGCGCCGCGGGCCGAGGATCAGCCCGAGGAACTCGGCCGGAAGCTCGTAGTGCTGCTCGTTGGCTTTCTCGGGCACCTCCGCGATCGGGCCGCTCGACATGCGTCGAACGAGCGCCTCCTTGCGCTCCTCCTGGGCCTGTGCGCCACCGCGCGACTCGCGCCGCTCGCGATCCCACGCGCCGTAGACCGACCCGGCTCGAAGCACGGAGTCGGGGACAACGCCGCGCTCGAGCGCGAGGTCAAGCAGGCGGTAGCGGAGCGCGTCCTTGGCCGGGGGCGCCTCGGAGACGGCGCGGTCCGATGCGGGGGGGGGTTCAGCATCGACATCCGGTGCCGGTAGTGCGCCGGCTACGTGTGGGGTGGCGGCCCCGGTGCGGACCTCGCTCGTCCCGTGCATAACTCCGTCTTCGCTGGAAGTTCCGCCCCGGATCAGCGGCATCGGACAGCGCCGGCGGGTTTTACCCTGCGGTGCCGTCGAGGTGCTCCGCAGAACTCAGCCCGCGCGCGCGGGCCTATAGGTTCCAAAGCTCCAGATGTGACCCTCGAGGTCGCAGGCGGAGTAGTCGCGCGAACCATAGTCCTGGTCAATCGGCTCACGAAGAATCTCGGCGCCGGCCGCTTTCGCCCGCTCGTGGTGGGCGTCGGGGTCATCGACGATCACGTAGGTCGCGCCCGTGGACCCACCGGCTTGGCTGGGCGTCAGGACCGGCCGGGGGCTCGATCCACGCGACTCCCGAGCCGATCCAGGCATGATCATCCCTGAACCGAAGCGGAGCTCGGCATGGTGAATGATCGCTGAATCGTCCGGATCGGCATAGACGGCGTGGCGCTCGAACCCGAATGCGCGCTCGAGCCAATCGATCGCGGCAGGGGCGTCTTGGTAGCGCAGCGTCGGGACGACGTCGGGCGCCTGCCAGGCGGGGGCGGCTTCCGATGCGGTTTGCGTCAACCTGCTCGATGTCGTGCCTTCAGTCACAGTCGGTTCCTTTGCGGTGGTGATAGAGGTTTGGCCAAGCGGCGGCGGCGCCGGTGTCGAGCACCGGTGCCCACCAAATCCCGACTCGCGGATTCATGATTTGCGTACGTGTACGCTATCACGCCACGTCAGCAACCCGTCGATCATCGCGGCAAGCCCGTCATCGAAAGCCGCTCCCTCACGGGCAACGCTCCAATGGGGGGCGATCGAGGTCAACGCCGGCAGCTCGCTCGGGTCGACGGCCGAAAGCAGCGAGCGAACCATCGGAGGTCGGTCGAGCGTCGGGAGATGCCGGGCGGTCGCGTGACGCACGGTCAGCTCACCGATCGTGTAGCGCCACGCGGCGTGGTACGCGGCGGCTGCGCGCTCGGGGGCGAGGCCGGCGTCGAGAAACCCCGCCAGGATCGCATCGACCGCCCACAGCACGGCCGGCGCGATCAGGTCGCCCTTGACCAGCACCTCGACGATCCACGGGCTCTCCCACAGTCCGTCGTAGAGCAGCCGATAGAGCGCCAGCAACCGGGATCGTGGATCCGCGGGCAGATCGGGGCGCGGCAGCTCGGCGGCGCGGCGGTCGATCAGGAGGACAAGCAGCTCGTCCTTGTCGCGCACGTGACGGTAGAGCGCCATCGTCGAGCAGCGCAGCGAATCGGCCAGCCGTCGCATCGTCAGGGCGTCGATTCCCTCGCCGGCGACGATCGCCTCGGCGGCGTCCACGACCGCGTCCCGCGACAGGCGCGGCGGCCGGCCGGCGGGGCGAACTGCGGGCGCCGGGCTCACCGCTTGAGTGTGACAGCGAGTCCGGTGAAACGCGGAACAAAGTGGTCAGTCGTCATCGATGTCTTCGAAGTCGAGCGGCGTGATCACGCGCAACGCTTCGCCGGCTACCTCGAAGTCGGCCGGTCGGCTTGGACTGCTGCTCTGCGAGGCGCTGCATAGACGTGCGCGGATCGCCGTCGTCGGCTCATCGAGCGAGGGCGTCCGCAACCGGACGGTCTCGCAACGCGGACTTCTACGCCGCAATGGGTTTCAGGAGCGAGGGGTCAGAGGCCTTGGCTGGAAGCTTCATCGCCGCTTGCATGTCGAGGACGCAGTCTGCGCCGCGGGCGAGAGGACGGCGAGCTCGGGCCACCGAAAGGCGTGGTCGGATCGGCTTCTTCTGTCGGGCGATTCCGCGGCAGCGGCGGCCGCGCCGCGGTGGTGGCGATGCTTGGTGCTTCTGCTTGTCCTGATACTGGCTTGGTTGCCGCGTGTTCCCTATAGGAGCGCGTGGATCATTGCGTCGGCGATGAAGCGGCCGTATCGCTTGCGGGTCCAGCCGCGGCGCGGAACGAGCAGTTCGTAGAGCTCGGGTGAGCTGAAGGTCCATAGTATGTCGGCGGCTTGCGTGAGCGTGATGCCCTCGCGAAGGTGGCCGGCATCGCGGAGCCGGCGGGCGTTTTGGGTCATCCGGCGTAGCCGGTCGTCGTCGATCTCTTTGAGCAGCGCCCGTCCTTCGGGGTGGGTTGCCGCGGCGTCGCGGATCAGGAGCAGGATCGGCGATACGCGCGGGGCGACCTCCGCGGATAGCGCCCCCCACGCCTGGATGATGGTTCGGGGATCTGATTCGCGCCGATGCAGTGCGTCTGATCGCTGTTCGGCCGGCAGCGAGCCTTCGCCTTTGAGCGCTCGGGTGCGGATCGCTCGCACAAGCCCGGCTTTGCCGCCGAAGGACTTGTAGATCGTGTCGACCGAGACGTCGGCGTCGGCGGCAATCGCGGCGATTGTGGTGGCTGCGTAGCCGTCGCGCAGGAGCAGCCGTTCGGCGCTGTCGACGATGCGGGCTTGGTTACGGTGCGCCTGCGCCCGGCGTCGGCTGACGTCGTAGGAGCGCTTCTGCTTGACATTCCGTGCTTTGGGATCCATAGTGGTAGTTCATTCCAGTCTACTAGAACGAAAGCTAAGGTGAGCGGCTCAGATGAACGCGACCCAGGAGATGGTTGATCGGTTGGTCAAAGCCTCAAACGCCCACGACGTCGACGCTGTAGCCGCGTGCTTTTCGGAGAACTATGAGAACGAGACGCCGGTCCACCCTGGGCGGAGCTTTCGCGGACGCGAGCAGGTACGCCAAAACTGGGAGCAGATCTTCGCGTTTGTGCCCGACCTGCGGGCCGAGGTGACCCGCAGCGCGATCGACGGCGGGACGGCCTGGACCGAATGGGAGATGACCGGCACCCGGCGCGACGGCACCGCACACCGGATGCGCGGGACGGGCCGCTGTGCACGCCGCGGCGGCCGAATCATTCCCCCACGGCGCAGCGTAAGCGCGTCTAAGCCCCTGCGGCTGGACGGACGGCGGATAGTGCGCAGGCATCGCGCGCAGCGCGCGGCGCAGCCGCAGGACGCGGATAGGCCCTGCGCTTGCCAGCTCGGCGAGCAGGACGCGCAGCTCGACGGCCTGGGCCTCGGCGGCGACGCGCTCGATGCGCTCGCGCTCGTAGAGCTCGCGCCAGATCACCAACTCGCCGGGGTGACCCGGTGACTCGCATCCGCGAGGCTGGCGCAGCCATACCGCAGCCATCCGGCGGTTTGCTGCCCCGCTCGCCTGGCAAGAGCGCCGCCGAATGTGGCAATTTGCAGGCACTCCATAAAATGGGCACGGCTGGTTTCGAACCAGCGACCTCTCGCGTGTGAAGCGACCGTCGCCTGCTGCTAGAAGGTGCAGGCTTACAGGTAGTTTGGCGATTGATCCCGCTCTCCGCGACTGGATTTACTCTCGTGGATTGCTGGGGTTTGTCGCGGTTGTGGTCCCCGGAAATCATTCCGGGGACCAGTGGCGGCTCGCCGGTAAAGGGCGCGCCGCTTCCTCGGGACTTGGCGCTCCGAGGCGGTGACCGGGAGGACTTGAGAGATCGACAGTCGTGGGCCCGGCCGCGCGGGCAACCCCGCAGCACGGGACGAGAAAGCCACACCCTGACCACCAAGCGGCCGCCGCCAGACTCCAGGACGCGGTCGTCAATGCGACGGGTCGCGAAGCCTAAGCCCGGCCAGATCGCCACGGATATCGGGTGATCTTGGATCAAACCGCGGCAGAGCGCCTACCCTGTTCCTCGAAGCCAGTCCGGCTTTGAAACATGAACGACGAAGTGTCGCGCTGGGCGCGCTCACGCGCTCGACACAAGAAAGCCTCAGCTGAAGCCGTGCGTTCAGGCTGTGCTTGGCGCGGCCGCGATCGGCAACGGGTCTGCTAGAGGTGCGCATGCGGCGGCGGGGGCCGAGGACCGGCTGAGGGTATGGCGGAGCCGGATGAAGGCAATCGCTCCGAGTATGGCCGGGACGCCGAGCTGAAACACCCGATAGGCGAGGACCGCTGCTGCGGCCTGGGACAGTGAGCTGCCGTAGAGCACCATCGCGCCGATCAGGCCACCGTCGGTGCCACCAAACCCAGCGGGGAGCGGGATCAACCCGCATAGTAGTGCTTTGTTAGTTGTCACTCGTCGAGTTGGTCGGGATGGAGCAGGAGTTGGTCGAGGTCGACGGGTTGGTGGCAGGTGTGGCAGCGGCCGGTCCAGCACTTGAACAGCGGCTGGAGCAGGAGGATCGCCTGTGGGAGGGTCAGGCCGGCCGCGGGTGATTTGGGTGCTGCCGCTCCAGGGTCAGGAAGCCGTGCGCGGCGGTGACAAGCGCGCAGTGGTGATACCACCCGAGGTAGGAGCGGCCTTCGTAGTGGTCCAGGCCGAGCTCGCCCTTGAGCTGTTTGTAGTCGAGCTCGATCTTCCAGCGCATCCGCGCGAGCCGGGCGTGCTGCTCGGGCTCGGTGTCCGGGGGGAGGTTCGAGAGCCAGTAGTCAGTCGGTGCCGCGCGTCCTTCGGGCCACTCGGCGATCAGCCATTCCTCACGCGGCGGGAATGGCGTGGTCTTCTCCCAGTTGTTCCCGGCGCGAGCTCGCAGAAAGCAGAACCGCGATGTCATCGGCGTCCCGTCGGGCCCGTCGCGGAAGGTGACCGTCTGCCACGCATCCGTGGGTTGACGGGCGATCAGCGCGCCGATCGCCTCCGGGTCACGGTCCGGACGTTGGCGCGTCTTCTGGCGCCCGCTGCGGCCCGCGTCACGCGGATCGGGGACCGCGAACACGGTCTCCGGGACGAACACCGTCGTGTCCGCGGACACAGACAGCACGTACCGCCGCCCAGCCGTGTCAAGCCGCGAGCGCAACTCGGTCTTATCGCCATACGCGCAGTCGCCCAGCACCGGCGCGTCAGGCACCTCCCAGCCCACGGTGCGCTCGATCAACTCGACTCCGAGCTCCGGCTTGGTCTTGAACACGACATCGACCGGGATCTTCGCCTGGCGGCGCCGCCCCGGGTCATCACACCACTCCTCTGGGAGATACAACGCCCACCCCAACGGCACCGTCCCCTTCGAGCCGACCGCGTGCAACGACACCCCGATCTGACAGTTCCCGATCTTCCCCAACGTCCCCGAATACTGGCGCTTGACCCCCGGCGAGCGCTTCCCGTCCTTCGGGAACCCCGTATCGTCCAACACCCACGCCTCAACCCCGATCACCGGCGCGACCCGCTCGGAGACCGCGCGCATCACCACCGCCGGATCCCACGGACTATCCGCCAAGAACTGCTGCAACGACTGGTAGTCAGCACCGCCACCCAGCCGGGCGACCAGCGGCTCCAACGACTTCCGCGCCCCCTGCTCGATCAACCCCTGCAAATACAAGCCGCCATTGACCATCTGCACCGGCCGGTTCATCGCTCCCGCCAACACCTCCGCCGACCACGCCTCCAAGCGCTCCAACACGACCCACGGCATAAACACGCCGTCCCCGGCATCCACACCCGCAGCTTCCACAACAGCCATCATGACCTCCTCGCGTCAG
>JBPCRJ010000141.1:0-5346 GCA_050996975.1 Solirubrobacteraceae bacterium | reverse complement strand
GCCGCAGGCCGTCGCCGGCGGGCCGGGGCCGCGGTCGCGGCGGTGCCGGTCCCGGCCGTCCCCGGCGCATTGGTTGGGGGCGAGAGCGGCAGCGGCTTACCCGCCAGCGCCATCAGTGCCTGGCCCGTGACCCACACCGGCGTCTGATCGCTCGAGCCCGAGTACTGCACGTGCCCATCCGCGGCGGTCAGCGAGTTCAGGTACTGAATCGGCGAGCCGCCGCGGTGCACCGAGCCGGGATCGCCCCCCGCCGCCAGCAGGCCCTGCACCGCGAACGCGGTCGACTGCGCGTTGGAAGGACCGCCGGGGTTGGCCGGGAAGCCGCCGTCGGAGTTCTGCTGGGCGCGGATGAAGCCCACCGCCCGGACGCTGACGCGGCGGGGGACGCTCCCCGCCCCCGTCAGGGCCTCAAGCACCGAGCCGGTGTCGTCGACATCGCTGCTCGCGCCCGCGGTGGCGAAGTTAAAGCCACCGTCGCGGTCCTGCTGGCGCACCAGCCACGAGATCGTGGCGGGCGCGGGGGCGATGCCCGCCGCCCGCAGTGCCAGCACCGCGAACGCGGTCAGGTTCACCTGTTCGGAGACCGACCCGTCGCCGCGCACGTCGCGCTGGAGCGCCGCGAGCAGGTTCTGGCCGCCGAAGCTGCTCGCCGACAGCCCGGCGGAGCGGAGCACGAGGATCGTGCGCTCGAGCGAGCCGGGATCGGACTCCGACCCCGGGGACGCGCGAATGTAGTCGATGACGCTGCTCCCGCCGTGCCGCAGATCCTGCAGATTGCGGCCTTCGGCGGCCAGCCCGAGCGCGGCCCACCCAGAGAACAGCGGCGAGGAGGACGCACCGGGCGTGGCGCCGAATCCGCCGTCACGGTTCTGGGCGCCGACCAGGTAGCCGGTCGGATCGGCCTGAGCGGGGGCCAGAGTGGGTGCGGCCAGAACCGCCGTGCCGGCAAGAAGCAGGGCCACGAGGATCGACGGCAGACCCGCGCTGCTCGCCGGGCGCCAGGTCACCTGCAGGCGCTGCGCGAAGCGCGCGATCGAGCGGACCAGCCAGGGTCCGAACGCCAGCGCGAACGCGAGGCAGCCCGCGGCGTGCAGGAAGTCAAACCCGATCCCCTTGCCCACGTACACCCCGAGCTGGGCGAGGCTGTGGTCGCTGTAGGTGACCCAGTCGCCGGTGTCCTGGATGGCCGTGAACGCGAAGCCCGCGGCCGCGCACACCAGCGCGAGCGGCCAGCGGTTGATCGTCTTGCCCAGGGGGCGTTTGCCTCGGCTCGGGCTGTCGCCTCGGCTCGGGCTGTCGCCTGGGCGCGGGCTCGGAGCGTCGCCTGGGCGCGGTGAGGCGGTGTTTCTGGCGAAGGGCCAGGAGCGGGCTCGGGTGAGGATCGCGAGCGCTGCGCCGAATGTCCCAGTCGCGCCCCACGCGACCATCTGCCATGGCGTCCATGGACCCTGGCCGAAGAAGAAGTTGGACGTGAGCCCCGCAAGCGCACCGATGACGAATCCCGGTGCGCCCCCGAGCGCGTAGCCGGAGATCAGCACGATGTCGGTCGTAGGCTTGACGTTCGGGAGGGCCGCGAACGCGATCCGGCCGAGCGCCGCGAACGCTGCCAGCGTGCCGACGAGGGCGACGATCCGCGCATCGGGACGAGTCCGCTCGTACCACGCGAACCCTGCCGCGAGCGCGAGCGCGAGCACGGCGAACGAGCCGAGTTGCCAGTTCACACGGCCACCTCGCAAGGCCTGAACTGCCCGTTCACGCGACCACCGCTCGCTTCGCCTGGCGCTCCTTCAGTAGCGCGATCCCGTCGTGGGGACGCAGGACGTCACCGGCGCCGCCGAGAATGCGTGCCGTCTCGGTGGCGAAGTACGTTCCACCGGCCAGCACCTCGGCCGTCGGGCCGTCGGCGATCGGAGCCCCCTCCGCGAGCAGGACCACGCGCCGGGCGAACGCCGCGACGAATTCCGGGTCGTGGGTGGCAACAAGCACGGCGGCATTCTGACCCCGCAGCAGCTCGGCGAGCTCGCTCTTGTGCCGGCGGTCCATCCCGCGAGTCGGCTCATCGAGGCAGATCACGGCGGGTGCCGCGGGATCGTCGAGCACGATCGCCAGCGCGAGTCGCTGCTTCTCTCCTCCGGACAGGTCCCGGGGATGGCGCTCGGCGAACGCGGGACCCCCAAGGCCCACCGACTGGAGCGCCGGCGCGGAAGCCTCTTGCGCGACCGTCTCGTGGATCAGGTAGTCGTTGGGGTTCTGCAGCAGCAGCGCGACCCGTCCCACGCGATGCACGCGGCCGCGCGTGGGCACCATCAGCCCGGTGGCGTGGCGCAGCAGGGTCGACTTGCCCGCGCCATTTCGCCCCATCAATGCAACCCGCTCGCCCGCCTCGATGGCCAGCGAGACGTCTCGGAGGATCACGGGCCCGTCGCGGAGCTCGTGCCAGACTCGGTCAAAGCGAAGTGCGGGCCCGGTGTTGCGCTGCGCTCGCCGGCGCTCGGTCCCGCACGGGCGCCAGGACCCGCGGAGGGGCGTGCGCTCTTGCCCGGGCCCGCGGGGACGTGCACGATCGAAGCGCTCGTATGCGACCGTTGGATCCTGCACGTCGGGTAGCAGCTGCTGTGCCCGCAGGGAGGCCCGGGCGCCCTTCACCCCCGGACGCGGTGCCAGCCCGAGGCCGACCAGCAGCGCGGCGCCTGGCGTCTGCAGCTCCGGCGCGCGCTCCGAGGCCCAGGTGAGGAACTCAACCGGGGGCGCGTCGCACGCGACCCGGCCCTCGATCAGCGCGATCACGCGGTCGGCGGCGCTCAGACAGCGCTCGAGCCTGTGCTCGGCGAGCAGAATCGTCGTATCGGAGTCTTCGTTCAGGCGCCGCAGCAGCCCGATCAGCTCATCCCCGGCGACTGGATCCAGCTGCGATGTCGGCTCGTCGAGCAGCACTAGCGAAGGCCGGCTGGCGAGCGCGGCGCCGAGCGCCACGCGTTGGAGCTCGCCGCCGGAGAGCTCCCCGGTCGAGCGGTCCAGGAGGTGGGCGATCCCGAGCGCGAGCGCCGTCTCCTCCACCGCACGCGCCACCCCGGATCTCGGCTCGCCGCGGTTCTCGAGTCCGAACGCCAGCTCGGCGCGGGCGCTGCCCATCACCACCTGCGTCTCGGGATCCTGGAACAGCGTCCCGGCCGCGGCCGCCAGCTGACCGGGACCATGCTCACGGGTGTCCATCCCCGCGACCACCGCGCGGCCCGCGAAGACGCCGCCGTGAAAATGGGGAACCAGTCCGCTGGCGGTGCGCAATAACGTCGATTTCCCCGAGCCCGACGCCCCCGCGAGCACTACCAGCTCGCCCGGTGAGACCTGAAGCGAGACGTCGCTGAGCGCCGGCCGCGAGGCGCCCGGATAGGTGTAGGTGACCCGATCGAGCTCGAGGACGCTCACCGCTGCGCTCCGCGTCGGTTCGCGAACGGGATCAGCGCACTCACCGGTGCACTCCGCGTCGGTTCGCGAACGGGATCAGCGCACACGCCAACAGCGCCGCTCCGCAGATCCATACGTCCGGCCCGCCGGGCGCGTGCAGCGATGGATAGGCCTGGAACGGCGCGAGCCGGGCGATCCGGGCGCCGATCGCGATCGCCAGCACGCCGAGAGCGGCGGCGCCGAAGGCGAGATCGTGGCGTGAGCAGGACTCGCGGATCCGATCGGGGCGCCGGGCGACGCCGTAGCCGCGCACCTCGAGGGCGGCGGCCACGTCCAGCGCGCGATCGAGCACGTTGGTGCTAGCCGCGCGCAGCAGCTGTACCCGAGACGACGGCGAGCCGGGCGCCCACCACCGGCGCCGTCGTCCCGACCGTGCGCCGGGCGGGCGGCAGCGCTGCGCGTCGGCGAGGCGGCTGGAGTCTCTGATCAGCACCGGCACCATCCGCGTGGCGAGGACGGCGCTCAACGCCGAGTGAAACGAGATGCGGCGAAACAGCGCCAGCACCTGATCGGGGTCGACCGCCGCCGTGTACAGCGCTCCGCACAGGATCAGCGCGATCGCCCGCAGCCCGAGGATTGCCCCGTAGGCGATCGCCTCGAGCGTGATATCGGTGTGACCGAGCACCGGCAGGTCGCCCAGGCGCGCGATCACGGTCAGGCCATCGCGCGTCGCGAGGGCGTTGATCAGCGTGATCGCGATCGCGAGCGGGACGGCCAGCAGCGCCGCTCGTCGCAGCTCGTACCCGACCCGTGCGCCAATTCCGGCCGCCACGATCGCCAGCGTCACGGCCCCTAGCGCGAGCGGATTCTCGAGCATCAGCGCGGCGCACGCGAGCGCCAGGCAGTACGCGCACGCCGAAGCTGCGCGGGCGGCGTGCAGGGGGCTCGCGCGCCGGCGGTAGCTCACCGCGCACCCAGCACCGTCACCGGCGCCTTGCGGAGGAGGGGGAGGGGCAGATCGGTGTTGCCCTGCACCGCGAGCGCGAAGGCGTTGCGCAGCCGAGCCGCCGTCAACGCCCGGGCCGCCTCCAGCACGCCGGCTGCGTCCGTGCCCGTGACCAGCCAGGTCGGCACTGAGGACCGCTCGGATGTGGCGGCGACCAGGCCCGCATCCCCGTGCAGCGTCCGGACGACGTGGCCGTTGGGGCCGAGGAGCTCGAGCGAGTGGTTCCCCGGACCGCTGAAGCGGGCGTAGACACCGCTGGCCGAAGGACCGTGCTCGATCAGACGCGCCCCGATGCCGGTTTGAAGCTCGCTCCAGGTGCCGACGACCACCCCGAGCGTTTCGGTCCCCGATCCGGTGCCCAGCAGCTGACTCGCCGCGGGGACCCCCGACGAGCTGAGCGCCGCCGACACGCGCGAGCACGCCGCCGCCAGATCCGGGGCGCATTCGACCGTGGTGGGCAACCGCTTGCCGCCGATTCCGTGTACGAACGGCTCGGGAAACGAACCGACGATGGCGGGGATCGAGTAAGTCGCGCTCCAATCGTGGAGGTCCCACAGGATCCGGTCGCCGCGATGGACCGCCGTGCTCGCCGCCCCGACAGACGCCTCGGTCCCGTTGACGTAATAGAACCAGTCAAGGTGCGAGGAGTTGCCGGAAGCGCCGTTGATCGATTCCACGAAGCCGCCGCCGTATCGGGTCTTGACGGGAAACGAGCGCTCCAACATTCGCATCACGGTCTCCGAGCCGGGGACCTTCGCTCGCGTGATCGAGGCGAGCTTGGCCGAGCCGAAGTTACGGGTGACGGTCAGGGTGACCCCAGCGGATCCGGGTCCGGGGCCGAGCCCGCAGCCGCCCGCACCGAGAGCGATCAGCAGGACGGCTCCGGACCCCACCCTTTGGGCGGGGCCCGAGCAGGAGGGGGGTGGGCGACGAAG
>JBPCRJ010000071.1:0-68003 GCA_050996975.1 Solirubrobacteraceae bacterium | reverse complement strand
CCGACAGGTTCTCGCCGAGGTCACGGCGTTCGCCGCGGGGCAGGCCAAGGCGGTTCAGGTCACGGCCCAAGCGACTCGCCGCCGCAGTCAAACGGCAAGCTTCAAGGATTAGCGACATCCCAGCTAGCGATCCTTGTTGAGCGCGGCCATGAACCGAGCGAGGCGGCCGTCGCGCACGAGGCGGCCGTCGCGCAGCCCGGCCAGGACGTCCCCCTCCGACAGCACGTGCTCCGCGAAGTACTGCTCGAGCTTGCCCTCCCGCTGCAGCGCGAGCAGCGCCAGCTGGTCGCGCCCGACCTCCTCGGACCGGAACGGCAGCGACTCGTAGCCGATCCCGGTCGCCAGCACCTTGCGCTCGAACTGCGCGAGACTTCGCATCGGGAAGTGCAGCACCTCGAGCAGATCGCAGCACGGCGCCGGGGGAAGCTCGGCCCCGCTCACCGAGTGGTTGCCGGGAGCTACGACGACCAATGGATGCGCGCGATGGGCGACCTTGGGCTCGAGCACCGCGCCGAGGAGGTTGTGCGAGGAGCGCTCGCGCACCACTAGTCGCTCATAGAACGGCCGATCGTCGTTGGCCGGCCGCGGCAGGAAGTTGTTTCGGGGAGCGGCGATCTGGCCGTAGTCATCGGAGACCGAGGAGAACACATCCGCGAGGCTGCCCACGGCCGGCCACCAGAACTCGTCGCAGTCGTTGTTGATCACCCAGTCGGCGCCACATTCGACCGCGGCGAGCCTGGCCATCCGGGTCACCCGCCGGCTCTGATGGTGCTGGGGACCCTTGGCCTGGAACACGCGGACCAGCCCGCGCGACTCGTAGTCGCGCAGGATCTCGGGCGTGGAGTCGACCGAACCGTGGTCGGTGGCGATCACGAAGTCAACCCCCTGCGCGAAGTGATACTCGAGGTTGGACGCCAGGATCTCCTCCTCATCCCTGACGAGCAGGGTCATCACGAGCCTCATCGGAGCATGGTCACGACGAGTGCCGTGGACCAGGATCCTCACGTGCCCGATGCGCGGGGAGCGGGTGGAACGATCCCCGGGTAGCGCGCGTGGATCAGCGACCACGCGGTGGTGACGTCGGTTCCCATCCAGCTGAGCATCGAGTGGTCGGTCTCCCGATAGCAGGCGAGCACCTCGGGCACCAGCGTCCCGCGCCGCCCGGACTCCGCGCAGGCGCACCAGAAGTGGAAGTCCTCCCACCCGGTGATGCGAACGTCCTCGGTGTAGCCGCCGAGCGCGGTGTAGTCGTCGAGGCGGATCAGGGCCATCGCGTCAAGGTAGTTACCCGCGGCGAGCCGGGCTGGGTCCCAGGCGTGCTGGCTCGTCAGCCCGACGTGCTCACCGGAGCGCGTCACGGCGATCAGCGAGTAGGCGAACGCGGCACCTGGGTCTCCGTCGAGCGTCTCCACGAGCCGACCGAGCGCTGAGGGAAAAATTGCGTTGTCGGCATCGAGGACGAACATCAGCTCCCCGCGCGCTTGGCGTGCGAGGGCGTTGCGGCTCGCGCCGAGCCCCCGATTCGCGCGCTGGCGCAGGATCGCGGCGGGCAGCCACGGATGATCGAGTAGGAAGTCCCGAGCGGCGGTCAGCGAGCGGTCGGTCGAGGCGTCGTCGAGCACGATCACCTCGTAGTCCTCGTACTCCGAGACCGCGACGCTGGCGAGCGCCTCGACGACCTCGCGCTGGTAGTTGTGCAGCGTGACGCTCACCGAGACGCGTGGCCTGGCGTCGCGGTAGGCGGGCGTGGAGTAGACCCGCTCCGGCTCCCCCTTCGGATCACGTCCCTCCGAGCGCTCGAGCAGCCGCTGTACGCCCCTGCGCAGCTCGAGCGTCTCGGTCGAGAGATTCCTCACCGCGATCCGCAGGCGGGTCACGTCATCCGGGGGCGATCGACGAGGCCGTTCCTCCCCCACCCCATCCGCTGACGGGGTGGGCACGGCAAGCGCACCCCGAGCGGGACCATCCACGAGCGCCCGAGCCGTCCCCACGAGCCCTTCGACCGTGCCCGACATGTCGAGCTCGCCTCGCACCATCTCGTAGGCGGAGTGCCGAATCGCGTGCAGGCGCTCGGGCTCCTCGAGCAGGCCCTCGACGACGTGCGGGACGCTGCGCGCGTCGGCCACGACGAAGTGCTCGCCCGCAACCAGCGGCGCGTGGTCCGACGAGGGCTCGGAGACGACGACGCACCCATTGGCGATCGCCTGGAGCGCCCGCACCCACTCGAACGAGCGGCACCCCTCGCGGTGGAGGTTCACGAGCATCTTGGCGCGGCGCAGGTGCTCATACTTTGTTCGGTCCACTAGGTAGTCGGGCCGGGAGCCCGGCTTGACCGCCAGCGGTGGCTTCAGCATTGCCGTGCGGCGGTGCCAGAACCACCGTCCGTAGCTGGCGAGGATTGCGTCGCGGCGCCGGTCGGCGGAGCCGAGGTAGGTGACATCGATCGGACGCGGCTCCTCCTCCCGGCCTCGCCAGCTGTCCCAAGCCGGCGTATATCCGAGCTGGATGTGCTCCGCCCTGAGGCCTCGGCGCCGGAGCTCGGCGACGCTCGAGCGATTGATCGCGAGCAGCGCGGCGAACTGCGGCGCGAGTCGACTGACCGTCTCGAACCAGGGTGTGAAGGGGTTCTCGACGCACAGCGCGATCGTCCGCTCGCGCTGCTCTCGGGAGGGCCAGGCACGCGCGGGCTCGCATGCTTGGTGCTCGTGCGGAATCACCACGTACGCGAGATCCGCCTCCGGGGGGGGAAACTCCGAGCTCACCAGCTGGGCCTCGTAGCCCGCATCGTGGACGGCCCCGCACAGCCCGGCGAGCAGCTCCGTCATGTGGTAGTTGCCGAGAGGGCTGGTGACGAATCGGAGCTTCAAGGTGGCGGTCAACGCGCTCGATCCCTGTAGTCGAGCTTCAGGCCGACGGCCGACGCGCCCGATCGCGGAGCAGGTCGCGCACGCGCCGCAGCCCGGTGCGCAGGGGGGCGGTCATCCGCCAGCTGCGAGAGTCTTCGACCGCCGCCAGCTTGCGCTGGAGCCTGTGCAGCTCCGCCTCGAGCGTCTGCACGTAGGCCTGTGTGGACAGCAGCTCGGCGCCCCTGGTCTCGGCGGCGTCCAGGCATCCCGTGACCTCGGCAAGCCGGGCCTCGAGCTGCTGGAGATGGGCGTGGAGCTGCGCGTGATCACGGGTCTGGGGGAGCGAATCGGCCACAGCGCCAGCCCGCACTGTATCGCGGCGGGACGGTCCGGCGGCGACCGGACAGCCACGCGAGAACGGAGCTCACGCGCGCGGCGCGCCCGCTGCTGGCTCAGCCGGCCTTGAACGCGAAGAAGCCGGGCTTGGGGTTGCCCTGATGGTCGAGCAGGCCACCCATGCTTCCACCTGGCGCGTCGTCGAACAGGTGGATCCAGCCGAGCGCGTAGATGAAGCTCGAATGTCGAACTATCCGCCATGCATCGGTGATCCACTGCGCCTGCACCGCTCGCGTGGCGTGGAAGTTGAACTCCGAGTCGGGGCCGGTCGGGATCGTCCATTCCGACAGGAACAGCTTGATCGAATGATGGGGCGGGGCGAGAGTGCGATTCACGAGGCGGGAGAGCCGCGCGAGATCGGAGAAGTCGACTTCGCCGTTCGGCGAGGGCGGGTTCGCGAGGTTGGGCGCGCGGAAGGAGAACGGATTGTGGCCGTAGAGGTCCATCCGTGGCCGCCGGCCGCCGGGCAGGCGAAGGTTCTCGATCCACTGCCGCGTCGAGATGTCCCCGGTCGTGTAGGTGTTCCCCCCAATCACGAGGTTGCGTGCGCTCTGGTGCTTGAGCGCGGCGTAGCTCGCGTCGAGCAGCTGCGCGTAGCGGTGCGGCGCAGTGGCTTGGGTTGCACTCAACGTCCGCTGGCCGGGAGGCACGGGCGTCAGGGGCTCGAAGTTCGGCCCCCGGCTCGGCTCGCCCCAGACCATCCACAGGTGAACCGCGCGGTAGCGGCGGGCTGCCGCGGTGAGGAAGTCGGCGAACTGACCCGCGCGGTCCGGCGCCCAGTTGAAGGGGCGCCCGCCGTTGGCCCATGGTGGCGTGCCGATCGCCAGCAACAGCACGCGCATGTGGTAGTGCGCGGCCTGCGCCAGCGCATAGCCGATATCAGCCGGCCAATGGTAGGCCGGGTCGTTGGGGTTGCGCGGATTGCGGGGGCGGGTCGGCGCGATCGTCCGCCAGCTCAAACTCATCTCGAAGATCCCGACGCCGAGCTTCTGGTAAACGGGGAACTCGGAGGCGCCGTTGACGCTCACCGGTCCCCACATCGCCTTCGCGTCAGAGCGAGCCGCGAGTGCCGGTGCGGCGGCCAGTAGCAACGCGCAGGCGGCGAGGAGCAGCAGCACGAGCGCGCGCCGGCGCACCGGGGCAGCGGTTGAACACGCCGCGCCGACCCCCACGACGACCGCGATGGTTGCTCGTCGAGTGCGCATCGAACTCAGAGTCTACGCGCGCCGGAACCGTCGTCGGGGATCCGCAGGTCCCCGGGGTTCCCCCCGCCCGAAGGGCTACACGATACCAACGTTGGTTCGGCCGTGGTTTGGGTGGTTCCCTGGTTCCGGCGCGAGCCAGACTCGTGGTCCCGCCCGGTTGCATCCTGCGCGGATTCCACAGCCGGCGGGATTGTAGGCGCGTGCCGCGGCTTTATTCGCGGCTGCTACGTTCCGCCTGCGCGTGTCCGAGCCACGGGTCTACGAACCGACGGCCGCCAGCACGGCCGCCCCGTCGCCGGCGCTGAGCAAGCGCGGCGCGTCTGCGGGCGCCCTGATCCGCACCTATCCGTGGGCGGTCGGCGCCGTGGCGCTGCTGGTCGTTTCGACCGGGTTGGTGCTGTGGACGGGGACGCGGCCAGGGTATGACCCGTATGGATGGCTCGTCTGGGGCCATCTGACGGTGCATCTGAACCTCGACACCAACGGCGCGCCGTCGTGGAAGCCGCTGGGGTTCCTGTTCACGGTGCCCTACGCGCTCGTCGGGCACTACGCACTGTGGCTGTGGATGATCACCTCGGTCGCGATCTCGCTGAGCGGAGTCGTGTTCGCGTGGCGAATTGCCTACCGGCTCACGGCCGCGGCACCCGAGCGCCGCTACGCCGCGTACGCGGCGGGAGCCTTTGCGGCCGCCGCGCTGCTGGGAATCGCCAACTACATGCACTTCATCTTCAGCGCCCAGTCCGACACGATGATCGTCTCGATGTGCCTCGCGGCGATCGACTGTCAGCTGTCGGGTCGGCTGCGGTGGGCGTTCTGGCTGTGGGTGCTGGGGTCGCTGGGGCGCCCCGAGGTGTGGCCGTTCCTCGGCCTTTACTCGGTGTGGGCGTGGTGGAAGCTCCCCTCGATGCGGCGGTGGATCCTCGCCGGCCTCGCGCTGATCCCGCTGCTGTGGTTCGGAATCCCGGCGCTGACCGCCAAGACCGCCAACATCGCCGGCAGCAACGCGCTGCACTCCCCGCGTGAGCTGCACGGCAACAAGATCACCGGCACCCTCCAGCGCTTCTTCGACCTGCAACAGGTGGTGGTCCAGCTCGCGGCGCTGCTCGCCGCCGCGCTGGCCGCCTTCCGTCGCGACCGCGTCACGCTGATGCTGGCGGCAGGGACCGTTACGTGGGTCGTGGTCGAGGTTGCGTTCGCACTGCACGGATTTCCCGCCGTGCCGCGCTACCTGTTCGAGCCGGCCGGCGTCGCGTGCGTGCTGGCGGGCGTGTTCCTGGGTCGGGTGATCCTGGACCTCCCCCCCCTGATCGCCCGGGTCCGAGCCCGCTTGACCCCCGCGATCGGACGGCCCATTACCCCACCGGTGGCGGGGTGGGCGACCGGACTGCTCGTGCTCGTGCTCGTCGGCGCGATGGTCCCCGCAGCTCGCTCGAGCGTGCGGATCGAGCGCAAGGATCTCACCCACGAGCGCGCCCGGACGAAACAGATCAATCGTCTCTCGACGGTCGTCAAGCGCCTCGGCGGAGGGTCGCGAATCCTCGCCTGCGGACAGCCCAACATGCCGATCGCGTACCAGAGCGTGCTGGCGTGGTACATGGGCGTGAAGATCGGCGAGCTCTACTTCAGCCGCAACTACGAGCGCCTGCACCCTCACCCCCTGGTGAACTTCGTTCCGCACTCGAACGGCTGGCAGGTGTTTCCCAGCCACGTGAACGCCGCCTCGGCAGGGCGATGCCGCGGCCTTCGCCTCACGCTCACGTCCTGAACCGCCGGACTCGGCTCGCTCTGGCCGGCGCCGTCGGCGTCCTGCTGATCGCGGTGATCGCCGCCGCGCTGGGCCGCGGGGGCAGCCTACCCCCGCGGCTGCCGCTTCCGGGAGCCGGCAGTGCCGCCCGACCGGGAGATCCATTCGCGTACTCGGCGGGGCGCCAGCGGGAGTTCGAGGCGCGCGCGAGCGCCGGCAGCGCCCACGTCCTGTTCACCAAGATCCCCGGTGGGGTGATCGCCACCGCCGCCCGGGTCGCGGCCTACCGGAGCGCGGTGAAGCGGGCGGCCGCGGCCTCCAGCGTCGATCCCGACATCCTTGAGGGGATTGTGTACCTCGAGAGTGCCGGTCGCCCGACGGCGATCGCGGGCGCCGATCCTTCCGCTGCGGCGGGATTGACGCAGATCCTCGCGGAGACCGGTCAGGGGCTGCTGGGCATGCACGTCGACCTCGCCAAAAGCCGAGCGCTGACCGCGGCGATCGACAGCGCGTCTGCGCTTGGACATGACGCCCTTGTTTCGCGGCTGCAGCGCCAGCGGGCGAAGATCGATGACCGCTTTGACCCCGCTAAGGCACTCGCGGCGACCGTTCGCTATCTCGAATTGGCCCGGCAGCGGTTCGGGCGCGCCGACCTGGCGGTTGTCTCCTACCACATGGGCATCGGCAATCTGACCCAGGTGCTTGGCGACTACGACGGCGGCCGCGCAGTGCCCTACGCGCAGGTCTACTTCGACTCCTCTCCTGCACGCAACGCCAGCACCTACAAGCTGCTTTCGAGCTTTGGCGATGACTCCTCACTGTATTACTGGCGTGTGCTGGGGGCAGTTCAGATCATGCGTCTTTACCGATCCGACCGCGCCGCCCTGGTGCGGCTGACGGGCCTTCAGACGGCGGAGGCTTCCCAAGCGGAGGTATTGCATCCCCCGGATCACACCCAGTCATTCAACGATCCGGCGGCGCTGGAGCGTGGCTTGCGGAGCGCCACGATCCGGCCGCTGCCCTCGGGCGTGGCCACGCTCGGACTCGCGTACGGCGCTTCGATCGGATCGCTCGCTGGGCGCCTTGGGGTGAGTGCCACGCTGTACCGAGGGCTCCGTCCCGCCGCGCTCGGCCTGCTGATCGAGCTCGCCGCGCGGGTGCGCGTGTTGTCGGGTGTGAGCGCGCCGCTGACGGTGCAGCGCGCCGTCACCGACAAGCGTTATCAACGGCTACTCGGCGGAGCCGACCCGCCGGCGAGCACTGGCTATACCTTCCAGATCGCCCGCCGTTATGCCGGGCGCGGCCAGGCGCTCGCGTTGCAGGCGATGCTCGACCGGCTACAGGCGCTCAACCTGATCGCGTGGACGCGCGGTTCCAGCGCAATTGAGATCACTGTCGCCTCAGATGCCGCCGGCGTGATCGTCAACGGGGTCTGACCTCAGGCCGCGGCTTCGGCCTCGTCGGGGTCCGGCTGGGAGCTCAAATCCGGCTTCGAGCTGAAGTCCGGCTTAACGCTGACGTCCGGCTGGGTGCCCGGGCGGCGCTGCCGATCGCCAACCTCGTCCACGGCGCCGGCGGAGCCGGCCTTGCGGCGGCGCCGGCTCTTGCCGCGACGTCCCTTGGGAAAGTTTCGCAGCAGCTCGCGCGCCAGTGCGGCCGGCTTGCGGGCCATCCGAGTGCGGGCACCGCGAAGCGCCTCTTCGGCCTCGGGCGTGTGCGCGAGCGCGGCCGCCAACAGCGCCGCCGAGAGTCGGCGATCCTCCTTGCGCGAGGCGTGCACCAGGCGGCGAGCGTTGCGAGCATGCGCAGGACCACTCGAGTTGACCAGCAGACCGAGCAGCCGCTTGGTCTCGGGCCAGCGGGCCACGGCGTACTCCTCGTGCACCTCACGGGTGTACTCGGCCATCCGCCAGATCCACGCGCTGGCTTGGTCCCGGCGCCCGATCCGGCGCTCGGCGAGTGCGGTGAGCATGATCTTGACCCCCTCGCGGCGCTCGTCCCGTGGCCAGGCGGCCATCAGCTCGATCGCCATGTCAAACGCGTCGGCGTCCCGCCCGGAGGCGATTTCCTGGAGCGCGCGCAGCCGCAGCTGCTGGTTGTGATTTCGCTGCAGCGCGTTCAGCAGGAACCGGCTCACGAGCTCCCCGCCGTGGTCGAAGTGGAGCATCGCCTTGGCGCGGCGCCAGCCATTGGGCGTCACGCGCGCTCCCGCCAGCGCAGCCCACACGTGCTGCTCGCCGTAATCGAGGTTCTCGACCGCGATCCGCCACAGCTCCCGCTCGAACACCTCGGCCCGGCGCTCGGGATCGGGCGTCACCGGAAGCACCCGCCGCTCGACCCGGACCCGCCGGCCTCGGCCTCGCCGTACCGGTCCGACGACGATCGCGCCCCCGCGATAGACGTCGCGATCGAGCAGCGAGTGCAGCGTCACGACCGGGTCATCGTGCTTGGTCGCGGGGTGGACGAAGTCGATCACGATCCCCGCTTCCTTGCCCGGATGGCGACGGGTGACGCGACCGACGCGCTGCTGGTAGATACGCTTGGACGCCGTAGGCGCGAGGTGCATGCAGATCGTCGCCCGCGGGCTGTTCCACCCTTCCGCGAGCAGCTGCGCGTTGACGAGCACGTCGACCTTGCCTGACTCGTAGTCCGCGAGGATCCGCGCGAGCTGGCGCTTGGGCGTCTCTCCGGACACGGCCTGAGCCTTGAGCCCAATGTCCCTGAACGACTGGGCGACGTTGTGGGAATGGCGCACCCCGGCGGCGTAGACGACGCCGGGAATGCCGTTGAAGCGCGTCTTGTATAGGTCGGCGATCGCCACGTTGAACGGTGTCTGGTCGAGAAGCTCGGCCAGCATCTCCTGGTCAAACTCGGTGTCGACCTCGCCCCGGCGCAGCGGCACCTTGGCGATCGTGCGCACGCCCGGGCCGGGCGGGATGCGGATGCAACGAAGCGGCGAGATCACGCCGCGGCGCGCGGCCTGCGCGAGATCGAAGCGCGAGGTCTGGGTGGGGAACAGGTCGGTGACGTGGCGGGCGATCAGCGCACCCGTGGCCGTCATGCCGATGAAGATCGGTCCGGAAAGGCCGCGGATCGAAGCGGACGTCTTCTCGCCGAGGGCGGTGTGGGCCTCGTCGCAGATCACGATCGTGTAGGCGTCCGAGACCCGGCTCGCGTTGCGAACGAACCACTGGTAGGTCTCCACCGTCACTGGCCCGTTGGCGGCGTCCTGACCGTCGAGCAGCGGCCCGTGAATCCTGGCGCGATAGCCGCGGTCGCGCAGCTCACCGTGGAACTGGTCGACGAGGTTGCGGCGGTGGGTGAGAATCAGGATGCCCCCGGTCCGCGAGGCGTCAACGAAGCCGAGCGCCGCCACCGTCTTGCCGGCTCCCGTCGCGTGTTCGAACCAGAACCGTCGGTCGGCGTTGGGGTCCTCGGGCTGCTCGCCGCGCTGGATGTCTCCGTCGAGTGCGTCCTCGTCGTGCCAGTCCTGCGGCTCGTCGTCCTCCTCGCCGTCGGATTCGTCGCCCTCGGATCCGTCGGCGTCGGATTCGTCGGCCTCGGATCCGTGTCCGGAGTCGGACCCCCGGGCCAGGGATCCGGCGCGCTCGGCTCCGGATTCGCCGCCGGCGGATTCACCACGGACCGTGGCACGCGCGGACACCGCGCCGTTCCCGTTCCCGTTCCCATTCCCATTCCCATTCCCACTCCCGTCTCCGTTGCGCTGAACCTCGGCGAGCAGCGCGGTCAGCGTGCCGGAGAGCGCGTCGAGTTGATGGGCGGACAGGACGGTGCCGTCGGCGAGATGCGGCTCATCCTCGGAGAGCAAGCGTTCGAGCCCCAGCAGCAGCGAGAACCTGCGCCGCCAGTCGTTCGATGGCTGAGTGGCGCCTGCCTCTGACTCCTCGAGCGCTGCGTCGAGCGCTCGCCGCCGCGCGGACCCCTGCGAGAGGGCATCCTCGAGTGTCTCGCCGTCGTAGACGAACCGCTCACTTGTGAGCAGTTCGGCACGCGCGATCGCGGCAGGACTCGGGAAAGGGGCGGATTCACCCATGGAGATTGGAAGATTGCGCTGGTTCTGCGAGCCGCGGCAGTCCGTCGTAGCGACTCAAGCAGCCTCGGCTTGGGCCGGACACGAAACGAGGAAGCTCCTCGGAAACGAACGAGAACGAACGGGAACGAATCAAATTTCCCCCTCGTCGGCTCTGACCAGGAGGATAGCGGGTATTTAAGCAGATGCTGACCAGGTGCGTGTGGCAAGCTGTCGACTCATGCTCCCGCCCTGCACCGTTGCCGGGATCCCCCGGGCGCGAGGGGCCCGGGTGCTGGGGATGCTCGTCGTTGCGGCGCGGGGGATGCGCGCGGTTTTGGGGAGAGGGATGCGCGCGGCGCAGGTGCCGGGGATGCTCGCGGCAATCGCGCTGGCCGGCTGCGGCGGTCAGCCGCGGAATGCGGCGCCTTCCGCCGGCGCGGTCGCGGCGGCGTTGCAAGGCTCACCGGCGCCGCTGGCGGCGCTGCACCGGCAGGCGAGCAGCCTGCTCGGAGGCGGGCCGGCGGCGTTCCGGGCGCGGCTGAGGGCGCTGCACGGATATCCGGTCGTGGTCAACGAATGGGCGTCCTGGTGTGGACCGTGCCGGTCGGAGTTCCCGGCCTATCAGCGCGCCGCGGTTTCGTATGGTCGTCGGGTCGCCTTCCTCGGCCTCGACACCCAGGATCACAACCAGGCCGCGGCATCGTTCTTGAGCGAGCTCCCGGTGACGTATCCGAGCTACGTCGATCCCCGCCAGAGCATCGCCTCGACGCTGAACCTGGCGGCGTACTATCCCCAGACGCTGTACTTCGACCAGAGTGGGCGGATGGTCTACGACAAGGCCGGGGCCTACGTGAATGCGGGTGCCCTGGACCAGGACATCCGGCGCTATCTGTTGCAACGGTGACCGGCACCGCGCTGTACGAGGTGCGCAGGGCCGGCGGGCGCCGGGAGATGGTGGCCGCGCTGAAGCTTCGCCACGAGGTCTTCTGCATCGAGCAGGGGGTACCCGCACACGAGGAATCGGACGGGCGCGACCGCGCCGGAGTGCACCTGGTCGCAATCCGAGACGGTCAGCTGCTCGGGACCTGCCGGCTGTTGATGGTCGGCCCGACGGCGCAGCTCAGCCGACTCGCGGTCCGGGCGTCCGCGCGACGCACCGGGATCGCCACCGCGCTGCTGGCGGCCGCCGAGCGCGAGACGCGCACGGTGGGGGGACGGCGCTTGGTGCTGCACGCACAGACCTACGCCCGCGAGCTCTACGACCGGGCCGGATACCGGCCGCGTGGGCGGGCGTTCATCGAGGCGGGGATCGAGCACATCGCGATGGAGCGGGAGCTGTAGTGCCCGAGCTCCGGATCGATCCCCTGACGGGCCAGCGGTCGATCGTCGCGGGTGCGCGCGCCGGCCGTCCGGGAGGGGAGCTCGCAGCTTCCCCCGCGCCCGTGCTCGACCGTGAGACCGATCCGTTCGCGGCGGGCCACGAGGAGCGCACCCCGCCGGAGCTCTACGCCGTGCGCCCGCGCGCAGGCGATGCCGGGCGCGGGGACGCCGGTCCGGGCTCGGGCGCGGCTGGGATCCTCGGCTCCGGCGCACCGAACACTCCGGGATGGACCGTGCGGGTGGTGCCGAACCTCTACCCGGCACTCAGTCCGCCGGCGGACAACCTGGCGGGCAACGGCCAGGCCGCCTTGCCCCCCGACCCGAACCCCGACCTGTTCTGGGCCGCTCCCGCGCTGGGCGCCCACGAGGTGATCGTCAACGCGCCCGACTCGGTGACCTCGCTCGGCGATCTGGCGGTCGAGCAGGTCGGGTGGGCGATGGACGTCTGGCGGGAACGGATGCGGGCACACGCGGAGGCGGCCTACGTCCACCTGATCGTCAACGAGCGCCGCGAAGCCGGGGCTTCGCTGCCCCACACCCACGCCCAGCTGTACGCGCTCGATTTCGTTCCGGCGGCGATCGCGCGGGAGCGGGAGCGCTTTGGCGCGTACGCACGGCGCACCATGGGCGGCAACCTGCTCGCCGACCTCGTGCAGGAGGAGGTTCGCCGGCGCGAGCGGATCGTCGCGATCGACGAGCACACCGTGCTGATCTCGCCTTACGGAGCGCGGGTGCCCTTTCAGCTGCTCGTGGCGCCGCGCCGACCACGGATGCGGTTCGAGGACGACGGGCCGACCGGCGCCGCGATGGTGCACGACGCGCTGGGGAGGCTCGCGCGGCGGCTCGGAGCCAGCCCTCCGCTCAACCTGTGGGTCAGGACCGCCCCGCGGGGCGCCGAGCAGTTCTGCTGGCGGATCGACATCCTTCCCCGTCTCACCCATCTGGCGGGGCTGGAGCTCGGCGCCGGCGTGCATCTGAACATCGTCGCGCCCGAGCAGGCGGCCGCCGAGCTGCGCGAGGCGTAAGCGCTGGTGCGAGCGGTGATCCAGCGTGTCAGCGGCGCCTCGGTCTAGCGCATGCGAGCGGTGATCCAGCGCGTGCGCCGCGCCTCGGTGGCAGTCGAGGAACGGATGATTGCGTCGATCGGCCCGGGGCTGCTGGTGCTGCTTGGCGTGGCGCGGGCGGACACCGAGTGCGACGCCGACTGGTTGGCGGACAAGGTGCGGGCGCTGCGGGTCTTCTCCGACTGCTCAGGAACGATGAACGAGCCGCTGCGCTCGCATGAGGTCCTCTGCGTGAGCCAGTTCACCTTGTACGCCGACACGCGCCCGCGGCAACCGCCCCAGCTACGGCGCCGCCGCGCCGGCGGAGCACGCGGAGCCGTTGTACGAGCGCTTCTGCGCCAGGCTCGGCGCGCGCCGGGGGGTGTTCGGCGCGACGATGGCGATCGAGCTCGTCGGCGACGGACCGGTGACCCTGATCGTGGAGAGCCCGACCGCAGCGCCCCCTGCCCGATAATCTCAGCGATGAGCCTCTGGATCCGCTCCCCCCACTACGCTGGCTACCGGTACCTGTTCGAGCAGCTGGTGCGGCGTGAGCTGCGACGCAAGTACAAGGGCTCGACCCTGGGGGTGTTCTGGTACCTGATCAACCCGCTGGTGCTGATGGGCGCCTACACGTTCATGTTCGGCCACGTGCTCAAGGTGCAGAAGTTCGACGACTTTCCGATCTATCTGATGATCGGCTTGGTCGTGTGGATGTTCTTCCAGCAGTCGCTGCTGGCGGCGTCAGACTCGCTGATCGACCAGGGCGGCCTGGTTCGCAAGGCGCGCTTCCCGCGCGAGGCGATCCCGGCCTCGACCGTCGCGGTGCAGCTGTTCACTTTGACGGCGATTTTGGTCCTGCTCGCACCGATCACGGTCGCGATCCGCGGCACGCTGACGCCGGCGCTGCTGCTGGCGCCGGTACTGGTCGCGCTGCTGTTCGGCTTCGTGCTCGGGTGTGCGCTGATCATCGCCGTGTTGCACGCGTACTTTCGCGACGTCGCCCCGATCCTCGCTGCGGCGCTGCTGCCGTGGTTCTTCTTGACGCCGATCTTCTTCAGGCCCGACACGTTGAAGTTCGTCCAGCAGCACGCTTGGGTGGGGACGCTGCTCGATTGGGTCAATCCGGTGGCGCCGTTCATCGAGGCGATGCGCTCGGTGCTCTACTACGGACACGGCCCGGGCTGGGGACGCCTCGTCTACGCCGCAGCCGCGGCCACAGTCGCGCTGGCCCTCGGCGCCCTCGTCTTCCGGCGGATGGAAGGCGAATTGGCGGTGGTCGTGTGAGCCCTCCGAGCGGCCGCTTCGGAAAGCCGCCGGCCCGTGGCGGCCGCGCCGGAAAGCTGCGCGCTCCGAGCGGTCGCTCCGGAAAGCTGAGCCCGGGAAGCCTCCGAGCCGGAGAGATCGTGCTCCGCGATGCGACGCGATCGTTCAACGTCCGCGCCGAGAAGGCCCGCACGCTCAAGGGACTGCTGCTCGGCCGGCGCGCGCCCGGACCGGACCCGGTGCCGGCGCTGCAGGGCGTGACGATGCAGATCGAACCGGGTGAGACGGTGGGGATCGTCGGGCGCAACGGGGCCGGAAAGACCTCGACGCTGCGCGTGCTGGCGGGGATCGTGCCGCTGCAGTCGGGCCAGGCCGCGTGCGGGGGGAGGATAGTCTCGTTGCTCGAGCTGGCGGCGGGCTTCAGCCGCGACTTCTCCGGGCGCGAGAACATCTATCTCCAGGGCGCCCTGCACGGCCTGGACAAGGCCCAGATCGAGGAGCGGCTCGACCGTGTGATCGCGTTCTCGGAGCTTGCCGGGTTCATCGACGTGCCGGTGAAGACGTACTCCTCGGGGATGTTCGTCCGGCTCGGGTTCTCGATCGTGGCCCACCTCGACGCCGACGTGCTGCTGATCGACGAGGTCCTGGCGGTCGGCGACGAGGCGTTCCAGCGCAAGTGCCTGCGGCGGATCTCCGAGCAGATCGCCGCTGGGAGCACCGTCGTACTCGTCTCCCACGACGCCGGCGCGATCGAGCGAGTGTGTGAGCGCGTGGTCGTGCTCGATGCCGGCACGGTCGCGTTCGATGGACCGACCGCCGAGGGGCTACTTCACTATCACCGCCTGATGGGCACCGAGCACGGCGGCGGAGCGTCATACCGTCCCGCCGCGACGCGCGCGCTGCAGGTGACCGAGCTGGAGCTCCGCGGCGAGACGGGGCGCGCGAGCAGTGTGTTTCACAGCGGCCAGCCGCTGCAGGTGCACGTCAGAATACGGGCCAGCCAAGCGGTGAGGAGTCCGCGGCTAGCGCTCGAGCTTCGCGCTGGGGACGGCGCTCGCGTGTTCGCGACCATGACACCGTTTGAGCTCGGGCCGGACGGCAGCGCGCAGCTCGTGTTCGAGGTCGCCGATCTCGCGTTGCTCGGCGGCGATTATGACGTGGCGGTCGCAGCCTCGGATGGGACCGGAGAGCAGTTTGGGGCGGGCGAAAGCTTGCTTGACCGCACCGTCCGATTCTCGATCGCGCGCGAGCCCGGAGCGGTGGGCATGGTCGACCTTCGTGGCGCGTGGCGTTCGCTCGCCCCGGCACAGGGCATCCGGTGACGGATCCCGAGCGGGCGCTCGAGCACGCGCGCGCGGAGGTGTCCTCGATGCGCGCCTCAGGCGCGTACAGCGACGACCGTCGAGGCCCAGAGGTGGCGCCGACGGGTGCGATCACGACCGGAAAGCTGTTCGAGTGGGCGCTGATCGACCCCGACCTGCGCAACGTTCGCTCGACCCGGCGGTGGGGGGCGTCGATCACCGTGCTCAAGCATGTGCTCGTCAAGCTGCTGGCCCAGTACCACGGCGAGCTGATCGCCGAGCAGACGCGCTTTAACGTCAACCTCGTGGGGCACGTCCGCAGGCTGGAGGAGCGCCTG
This sequence comes from Solirubrobacteraceae bacterium, assembly GCA_050996975.1. Lineage (GTDB taxonomy): Bacteria > Actinomycetota > Thermoleophilia > Solirubrobacterales > Solirubrobacteraceae > Palsa-465. The sequence continues at coordinate 52,451 of JBPCRJ010000071.1, read as the reverse complement.
GAGGAGCTCGAGCGGAGGCTGGCGGCCGAGTCGAGCGAGCCAAGCCAATGAACGTCCATCAGGTCCTGTCGGGGGCCGGGCCGCACGATGCGATCACGACCGAAGCGCTCGTCTTCCGCTCGTACTTCCGCGCCTGGGGCTGGGGCGGGGGTGACCACGCCGCGCGGATCGCGCCGGGTCTCGGCGGCGCGATCGCGCCGATGGCGGGCCTGCACCCGGGACCCGGCGAGATCCTGCTGCTGCACCACTCGGCCGGGATGCCCAGGCTGCACGAGCTGCTCGCGCTGCCCAACCGCAAGCTGCTGCTCTACCACAACATCACCCCCCCGTCGTGGCTGTGGGATCACGCCCCGCTCGTCGCGGTCCACTGTGCGATCGGACGGGAGCAGCTGCCCGAGCTGATTTCACACGTGGACGTCGCCGCCGCGGACTCGGAATGGAGCGCGGCCGAGCTGCGGGCGCTCGGGGCGGCGCGGACCGAGGTGATCCCCCTGCTGGTCGACCGTGACCGGCTCGGTCCCCCGTCGGCGCCGCCGGCCGCCGGCAGTGCGCCACCAGGCGCCGACGCGACGCCGACAATCCTGTTCGTCGGGCGTTTATCCCCGCACAAGCGCCAGGACGAGGTGATCAGGATGTTCGCGCTCTACCGCCGATGGCGCGCCCCCGAGGCGCGCCTGGTGCTGGTCGGCGACCCGCTCACGGCGGGATACGTCGAGCTGCTGCGCAAGCTCGCCGACACGCTGGCGCCGGGCGCGGTGAGCATCGAGAGCGGGTTGTCCGAGTCAGAGCTCGGCGACCGCTACCGCGGGGCGCACGCCTTCATCTGCCTGTCGGAGCACGAGGGCTTCTGCATCCCCGTGCTGGAGGCATTTCACTTCGGGCTCCCGGTGATCGCCCGGCCGGCTGGGGCGATCCCGGAAATCGCCGGGGACGCGGCGCTGCTCGTTCCCGACGCCGACCTGGCCGTGGTCGCCGAGCTGCTGCATCTGACGATCGGTGATCCGGAGCTGCGCTCGGAGCTTCGCCGCCGCGGGCGCGAGCGCCTGGGGCGCTACGCGCCCCAGCGGGTCGCCGAGCGGCTGCGCGCGGCGGTGCAGGCGACGGTGGCGTGATCGGGCGCGGGCCCCCATCCGTTCGGGGGCGCCATCCCATCCGATACTTGATCGAGAGCGAGGCTCCGCGAGCGGCTACTTGATCGAGAGCGAGGCCCCGTCGTCCCGGAGGTACCGGGATGAGACGTCGGGTCCGGGAACGCTCGGATTCATCCGCCACAGCACGAACTGGGCGTTGTGGCGCAGGGACGGTCCGGTCGCGTCGGGTGGCCGGGGCTCGTCGGTCGACGCGATCACGTAATCCGCCTTGCGGCCGTACGCTGGGTGCGGGAAGAAGCCCCCGAGCGGGTCCAGCGCGGACAGCGGATGGTCCTTGAACATGTACGTCACCCACAGCTGGTATCCGCCGGGCCGCACGTCGTTCCGCACGCTCGAGGAACGCGGCAGCGCCCGATTCCAGGCTCGCAACCCGAGCACCGAGGAGGTCGCCTGCTCGTAGGTCTGGTCGATCTCCCGCGCGGCGCTCGCCGGCACCAGCGCCAGCGCCAGCGCCAACCCGCTCAGGCCCAGCACGGCTCGGTGCGCGGTGGCCTCGATCGCCAACGCGCACAACTCGACGAGAGCCAGCATCAGCACGAACGGACCGAGGAACGCCAGGTCCTTGAAGAAGAACAGCTCGCCGCCGTAGCGCACACGGAAGTAGACCCCGATCAGGGCCGTCACGACGACCATCGCGGCCAGCGGCCGGCGCACCTGGTCGGGGACCCGGGTCAGGCCCCGCCACGCCAGCACGCACACGAGAATCAGTGCCACTCCTGCCCAGGCGGACTCCGGCATCCCGATGAAGCGCGGCCACGGAAGGTAGGGCAAGGCGCTGCCGTGCCAGCCGGCAAGGCTCGTCCACGGGAAGATCACCCCCAGCGCGCCGGTCGTCTTCTCCAGAAAGCCTCGGATCAGGACAGCGAAGACGGGAATGCCGATCACGGCAACCGGAATCCACATCCACGGCCGGGCTCGCGGTCGGGGCAGGCGCAGTTGCGAGACCCAGCCGACGGGCTGACCCGCCGCGCGCGCCCGGCGGCGCACCCCCCAGCCGTAGACCACTAGGAAGATCGCCGGGAACGGGATGACCAGCGGGTAGGCGAGCAGCGCGAGCAGGCCGAACAGTGCGAACAGCGTCGCGCTGGCGCGGCCCGGCGCGTGCAGGTATCGCCAACCGGCCAGCAGCATGAACGGTAACGCGAACTGGCCCCAGAGCTCGTTGTAGTACGGGTGGATCGTCACATACATCACGATCCGGTCGAGCGGCACGATCAGCAGCGCCAGCAGCGCCGCCCAGGGCGGCGCTCGCAGCATGTAGCGCGCGAACAGGAAGAACCCGAGCGCGGTGAGGGCCAGCATCAGCGCGGACAGGGTCGCGAACGCCTGGATCGGATCCTGGCCGGCGAGCGTTGCGATCGCGGCAAGCGCGTAGTAGATCGGGTACTTCGAGCGCCACTCGAACGGAACGTGGTTGATCGGGAGGTCCGTTCGGGTTGCCGTCGGAGGCGCGTGCTGGAGCAGCGTCGCCGTGCCCACGGCGAGGATCGCATCGCCGTTCTGGCCCGGGATCGTCGCATAGCCGGCGCGAAAGATCGGCAGGAGCGAGATCAGCCCGACCATTCCCGCCAGCGCCAGCGGCAGCAGCACGCGCACGATCGCGGTGCGCTCGGTGCGTCCCGCCGGCTGCGTCCGCTCGGTGCCCCGCCGGGTGCGGTGGACCCTGACGCTCGCCGCCAGCGCGCCGGCGATCACGATCGCCAGCGAAACCTTGAGCGGCACGTGCAGAACGCCGAGCACGGCCAGCGCCAGGCTCGAGACGGCGGCTCCGAGCGGCAGCACCAGCAAGGGGCGGTGGACGGTGATCTCGCCGCGAACGAGGACGCGCGCGGCGCCGTAGCCGCACAGGGCGAAGAACGCGATCGCCACGGCCGCGGTGCGCAGCACGGCGGGCACGGCGCGGACGCCGACCACGCCGGCCAGCAGTCCGAGCGTCAGGCCGAGCGCGCACGCGGCCACCAGTGCCAGCCCCGCCAGCAGGCGCGGATCGAGCGCCTGTGCGCGCCCGAGCAGTGTGCGATCACGGCTCGGGGTCGCGCTGGCCGGGGCGCGCAGGCCGTCGAGGGCGGGGCTGATCGCGGCCGCGTCGCCGTCGAGCGCGGGGCTGATCGCGGCCGCGTCGCCCTCGGGCGCGGGGCTGATCGCGGCGCCGTTGCCCTCGGGCGCGGGGCTGATCGCGGCCCCGCTGCCCTCGGGCGCGGGGCTCATCGCGGCGCCGGCGTCCGCCGGGCGCTGTCCCTGCGGGCCTCGCTCGCCACCCGGCCGAGGAAGATCGGGTTGCCGATCAGGTAGCGCCGCCACATCCGGGTCGGCTCGATCGCGAGTCGGAATATCCATTCGAGTCCGTTGTCCGCCAGCCACCGTGGAGCGCGTGGAATGTGGCCCGAGACGTAGTCGAACAGCGCCCCGACCGTCCACACGAGGGCACCGTCCAGACGATCAGCGTAGCGGTCGACCCACAGCTCCTGCTTGGGAGTGCCCATTCCCACCAGCACGATCCGGGGGGCGTGGGCGTTGATGTGCTCGATCACGCGCTCGTTGTGGGGAGAATCGAGCTCGAAGTAGCCGTGATGCGCACCCACCACCTGCAGCCGGGGGAAGGAGCGCCGCAGCCGCTCGGCGGCCTCGCGCGCGATCGGTGGCTCGGAGCCGAGCAGGTAGATCGGCTGGCCGGAGAGTTCACACACGGTCGCCAACGTCCAGATCCAGTCCGCCCCCGTCATCCGGTGGGGCACGGGCAGCTTCAGCACGCGAGCGGCCAGCCGCACGCCGTAGCCGTCGCAGTACACGATGTCCGCTGCGCGCAGGGCCCGCGCCAGTTCCGGGGTCGCGCGGGACTGGTTGACGACGTGGGCGTTGACGTACATCACGCGCCGGGTTCGGTGCTCAGAGGCCCAGTCGGACAGCGTGCGCAGCAGGTCGGCCGGGTGGGCAAGGTCGATCGGGATCTGGAAGATCGCGGAGGCCGGTCGGGGCCGGGCCGCGAGAGGCTCCGTGTCGCCTGCCGCGCTCACCGCACGAGCATACGTGACCCGATTTGGCGATCGGGGGGCACGGCGCGCCAGAATGCCCTCGCCGATGCCCCCGCTCGTGATGCTCGACGCCCGCGACGCGCATGCCCCCCAGCTGCGCGGATGGGGTCGCTATGCGCGCTGCCTGCTGGATGCCTTGGGCACCATGGTCCGGGAGGGAGCCGGAGCGGGATTTCAGCTCCAGGCGCTCACCGAAGGAGGCGCGGGTCCGGAGGTGCTGTTCGAGCAGGTCAAGCTGCCGGTCGCGCTGGTGCGGTCGCGGGCGGCGCTCGTGCACGCTCCCAACTGCTTCCTGCCGCTGCTGGCGCCCTGCCCGGGAGTGGTCACGATCCACGATCTCGCGTTCGAGCACTGGCGGTCTGACTTCGCGCGCGTCACCGGCGTCAAGTATCGCGCGCTCACCCCGTTGGCGGCGCGCCGAGCCGCGCGGGTCATCTGCGACTCCGCATTCACCCGCGAGGATGTCTGCGAGCGCTACCGCGTCGATCGCGGCAAGGTGCGGGTGATACCGCTGGCCCCCGCGCTGCCGCTCGGCGACCTGGCCCCGCCCCGGGGTCCGTACGTGCTGGGGGTGGGCGACCTGCGGCGCAAGAAGAATCTCGGTGCGCTCGTGGATGCGTTCACCCAGCTGCGCCGGACGCGGGGGATTCCGCACCGCCTGGTGCTCGCGGGAGTCGACTGCGGCGAGGGTCCGCGCCTGCGGGCGCGGGCCGGGGGCGAGCCGCTGGAGCTCACCGGCTACGTGAGCGACGCTCGTCTCGACGCCCTCATCCGGGGTGCTGACGTGCTCGTTCATCCCAGCCTGTACGAGGGCTTCGGCTTGGTCATCGTCGAGGCGATGATCCGCGAAACGCCGGTGGTGGCCGCCCGCGCGAGCGCGCTGCCGGAGGCCGGCGGCGACGCGGCGCTCTACTTCGAGCCGGGGCCGGACGGCGGGAGCGCCGATCTTGCGCGGGTGCTGGGCGCGCTGCTGATGGACGCGCAGGCGCGCTCCGTGCTGGCGCGCCGGGGCCTTGAGTGGGTGAGGCGCTACTCGTGGGAGCGGACCGCGCGGGAGACGGCAGCGGTCTACCGGGAGCTGTTGTGAGCCGCGCCGCCCGGGGTGAGGACCCCCCGGGCCCCCGGGGTGAGGACCCCCCCGGGGGGAGCGGCGGCGGGCCGGCGCTCAGCGTGATCGTGCGGGCTCGCGACGAGGCGGCGGGCATCGGACGTTGCCTGGCGCTGATCGGCGCCCAGCGGACGCCGGGACGCGCGGTGGAGGCGATCGTCGTCGACAGCGGTTCGCGCGATCAGACCGTGGCCATCGCGCGTGATCACCACGCGCGGGTGATCACGATCCCCAAGCGCGCCTTCACGTTCGGGGCCGCGCTGAACCTGGGCGCCGCCAGCGCCCGCGGCGAGATCATCGTCGCCCTGTCGGCGCACGCGTTCGCCCTCGACGACGGTTGGCTCGAGCGCGTGGCGGCGTCGTTCTCCGATCCTCGCGTGGCGTGCGCGTGCGGGGAGGACCGGGGACCGGACGGCGCGCGATTGCGAACGATCGTGCGGCAGGACATCGCGCTGGCGCGGCGCGCACCGCAGTGGGGGTACTCCAACGGCGCCGGCGCGTTCCGGGCCGAGCTGTGGCGCGAGCGGCAGTTTCGCGCCGACCTCGCCGGGTGCGAGGACAAAGAGTGGGCGTTGCACTGGCTGGAGCGCGGCTACGTGTGCACGATCGACCCGGCGCTGTCGGTCGAGCACGACCACACGCGCGACTCGCTGTCGGATACCTATGTCCGCGCGCGCCGGGAAGCGGCCGGATACGCGGCCTTTCTCGCGCTGGGGCCCTACGGACCGCGCGAGCTCGCGCGCGAGTGGTGGTCTGAGCGCGGCTGGCACAGCTCGCCGGTCCGCGCCCGGTGCAGCCCGCGCCGCGCCGCGCGGCTGCTGGGGGCCTACGCCGGTCGCAGAGCAGCCGGCGGGTGAGCGGCTAGCATGTTCCCCCGATGACCGCCTCAACCGTCTCCACGGAGGCGGCGCTCGATGCCGACTGGCTGGGCATCTGCCGCCGCGCCGAGGCCGCCGCTTCTCACGCGCTCGAGAGCTTCCCGCTGGGAACCCGCGCGCGGGGGGTCGGCCGGGGCAAGGGCGGCGACGTCTCGCTCGTGATCGACCGCGCGGCCGAGGACGCGATCATCGTGGAGCTCGAGCGCACCGGGCTGCCGTTGACGGTCGTCTCGGAGGAACGCGGCCAGATCGAGCTGGGCGGCGGCGGACCGGTCCACGTCGTCGTCGATCCGATCTGCGGCTCGCGCAACGCCAAGCGAGGCCTACCGGCGTGGTGCGTGTCGATCGCGGTCGCGGCCGGTCCCGTGCTCGGCGACGTTCGCTGGGCCTACATCCGCGACGGCACGCTGGGCGAGGAGTGGTGGGCCCGCGCCGGCGAAGGTGCCTTTCACGACGGCGCGCGGCTGCCCGAGCTCGACCCCGACGCGCCGCTCGAGCTGGTCGGGCTCGAGTTCATCCATCCGCAGCTGGTGGCCGACTCGGCCGCGCGGCTCGCCGCGAGCGGAATCGCGCGGCTGCGCGCGCTCGGATCGATCGCGCTGACGCTGTGCTACGTCGCCTGCGGGCGACTGGACGGGTTCGTCGCGCTGGCGGGCTGCCGGTCAGTCGACATCGCGGCCGGCCAGCTGATCCTGCGCGAGGCCGCGGGCGTGCTCGCGTTCCCCGACGTGGAGGAGGACCTCGAGCTGGCGTCGCTGTCGCTCGATTGGCGCTCCCGGGTGTTCGCCGCCGCGGGCGCCGCCGGGCTCACGCGGCTGTGCACGATCGCCTGAGCGTCGCGGCCCTCGGTGGCGATCAGCCGGACCGACATCCTGCTGATCAGCACCGACCGGGCCGAGGATCTGCGGCGCTCACTCCCCGCGGCGATGGCCCAGCCCGGGGCGCGGGTCACGGTGATCGACAACGGCTGCGCCGACGCGACGGCGGCGCTGGCGGCGGACGCGGGCGCTCGCGTGCTCACGCTCGAGCAGCGCCTGAGCTGGTGCGCGGCCAACAATCGTGCGATCGCCGCGACCGACGGCGACGAGGTGCTGCTGTTAAACGCCGACTGCTTCCTCGCGCCGGACTTCCTGACGCGGGCGCGTCCGGCGCTGTGGGCGCCGGGGATCGGTTCGGTGGCGCCGAAGCTGGTGCGCGCCAGCCCGTGCGGCCGTTCGCTTGAGCAGATCGACACGGCGGGCATGGTCCTCGACCGGCGGCGCAAGAACAACCTCGTCGGCCACGGAGAACCCCGCGAACGCTACGAGGAGCCTGGCCTGTGCTTTGGCGCCGACGGCGCCGCGGCGCTCTACCGGCGTGGGGTGTTGCGCGACTGCGCGGCGGGCGGATCGCCGCTCGACGAGGCGTTCGAGAAGTACGCCGCCGATGTCGACCTCGCCTGGCGCGCGCAGCTGAGCGGGTGGCGCTGCGCGTACGAGCCGCGCGCGGTCGCGCTCCACGTACGTACCTACGGTCCGTCGACGCGGGCGCAGGTGAGCGAGCGAGCGCGTCGGATGCAGTTTCGTAACCGCTACCTGATGATCGCCAAGAACGAGACCGGGCGGGGGCTCGCGCGTGACTTCGCGTGGATCGTCTCCTACGAGGCGCTCGCGCTCGGACACGTGCTGCTCCGCGAGCGCCATCTGATCGGGGGCTACCGCGAGGCGGCATCGCTGCTGCGCGGCGCCCGCCGCCGCCGCGCGCTGGTGCAGTCAGGGCGCCGGGTCGCGATTCCGCCGTTCGGGCTTCGGGTCCGAAGGTAGCGCTCCCGACAGAGCCGCACGCCGCCGCGGTCCGCGCCATCGCGCGGGTGCCCGGAGCGCCTGCTCGTAGACCTCCCAGGTCGCGGTCGCGGCGTCCTTCCAGGTCCATGGCGGCGGCGCCGGCGCCGGGCGGCGAGCCGACTCCGCCGCGAGGATCAGGGCGTCGAGGTCATCGACCGGCGTGAGCGCCGCGCGGCTCTCGAGCACCTCGCGCAGGGCTGGGACGTCGCACGCCGCGACCGGCGTCCCGCACGCCAGCGCCTCGATCGGGGGCAGGCCGAAGCCCTCGTCGTCGCTCGGGAACACGAGCGCGTGGGCGCCGGTGTAGATCGCCGCGAGCTCGTCATCGGTGACCAAGCCGGTGAGCGTGACCCCGGAGAGCTCGTGCGCCCAGGGACCGGTTGGCCCCGCGAGCACCAGCGGCATCGTGCGACGCGCGCGGGTCAGAGCGCCGACGCGCTTGCGGGGGTCAGGGGTGCGCAGGCCGCCGACCCACAGCAGATACTGCTCGGGCAGCTCAAAGCGCTCGCGCACCGCCCGGACCTCGCCCGGCGATCGTGCGGAGAGCGCGGGCGCGGCGGCCTCGCCGATCACGACGATCCGGTCGGCCGGCAGCTCGAGCACACCGACCGCGTCGTCCGCGACGGCGTGGGTCGGCACGATCACCCGCACCGCGCGCTGCACCGCCAGATAGCGGAGCTTGAACCGCAGCCCCGAGCGCAGATACTCCCCCCGGCGCTTGAGCGGAACCAGGTCGTGGAGCGTCACCACCATCGGCACCGGCGAGCGCAGCAGGGCGCCCTCGATCCAGGGGGAGTGAAACACGCTGCAGCGCCGCGGGTCACGGGTCTCGGCGATCTCACCGCGGTCCAGCTGGCGCAGCGCCTCCAGCAGGCAGCGAGCGTAGCGCCCGACGCCGCGCGGGTCGCTCGCTGGCCGGCTGTCAAAGCCGACCTTCACGGCGCGATCAGCCGTTCCACGCGCTCGATGTAGTCCTCGACCCAAAAGCGCCGCGCGCGCCTGCGCGCAGCGGCGCCCATCTCCTGCCTCCGGGCCAGCACTTCGAGCACCGCCTGGGCCAGGAGCTCGGGCTCACCTGGCGCCACCAGCCGACCGCTGACCCCGTCCTGCACGACCTCGGCCAGGCCGCCGACGGTGGTGGCGACGACCGGCGTCCCAACCACCATCGCCTCGGCCAGCACCGTCCCGAACGGCTCCTGGTAGGAGGGCAGCACGAGCACGTCGAGGTGGCGCATCAGACTGGCCGCGTCGGTCCTCCAGCGGTGGTGCTCGATCTCCGGCGAGCGGATCACGGCATCGGTGTAGGCGGGATTGCTCGCGTAGGGATCATCGCCGACGACGACGACCCGGGCACCCGGAGCCCCGCGGCGGATCGCGGGGGCGGCGCGCACCAGGTCGAGCACCCCCTTGCGGGGCTCGATCCGTCCCACGAATCCGATCACCGGCCCGTTGTCGGTCGGCCACGGCGGCTGGGTGGCGGGGGGATCGGGATCGACGGGCCCGTAGACGACATGCGGATCCAGCCCGATCAGGCGGTCGGCGACGGCCTGGGAATCGGCGAGCACGAGATCCGCCCGATGCCACAGACGCGGCACGCGGGTGACGATGTCGTGGATGTGAAGCACGCTCTTCGGCCGGCGCGCGCCGGCGGCAAAGGCGCCGAGCGCGGGCAGGACACGGCCGCATACCGTCCCGTTGAGGTAGGCGACGTCCGTCCCGCGCCCGAGCGCCCGCGCCTTGGGCCAGGACCCGATCGCGCGCGCCCCCGCGCCGCGGCCCAACCCTCCGAGCGGCAGGGCTCGCCAGGAGTAGCCGGCCTGGAGGGCCGTGGCGCGCAGGGCGCCGTCCTGCGGCGTGGTCATGGTCAGCTTCCAGCCGCGAGAGCTCAAGCCGGCGAGCAGGTGCAGCAGGTGGAGCTCGGCTCCTCCTGGATGATCGACGGGCGTGATCGCGAGCAGGCGGCGGCGCATGGCCCGCGGTCACTGTAGCGGTACGGTCGCGGCGTGCGGGACTATTACGAGGCGCTGTGGGAGCGGTTGCCCGACGAGCTCGTGCTCCCTGACTTCGAGCGTCGTCGCCAATATTTGCTGGCTCAGGTGAGGGCCGGAGACCGCGCGCTTGACCTCGGCTGCGGGACCGGCGAGTTCACGGCGCTGCTCGCGGGCGCGGGGGCCACCCCGGTGGGGGTCGAGGTAGCGCAGGCGGCGCTGGCGCGGGCGCGCCTCCGGCACCCCGCGCTCGCGTTCCGCCTGGCGCCGATCGACGAGCCGCTCCCGTTCGAGGACGGCTCGTTCGATCTGGTGTGGTCAAGCGAGGTGATCGAGCACATCGCCGATACCGGCGCCTGGCTGTCCGAGGTCAGACGGGTGCTCGGGCCGGGCGGTCGGCTGGCGCTCAGCACCCCGGATCACGGACGGTTGCGGGTCGCGCTCCACGGCCTGGAGCGCTACTCCGAGCCGCTCGGGGATCACCTGCACCTGTATACGCGGCGTTCGCTGCGCACGGTGCTGGCGGAGCTCGGATTTCTTCAGATCGAGGTGCGGGAGGTGGGGGGAGCACCGCTGCTGCGGCGGATGCTGCTGGCGCGGGCGGTGCGATGAGGACCCCCCGCGGGCCGCGTACGCTCCGCCGATGCGCGTGCTGCTCGATGTCACGTTCGCCGGCCGTGCCCCGTACTCGGGGACGGCGATCTACCTCGAGCGCGTCCAGGAGGCGCTCGCGCGCGTGGCCGGGATCGAGGTGGTGGCGGCCGGCAACCGGCGCCGGGCCGCGCCGGCTGGAGGGGGCGCCGGGAGCGTGCGCAACCTGCTCGGCGATCGCTGGTGGACGGCGGTGGAGCTGCCGAGGCTGGCACGCCGCGCGAACGCGGACGTGATTCATCACCCGCTCCCGGCGTCCGCGCGCGCGGGCGGGACGGCGCAGGTGGTGACGGTGCACGATCTGGCGTTCGAGCGGCTGCCGGAGTGCTTTGACCGGGCGTTCCGGATCTACGCCCACCGATACCATCGGGCCGCCGCCTTGGCGGCCGGAGCGGTGATCTGCGTGAGCGAGACGACGGCCGCGGACGTGCGGGCGCTGTGGCGGGTTCCCAGCGAGCGGATCGTGGTGGCGCGACACGGCCCCGGGCAGGAGCCGCGAGCGGAGGCCGGGCAGGAGCCTCGAGCGCAGCGGGAGCGTGTTGCGCCGGAGTACTTCCTCTACGTCGGCGACGACGAGCCGCGCAAGAACCTCTCGGCCCTGCTCGCCGCGTACCGGGTCTATCGCGAGCGGGTGGACTCTCCGCTGGCGCTCGTGCTCGCCGGCAGCGTGGGCGGCGGCGGACCGAAACTCAGCCACGGGGCGGCGGGTTGCGGTGCGGAGCTCGGGGACCGGGGTGGACCGGGAGTTCGCATCGAGCGCCATCCGGGAGCTCAGCGCCTGTCGCAGCTGTACGCCGGCGCGGCGGCGCTCGTCCATCCCTCCCGGTACGAGGGCTTCGGCCTGACTGCGCTGGAGGCGATGAGCGCCGGCACCCCGGTGCTGGCGGGACGATCGCCGGGGGTGGTCGAGGTGTGCGGCGACTGCGCGCGCTACATCGACCCCCGCGACACGGCAGCGTTTGCCGCCGCGATGGACGAGCTCGGGACTTCGCCAGCGCTACGGGCGGCGCTCGCGGCGCGTGGGTGTGTCCGGGCGGCGGAGTTCTCCTGGGACGCCTCGGCACGCGCGCACGTGGACGCCTACTCTCTGGCGCTCCGACGATGAAGATCGCGATCTTGGGCACGCGCGGGATCCCCGCCTCCTACAGTGGCTTCGAAACCGCCGTTGAGCAGCTCGCCTCGCGCCTGACGGCGCGGGGGCACGAGGTGGTCGTCTACTGCCGTCCGCATGTCGTGGATCCCAAGCTGACGGACTACAAGGGCGCGCGGCTGGTTCATCTGCGCACCGTCCAGAACAAGTACCTGGACACCTTTGCGCACACGTTCCTGTCGGCAATGCACACCGCAAGGGTGACCAAGCCGGACGTCGCGCTGTTCTTCATCGCGGGGAACTCTCCGTTGTGCCTGATCAGCCGCTGGGCCTCGATCCCGGCCGTGATCAACGTCGACGGACTCGACTCCGACCGGGGCAAGTGGCCGGCGTTCGCCAAGGCATATCTGCGCTTCGCGGAGCGCACGGCCCCCCGCTGGGCCGATCGGGCGATCACCGACAGCCACGCGGTCGCCGACACATTCGAGCGCCGCTACCACCAACGGATCGGTGTCATCCCCTACGGGGTCGAGGATCCCGGCCACGACGGGACGGAGACGCTCGAGCGGCTCGGTCTCGAGGCCCGCAAGTACATCCTGTTCGTCGGCCGCCTCGAACCTGAGAACAATCCCCATCTGCTGGTGGAGGCCTTTGCCCGGATCGGATCGGAGCGTGCGCGCGGGATGAAGCTCGCGATCGTCGGCGGCGCGCCCTACGCCGACGAGTACATCCGCCACGTGTGGCGTTCGGCCGACCCCCGGGTGGTATTCCCCGGCTACGTTTTCGGGCGCGGATACTGGGAGCTCCAGCGCCATGCCTACCTGTTCTGCGCCCCCACCGAGGTGGGGGGGACCCACCCGGTGATTCTCGAGGCGATGGCGGCCGGCAACTGCGTGCTCGTCAACGACCACCCGCCCAACGTCGAGACGGTCGGGGATGGCGGTATCTACTTCTCAGGCCGCGCCGGGGTGAAGGACCTGGCCCGGCAGCTCGAGTGGCTGCTCGACGACCCAGAGCTTGTCGCGGCCTATCGTCTGCGGGCGCTCGCGCGGTCGCGGCAGTACTCGTGGGAAGTAGTCACCGACCAGTACGAGGAGCTGCTGACCGCGGTCTGCGCGGCCCGCGGCCCCGGCTTGCTCCCCGAGTCGCTGATCGAGCGGGACCCGTTGGCGCTCAGCCCACCCGCACCGAAACACTCCGGCTGACTAACACGCCGACGCGCGGCGAGCGCCAGGCGATGCGGATCTCGCCGGTGCCGGGCGGGCGCACGTTGATCGTCAGGTAGCTCTCGCGGTTGCGGGTGGATACGCGGGCGATCGTGCGGTACGCGCCGCCGGGCCGGCGCCACTGGACCTGGGCTCGCTGCAGCGTGTTGTGCGCGGCCGCACGCAACTGTCCCCAGACGAACATCGCGGCGCCGCGATGTATGCGAGGCGACGGAATCCAGATCGGCATCCGGTAGGCGGCGTAGGCCGGCTTGTGCTTGCCGCCCGCGAACTGCAGCCCGGTCTGGAAGGTGTCCCAATAACGGGGATCCGAACGCGGAAACCGGGAGTCGGGCGCTGAGTCGTAGAGCAGGAACTGCGAAACCGAGCGTACGCGCGGGTCGCGCCAGGCCATGTAGTCGGCCTGGTTGATGAACTCGGCCTGCTGGGTGGGCGAAAAGGGCGTGTACGGGTTGGGCGGCTTGGTCTTGTACCCGTACTCGGTCAGGTACAGCGGGATCTGGCGATGCACGCCGTACGCGCTGAACGCGGCGTTGAGTCCCCGCTCCAAACGCCCGAGGTTGGCGAGCGGGGCGAAGTTCTGGTCCGGGGAGCTCTTCCCCGGTGGCTGGAAGAAGTAGTAGGGATGGTGGGCGAAGCCAGTCGCGGTGAACAGCCCCGGGTTTGCCTTCACGAACGCCCGGCGGGAGCCGTGGGGCGGACAGCCGAGAGCGCGCGCGCCGCCACCTTGGAGCGGGCGGGAGCGGTTGTCGAGGCAGTAGAGCGCGCGGATGAACGGCATCGGCGTCATCGCGGTGTAGAAGCCTGGCGTCGTATATCCCTCCGGGGCGAGCTCTCCGATCATGACCGTGTCCCGGCCGGACAGGTGGCCGCTCTGCTTCAGCCCGGTGAACGCCGCCTGGACGTACTCGCGATACAGCCGGGGTGAGTTGGGCACCTGCTTACGGCCGTAGCTCCGCCACTGCGGCGCGAGCCAGCCGGGCTGATTGGGCTCGTTCCAGATCGACCAGACGCTCACGCGCGGGATCGAGCCGTAGCTGCCGCTGTAGCGCGTCCCGACCGCCTGCACGAACTGGGAGTACTCCGCCGCGTTCGGGGCCCAATGGTCGGCCGCGCGCACTGTGGGCGAGTCGCGTCGCATCGCCCACAGCGGGCCCGGAGCGGTGACGTTGAAGTCAACTCCGATGCCGTGCGCCTCGGCCAGTTTGAGCACTTGGTCATAGCGGGTCCAATTCCCGGCGGGATAATCCGCGGGGTTGGTGGCGTCGAAGCCCGCCGGACGCTGGCGCGAGGCGAAGTCCGGAGCGATGGTTGACCACTTGACCGTCACGCGCACGCGCTGGACCCCGATCGAGCGCAGTACTCCGAGCGTGTGATCGACGGTCGCCGTCCCGCTGTAGATCAGATAGGCGTCGTCCTGGAAGATCGATTGCTGCGTCCGGGACGCCCGGGCGAGGCCCGGTAGCAGCGCGGCGGCGCAGCAAGCGGCGAGCAGGATGGCGCACAGGACGCGCGGGCGAATCGCCCGGTTGAGCAAGAATGGCACCGCTGCGAGCGTACACAAGCGTCGGTGCGGAGGTCGCATACCGCACGAGGCCGATCGCCTCGTTGGCGTCACGCCGGCTAGCCCGGGTGCGCGCTCAGGACCTCCCCGTAGGCCTGCACGGTCTCTCGCCCGCACCGCTCCCAGGCGAACCGACGCCGCACGGTGATCCGCGCCTCGCGGCCCATCTGCGCGAGGGCGGGAGCGTCTGAGAGCAGCGACTCGATTCGCTGCGCCAGCCCACGTGGGTCTCTCGCCGGGACGAGCGCGATTCCACCCCCGGCGGCGGCGATCTCCTCGGGGCCGTCCTCGCCGCGGCACCCGATCGCCGGCACTCCGCCGGCCATCGCCTCGATGTAGGCCACGCCGAAGGCCTCGTCGATGCTCGGCAGGACGAACAGCGACGCGGAGCGGGCGGCGACGATCGCCTGCTCGTGCGGCAGCTGGCCGCGCAGCGCGACCAGGTGTCCCAGATCGAGCGACGCCGCCAGCGCTTCCAGTCGCCGACGCTCGGGACCGTCTCCCACGATCACGTAACGGATTGTCGGACGGCGCTCGCGCAGCAGAGCCAGCGCGCGGATCACGTCCTCGTGGCGCTTGCGCGCAACGAGGTCCCCGACGCTCACCAGCGTGGGCGTCGCCGGGGTGGCCGACGTTTGGGGCGTCCCAGGCGTCCCTGGCGTTCCTGGCGTTCCTGGCGTTTGGGACGTCACCGGGGCCGGGGAGGGAAGGTCCGCGCCGAGATGGACGACCCGCGTTGCCCTCGCACCGTGATTGGCGCAGCGCCGCGCGGTGCCGGCGCTGTTGGCCAACACCAGCGCGCTGTGGGCGAGCGTGCGGCGGACCGTGGCGCTGCCCGAACCGGGCCCGTGGACGTCGTGGCCGTGAACGGAGACGATCAGCGGGATCTGCGGCGCTGCCCGCCGCACGGCGTCGCCGGCGGGGACCGCATAGTGGGCGTGGATCAGCTCGAACGGGAAACTGATGCGCAGACTCCTGAGCGCCCGCCGGAGCGCGGGGGTCGCCCACGCCCCCCAGGACTCATAGCTCCACGGGCGCGGCGGGGAGAGATAGCGCAGGTAGTCGACCGGCAGCCCGTCGAGCTCGACGTGCGCGGGCTGGCGCAGCGCTCGCGCAACGGCTCGGTAGTCGCCCGCGCGCACGGCGGCGAGCGATGGCGCCGGTCGATGGAGCACGAGCACCCTCACCTCGGCGCCGGCGTCTGCCGTCGCGATCGCCTGGCGGTGGGCCCAGACCCCCAGCACGGGGTTGTGCGCCCGGGGATAGTACTCGGCCACGACGAGAACCTTCATCGCCAGAATCGGGGTGACGCGGCCACGATCCAGGCTCGGCGTGACTCGGCCACGACGAGAGCCTTCATCGCCAGGATCGGTGTGAGACGAGCGTCTGCTGAGCTTGGGGCGCTCTGGTGTACGCCCGTCCGCGGAGGAACTCTCTGGCCTCCGCGATCGCGTCGTGGCGATCGTAGCCGGAGGCGATCTGACGTGAGGAGTGACGGACTGCGGTGGCATCGATCACCCCGAGACGCCAACCGCGCTCGCGCGCCAGCGCGGACCAGTGGGCATCGAGGCCCCACCCGGCGCGGAGCTCGGGAAACGGCAGCAGGACCCCGAACGTGCTCGAGTGGAAGGCGAATACGGGTCCTATCTCGACGAACGCTGTCTCGCGTGCGACGGTGCCGGCGCGGCGACGGGTGACGGCCCACGCCGCATGCGAGCGCCGGCGATGGGCGGGCTGAGCCAGGTGCAATCCGAAGTGCTCGGCGAGGAAGATGAACGAGTCAAGGAACCCCGGCGGGAGCACCACGTCGTCGTCGACCACCACGAGCCAGTCGTGCCCGCGCGGCGGGTCTGCCGCCAGCAACGTGTTCAGATTCTGGAACTTTCCCCGGGGGCCGGCTGGGGCGCGGGCGAAGGTGACGGCGTGGCGGGAGCGCAGCAGCTCCTGACGTGCCGGCTCGAGCAGATTCGGGACGTCGGTGCGCTCGATCGCCAGTGCGAGCACCTGCCGGGGAGGGGGGGGCCTCGCCGCTCGCGGAAGCCGACACGGGTCACCCCTGGCCAGCGCGAGCGCATCGTGAAGTAGGTCAAGCCAGCTTGCGAGGGTCGTGGCGCGGATGCCGGTGACCTGACCGCTGGTTCCCGAGAGGAAGTCGTCGTCCGGCTGGTCCGCGGGCGCAGTCGGCACGCGGCTAGGACCGAGGCGAGGGACGGCGGTGCTCGGTGGGACGGCTGTGCTCGGTGGGGAGGTTGCGCTCGGAGAGCTGCCGGGCAAAGGCGCCCAGGAAGCGCGGGTTGTAGCGCAGGTAGCGGCGCCACAGCCGCCGAGGCTCGTGCGCAAGTCGATAGGCCCACTCCAGCCCGGCCTCCTGGAGCCAGTTTGGAGCCTGCGGCACGAGGCCGGCGTGGAAGTCGAACGCCGCGCCGACGCCGACGAATACCGGCGCCTCGAGACGCGGGCGCATCTGCGCCATCCACTTCTCCTGCTTGGGCACGCCGATCCCGACCCACACGAGGTCGGCGCGGGAACCGTTGATCTCAGCGACGACGGCATCCTGCTCGTGATCGGTGAGCGGGCGGTGGGGTGGTGAGTAGCCGCCGGCGATCTTCACCTGGGGATAGCGACGGCGGAGGTTGAGCGCCAACTGCACCAGCGCGCCCTGGTTGCGGCCGCCATACAGATACAGACGGTGTCCGGTCGCGGCGGCATGCTCGCAGGCGCGGGACATCAGCTCGGGGCCATACACCCGCCCCGCAAGGCGGTGGCCCAAGGCATTGATCGCCCAAACCAGCGGCTGACCGTCGGGAACGTTGATCGACGAGCACAACAGCGCGTCGCGCAGCTCGGGATCCTCTTCGGAGGCCATCACCGTATGCACGTTGCACACGCACACGTAGCCGCGACCGCGCTGATCGATGATCGCGTCGATCCAATCGAGCGTGCGCCCATAGTCGGTCAGCGCGAGGGGAACACGGAGGACGTTCACCGTCCGCGGCGAACGGCCTGGGGTCAGCTGCGGCTGGACATCGCCCTGAGGGCCCATCGCTCGCTTTCGGATCGGGGGCTTGAGACTACGTGGCCGCCAACCTTACGTGTATGACCCATATGGGTTGAAGTTAACGTGCGCCCTCGGCTGCGGTTGCGCGTGATCCCTTTTTTCCGGCTGGGTTGCGCGGTTTAGACGGGGTGTTCGTGGTCTCGGTCGTCAGTGCGCGCGGGGGGGAGCGGGGGCTAGGATCCGCGGCTTGAATCTCTGCACGATCATCGCCAAGAACTATCTCGCGCAGGCGCGTGTGCTGGCGCGATCGTTCCGTGAGCATCATCCCGACGGCCGCTGCTTCGTCCTGATCGTCGACGAGACCGGCGTCTGTGTCGATCCTGCAGAGGAGCCGTTCGAGGTCCTGACCCCGAGCGAGCTCGAGCTCGATCGCGAGACCTTTCTGTCGATGGCGACGATCTACGACGTGCTCGAGCTCTCCACGTCGCTCAAGCCGTCGCTGCTGCAATTGCTCGTCGCGCGTCTGTCCGAGCCCGTGCTGTACCTCGACCCGGACATCCAGATCTTCAGCTCGCTCGAGCCGGTGCACGAGCTCGCGGCCAAGCACGGGCTGGTGCTGACCCCGCACGTGACCGCCCCGCTGCCGCGCGACGGCCGCCAGCCGGGGGAAGTGCGGATCGTCGCCTCGGGCGCCTACAACCTGGGGTTCGTCGCCGTCGGTCCGGGAGACGGGGCAGCGCACCTGCTGCGCTGGTGGAGCAGGCGGCTGCGCCACGACTGCATCGTCGATACGCCGCTCGGCCTGTTCGTCGATCAGCGCTGGTTTGACATGGCACCGTCACTGATGGAGGACTTCCACATCCTGCGCGACCCCGGCTACAACGTCGCCTACTGGAACCTTGCCACCCGGCAGGTGCAGCGCGGGCCGGAGGGGGGCTACACCGTCAACGGCGAGCCGCTGCGTTTCTTTCACTTCAGCGGCTATGACCCGTCCCGTCCGTACCTTATCTCCGAGTACCAGGACCGCCACTCGCTCGCCGAGGAGCCCGTGGTGCGCGAGCTGTTCGGGCAATACGGCGAGCTCGTGCGCGCGGCTGGATTCGAGCAGGCGCACGCGTGGGGCTACGACTACGACCTGCTGCCCGACGGGAGCCGCCTCTGGCCCTGGCTGAGGCGCACGTTTCGCATGGCAGAGCTGACCGGAGAGCTCGAGCGCTCGGCGTTCACCCCCCAGGGGCTCGCGGCGTTCTACAGCTGGCTGCGCGAGCCCGCCGGCGACGGTGCCGGCTGGGGCGTCAACCGGTACCTCGACGGTCTGCACGCCTCCCGCGGTGACCTGCGCGTGGCTTATCCGGACCTGTCGATCCCTGAGCACGCCGCGGGACTCGTCGACTGGGCCCACGTGCACGGCGCACAGGAGGTTCCGATTCCCGAACCGCTGCTGCCGCCGGCGCCTTCGGAGCTGGATCGCGGTGCCCGCTTGGCATCCGAGCGATCGACGCTCCCGCCGGCGGCGGCGGGCGGCCAGCGGTCTGCTCCCGAGGCGGTGCCTGCGCCCCTGCGCACAGTCCGCCGGGACGGCGTGCGCGAGGAGATCGAGGCGCCCTGGGGCGTGAACGTCGCCGGTTACCTGCGCTCGGAGCTGGGCGTGGCCGAGGCGGCGCGGCTGGCGATAAGCGCCCTCGACGCCGCCGGCGTGCCGGTGATGCCGGTCCACGGCAGCATGGTCCCCGGCAGCCGTCAGGGCCACCCATTCGCCTGTGTGACACCCGACGCGGCACCTTTTGCGGTCAATCTGATCTGCGTCAACGCCGACCGCCTGCCGGGGTTCGTGGAGGACGCCGGACCGAGCTTTTTCGCGGGTCGCTATCAGATCGGCATGTGGTGGTGGGAGGTGAGCACCTTCCCCGAGCGCTGGAGGCCGGCCTTCGGCGCGCTCGACGAGCTGTGGGTCGCGACGCGCCACATCGCCAACGTGCTCTCACCGATCTCGCCGGTCCCCGTCATCCGGGTGCCGATCCCGGTCAGCGTGCCGCCACCGCCCGCGCGCTCACGCGGGCAACTGGGGCTTCCTGACGGGTTCGTGTTCCTGTTCCTGTTCGACTTCAACAGCTCGATCGAGCGTAAGAACCCGCACGGCCTGATCGAGGCGTTCAAGCGCGCGTTCGCTCCGAGCGCTGGCGCGAGTCTCGTGTTGAAGGCGATCAACGGTGAGCAGCATCCGCACGAGCGCGAGCGGCTGCGAGTGGCCGTGGCCGACCGGCCCGACGTCCACCTGCTCGAGGGCTACCTCTCGGCGGCGGAGAAGAACGCGATGATCGCCTCGGCCGATTGCTATGTGTCGCTGCACCGCTCCGAGGGCCTCGGCCTGACGCTGGCGGAGGCGATGTACCTGGGCACGCCGGTGATCGCGACCGCCTACTCGGGGAACCTCGACTTCATGACCGACCGCAACGGGTATCTCGTGCCGTGCGAATTGTGCCCGATCGGCGCGGCCAGCGAGCCCTATCCCGCCGGCGGGCAGTGGGCCGATCCTGACCTCGACACGGCCGCCGCGATCATGCGCCGAGTGATCGCCGACCCGGCCGGCGCCGCCGCGGTCGGTCGGCGCGCGGCCTCGGAGATCCGTGATCGCCACTCCCCGCAGGCCGCGGGCCGCGCGATGCGCGAGCGCCTGGACGCGATCCGCGGGCGAGTGCGCGAGCGCGGTGGCGCGCGGCCGGCGAAAGCGCCGCCAGTCGGGCTTGACGCCGTGCGGACGCTGATCGGTGCACCGCTGCCGGTCGCTCGCAGCCGACCCGCGAGAATTGCGCGGCGCGCAGTCGAGCGGGTGGCCCGCCAACGGATCGCTCATCAGCGACGCCTCGACCAGGGATTGAGCGCGGCGATCTCCGCGCTCAGCGAAGCGAACTCGGTGCTCGAGCGCTCGCTCGAAGCCGAGCGGCTGCTGCGGGGCACCTCGCTCGCACAGGCGCTGGCGGAGCTGCGCCGCCAGGAGCGGGTGATCGCCGAGCTCGCGCCGGATAACGAGCGGCTGAAGGCAAACGTCAGGCGCGAGGCCGGGCTCGTCTACGGCTACGGCGCCGAGGAAAGCGTCGAGCACGAGGGCGGCGACGCCGGGTTCGACGACGTTACGAGGCGACGAGGATCTCATTCGCCGCCGCCGCCGCGCCTACCTCGGGCTGATCGGTGAGCGCCTCCGCGCGCGACGCCGGTCCTCGACGAGGGGAAGCGTCAGCAGGCCCTCGAGCAGCCGCCCGGCGCTGTGGAACGACACGACGACGCCGATCGCGCACCTGCGCCGGGCCGCGTGCCCCGCACACCCGGCGAGCGTCCGCAGCTCGGCGGCGAGCGCGGGGGTCGTGCCCTTGTGGACGTCGTAGCGGCGTGCCGCCCGGCCGCGTCCATACGCGGTTGCGCACAGTGCGCGCAGTCGAGCGTCGGGGGCGCTGCGATGGTGCTGGACGGCGGCGGCAGCGAGATACCTGACCCGTCCGCCCGCGGCATGCCAGCGGCGCAGCCAGTCCTCCTCCTCGCCGCAGCCGGCGAGCGATTCGTCGAACGGCCCGATCCAATCGAGTGCGCGACGCCTGATCGCCATGTTGGCGCTCCAGACGAGCTCGACGTCGCGATCAACGGGCCCCAGGTCGAGGGTCGTGATCGGCGCCGGCTCGCGGCCGCACGCCCGCGGGCCGCCGCCGTGGATCACGGCGCGGATCGGCCCGCCGAAGACTGCCATGCCCGGTGCCGCTGCGGTGCCGTCGAGAATCGCCGCCAGCCAGCCCGCGGGCGCCTCGATGTCGTCGTCCAGGAACACGATCAGCTCACCGCGGGCGGCGCGAACGCCGGCGTTGCGGGCCGCGTTGGCGCCGGTGGGTTCCCTCAGCGAGACCAATCGCGCGCCGCGGCGCCGGGTGACCGCGGCGCTTGGCTCCTGCTCACCGTCGGTGACGACGATCACCTCGGCGGGCGCCAGGCTCGCCTGAGGCGCGACGGAGGCGAGCGCCGCGTCGAGATAGTCGGCGCGCCCGCGGGTCGGGATCACGA
This sequence comes from Solirubrobacteraceae bacterium, assembly GCA_050996975.1. Taxonomy (GTDB): domain Bacteria; phylum Actinomycetota; class Thermoleophilia; order Solirubrobacterales; family Solirubrobacteraceae; genus Palsa-465. The sequence continues at coordinate 30,895 of JBPCRJ010000071.1, read as the reverse complement.
TCGAGACGTGCGGACAAGCGGCGGGCGGTGAGAGACTCATCGGTGCTCTGGGCGCATAGGCTACTGCCGGCACCCTCTGCGGCGATCGCGCTATTATTCAGATCGACACGGATGTCGTCTTGGCCCGCGAGCATCGCCCCCTTCCTCGCGGGTTACGGGGCGGCCCGCAGCCCTACCAGGTTCGTCCTTCGGCCGGGCCCGTTCCCCGTCAGACGCGGCGCGGGTCCGCCACATTCCCGGTGCGGCGCAGCCGCGTGGGGAGCGGGTCCGCCACATCCACCGTGCGGCTCTGCCGCACCCTTAAATTGAATGATTTGCGTCGTCAGAGGAGGTACCGGGTGAACTGCGTCGTGACCGGAGGGGCGGGGTTCATCGGATCGAACCTCGTCGACGCGCTGATTGCGCGCGGCGACCGGGTCGTCGTGATCGATGATCTGTCGACGGGCAAGCGCGCGAATCTCGAGCCCGCGCGCGCGGGTGGCGCGACGCTGCACGTGGCCGACGTGCGGGACCACGCCACCGTGGAGAGGATCTTCGCCGAGTGCCGGCCGGAGGTGGTGTTTCACCTCGCGGCACAGGTCGATGTGCGTCGCTCCATCGAGCATCCAGTCGCCGACGCGGTAGCGAACGTCGTCGGCACGATCGTGGTGCTGCAGGCGGCACTCGCGGCGGGGGTCAGGCGGGTTCTCAACAGCTCCACCGGCGGCGGCCTGTATGGCGAGGCCGATCTGCTGCCCACACCGGAGGACCATCCGATCCGGCCGCTGGCGCCTTACGGCCAGAGCAAGCAAGCGGCCGAGGGCTACTGCGAGCTGTACTCGCGTCTGCACGGCCTCTCGACGCTGTCGCTGCGCTACGGAAACGCGTACGGACCGCGCCAGGACGTTCACGGCGAGGCGGGGGTGGTGGCGATCTTCTGCGGGTGCCTGATCGCGGGCCGGGCTCCGACGGTATTCGGTGACGGTCGCCAGACGCGCGATTGGGTGAACGTTCGTGATGTCGTGCGCGCCAACCTCCTCGCGGCCGAGTCAGACCTGACCGGGGCGCTGAATGTCGCGGGTGGCGGGGAGACCTCGGTGCTCGAGCTGCTGGCGGCGCTGGGGGAGATGGGGGGGCCGCCGATTCCCGATCCGGAGTTCGCACCGCGGCGACCGGGCGAGGTCAGGCGCAGCTGCCTCGATGTCGCGCGCTCGCTCGCTGAGCTCGGCTGGCAGGCGCGGGTGGGACTGCACGACGGCCTGCGCGAGGTCCTGGCCGGGGAGCATTGGCGCTTCTGAGCATGCCCAGCACGTCAGGGCCGTAGTCGCGGCGCGAGTCTGTCGCGCTTAGAGATTCTCCGCCACTCGCGGCGCCTCGCGGGTGAACACCCACCAGCCGAGGGCGAAGATGGCGACGATCAGCCCGAGCGGGATGATCAGCCGAACCGCGCCGCCGGCCGCCGCCGCAGCGCTCTGTCCGCGCACGGGGTCGATGAACGCGTGACCCATCTGGGTGAGCAGCGTCGCGGGGGGGTTGAGCAGCGCGATGTGCTGGAGGCGGTAGTCGTGGCCGAGGCCCTGCTGCCCCAGGTACACGGAGGCTGGGTACATGATCGGAGAGATGTAGAACAGCACCTGTGCGATCACCTCCCAGATCGGCTTGATGTCGCGAAAGCGCACGTACAGTGCCGAGAGCAGCATTCCGATCCCGGTCGCCAGCACGACGAAGCCGAGCGCGATCGGGATAAGCTCGAGCCATTGCAGCCGAGGCGCAATTCCGCTCGCGAGCGCGAACACGATCACCGCGATGAAGTTCATCCCGAGGTTGAACAGAGCCGTCAGCGAGACCGAAAGGGGGATCACCATGCGCGGGAAGCGGACCTTGCGCAGCAGTCCCTCGCGGTCGACCAGGCACGAGACGCAGCCCGCGGTCGCCTCGCCGAAGTAGGTCCACAGCACGATCCCGGTCAGCAGGTAGACGGGGTAGTGCCGGGGCGAGTGAGGACCGCTTCCCCGGAAGTGGAAGATCTTCGAGAACACGAGCAGGATCACGCCGAAGAACAGCAACGGGCGCACCAGCGACCACACGTAACCGAGCACCGAGCCGAAGTAGCGCAGCTTGAACTCCGTCCGCGCGAGGGTGAGCGTCAGCTCGGCGAACCGGCGCAGATCGCCGCCGATCGCCGAGGGGCCGTAGTGATGGCGGACGGCGTGCGTGCTCACTGGCGCCGGAAGCTAGCAGCGGCTTGGCGTGGAGCGACATAATCGCGGCGTGGGAGCGCGGTGGATCGAGCCAGACGAGCGAATCGGGGCGCCGCGGGGAGAGGTTGTCGTGTGCATCCCGGTGCACGGCGCGCACGAGCAGTTCATCGGCTGCCTGGAGAGCGTGCTGGCGCATACCCCATTGAGCGTCCCGATCGTGATCTGCGATGACGCCAGTCCTGATGGCCGCTCGGAGCAGCTGGTCCGCCGCCTGGAGCAGGCGGGCGCGGTCGGCGGGCGCGAGCTTCTGTATCTGCGCCGGGAGCAGACCCTCGGCTTCCCGGGGAATGTCAACGGCGCTTTCGCGGCCGCCGCGCCGGCGGATGTGATCGTGCTCAACTCCGACTGCCTCGTTGCCGACGGGTGGGTGCAGGGGATGCGTGAGGCGGCGTACTGCGACGGCCGGGTGGCGACCGCGACCGCGCTGACGAACCACGGCAGCGTTGTCTCGGTGCCGGACGGGGGTCTGCCGCTGCGCGATCTGCCCAAGGACTGGACCTTTGACGACGCCGCCGCGGCCGTGCGTGGCGCTTCGCTGCGGTCGCGTCCGCGCCTGCCTACTTGCGTCGGGCATTGCGTGTACCTGCGCCGCAGCGCGATCGAGCTGGTGGGAGACTTCGATCTCGCCTTCTCTCCCGGATATGGCGAGGAGGTCGACTTCTCCCAGCGCTGCCTGCGCGCGGGTCTGTGTCACGTGGTGGCGGACGAGGTGCTGGTGTTTCACCACGGCGGGGCGAGCCTGATGATCGACGGTCAGAGCGCGAACCCGGTCCAGCGTGAGCACGAGCGGATCCTGGCCGTGCGCTACCCCTACTATCACCAAGCCGTACGGGCGCTCGAGCGCGACTCGGGCCGGTCCCTGGGGCGCTCGCTCAGTGCTGCCCGGCGCGCGCTGAGGGGCCTCTCGGTGCTGGTCGACGCGCGGGTGTTGGGGGGCCCGATGACCGGCACGCAGCTGAACGTGCTCGGGGTGATCGCGGCGCTGGCGAGGAGCGGCGAGGCCCGCGTGCAGGCGCTCGTTCCGCCCAAGCTCGGCGACTACGCGTCGAGCGTGCTCGAGACCCTCCCGGCGGTGCGGCGCGTGGTCGCCGTGCCGGGAGCGCTGCAAATCGTGGTCGAGCCCGCCGACGTCGTGCATCGCCCGTTTCAGGTCGCCACGCCGAGTGATCTACCGCTGCTCGCCAGCCTCGGCGAGCGACTCGTGATCACCCACCAGGATCTGATCAGCTTCCACAACCCGTCGTATTTTCGGTCCTTCCGGGATTGGGACAACTACCGTCGGCTGACTCGCACGGCGCTGGCGGTCGCGGACCGGGTCGTGTTCGCGTCCGAGCACGTTTGCGTGGACGCGGTCGCTGAGGAACTGGTTGAGCGTCATCGCGCGAGCATCGTGCGGATCGGCGTCGATCACGAGCTCGCTCGGATCGACCGGACGCCGTGCGCGCCGCGTGGCGTCTCGCAGGTGTCCGCGGACGCGGAGCTGATTCTCTGCATCGGCACCGATTTCCGCCACAAGAACCGGCTGTTCGCGCTGCGGCTGCTTGACGAGTTGCGCCGGCGCCATCGATGGGAGGGCTGGCTCGTATTCGCCGGGCCGCGGGTGGAGATCGGATCCTCGATCCCGGAGGAGCGTGAGCTGCTGGCGCTGCGCCCGCAACTGGCCCGCGGGGTGATCGATGTCGCGGCGGTGAGCGAGGCCGAGAAGGAGTGGCTGCTCGGTCGCGCGCGCCTGGTCTTGTATCCGACCGTCCAGGAGGGCTTTGGCCTCGTCCCGTTCGAGGCCGCCGACCATCACGTTCCGTGCCTGTGGGCGCCCGGCACCGCGCTCAGCGAGATCCTCCCCGACTCGGAGGCGGAGATCATCCCCTGGGATCCGGCCGGGAGCGCAGATCGCGCGCTGGAACTGATCCGCGACGAGCCCCGGCGCCGGCGAAACGTCGACGCGATCCGGGCCGCCGCCGTGAAGCTCACCTGGAACGCGACAGCGGAGCAGCTACTCGAGCTCTACCGGGTCACCTGCGATCAGCCGGGATCTCCGACGGGAGCCCTCGAGCGGGGTCAGGGGCTGATGCGCGAGGGTCTGAGCGAAGATGCGGTCAGGCTCGTCGGTCCGAGCGGGGCGCTGCCGCCGGGGCTAGAGCGCCCGCTGCTGGCGCTCGCGACGCATCCCCGCATCGGCGACCCCGTGTTCCGCGCGATCACGGCGGGCTACAGGGCTTCCTACGGGTTGCGGCGGCGGATGAACGGCGGAGTGCCGTGAGCCGGCTATGGGGGTGTGATCTCGAACGCGTGCGGGAGGTCAACCGCTCCGCCACCGGAGTGAGTCGCGTGCACGATGATCGAGCTGATGTCCGCTCGCGCGTCGTAGGGGTCCACCTGTGCGCCGGGGCGGGCCACGGACGCCATCAGCCGATAGCGCCCGGGCGCCAGCCAGTTGTCGAACCGCAGTTTGATCACGGCAGCCTCGCCGGCGCTGAAGCTTCCGGTTGGCCCGTGGCTGAATTGCGTGCTGGCGGCGAACGCGGTCACGCCCCGTTCGTTGCCGAGCACGACCGCGAAGATCGGGTCCCGGGCGTCGGCGTGAAAGTGGACGTCAAAGCGGACGCAGCACGGAGCTCCCTGCAGGATCTCGAACTGCTGCTCGCCGTCGAGCTCGAAGCGAGCGCTCATCACCTCCGCGACGGGCGGCTCCAGCAACGTGTCCGGGCCGCCGCTCTCCGCGGCCTCCCGCCGCATGCGGGCAAAGTTGAGGGCGTTGTACTGCCGGGCGATCGAGGCCGGCTCGCCGATGTCAACGACACACCCGCGCTCCAGCAGCATCGCGCGGTCACAGAAGCGCTCGACTGAGCCCATGTCATGGGTGACGAACACGATCGTCCGACCGGACTCCTTTAGGCGCGTGAACTCGTCGAAGCACTTCTGCTGGAAGGCGGCGTCGCCCACGGCCAGCACCTCGTCGATCAACAGGATCTCCGCATCGACCTGGATCGCGATCGCGAACGCCAGGCGCACGTGCATCCCCGAGGAGTAGTTCTTGAGCTTCAGGTCCATGAACTGCGCCAGCTCGGCGAAGGCGACGATGTCCTCGTAGCGCTCCTGCGCCTGCCGGCGGGAGAGCCCGAGCATGATCGCGTTGATGATCACGTTGTCGCGCGCGGTCAGATCGGGGTTGAAGCCGACGCCCAGCTCGATGAATGGCGACAGACGGCCGTGAACTCCGACCGTTCCGCTGTCAACGTCGTAGATCCCGGCCAGGCACTTCAACAGTGTGCTCTTGCCACTGCCGTTGCGCCCGACGATCCCGAAGAACTCCCCCGCCTCAATTTCGAGGCTGACGTCGTCTACGGCCCGAAGCACGTCGAACGTCTGCTTGCGCAACGGGTGCAGCGCACGCTCCTTGAGCGTGTGGTACTGCTGGTGGGGCAGGCGGAAGGTCTTGGTGACCTGTCTCAGCGAGATCGCAGCGGGGCTCGGTTCCTCGCCCGCTGCGCGCGCCCGCGGGCGTCTGGACTGGCGCTCGCCGACGGTGACGGTCACCGGGGGAACGGTACCAACGCGCTGAGCATGCACGCCCGCACCAGCTGGGTGGTCGAGATCTGCACGTTCCACCGGAGAGCGAGGCTGTCAGCCACGGGCTTGATGAGCATTGTTTGCGCGCCGGGAGCGGTCGCGATCAGGCCGGGCCCAAAGCCCGCGGCAAGCCGCCTGGCCCTCACCCCGATCGCTCCCCCGGCACTGGCTTTGACCGCGATTCCGGATGAGGGCACGAGCAGCTCGAGCGAGCCGCGCGAGCCCGGCTGGGGTCGAAAGGTCATACACGACCGATAAGGGGTTGACGAGCCGGCCAGCGCGGCCTCGAGCCTTGGCGGGAGCGCCTTGAACGGGAGCGCCTTGGAAGGGAGCGTCTTGGAAGGGGGCGCCTTGGACGCGGACTCGGAGGCGGGGGGAGCACGGGTGATGCGCAGCTCACCCGCTCGTTCGAGCACCAGATCCGCGGTGGCCCGGATCTGCTCCCGTTGCCTGGCCAGCCGCGCCGGCGGGTCGGCCGGCGAGGAGTGCAGCGCGTCGATCGCGGCGAAGTACGGTGCGGCAATGACCTGGGGGGCGTAGTGGGGGTCGAGCACCAGCCCCGCGGGTGCTGCTGCGCGCGCGAGCTCCAGGGCGCCGAGCTCGGCCGGCACCGTGATTGCCGCCGGGCGGAGATACCGTTCACCGCTGTCCAGCGCGCGGATATTGCCGGCCAGGGCCAGCAGGGCGACTACCGCGGCAGCTCCAAAGGCGGTCGGAGCGAGGCGGACCCCGCGCAGGCTCTCGGCCAGGATCAAGTTGATCAACACCAGGCCGGTGTAGACGTAGCGAGACGCCCATGGCTGTCCGAGCTGCGCTCGCCCGAATGCCACCAGCACCCAGAATGCCAGCACCGTCACCAGCAGACCGACCAGGCGGGGGCTGAGGGCGCTCCGGCGCACCCCTCGCCAACCGACGATCACGATCACGGCGAGCAGCACGAGTCGGCCCGGTTCGATGCCCAGTCCGAACAACCCGCCGGCGGCACTCGCAGCGAGGTCGGCGGCGAACTTCGTCATCGCTGTGAGCTCGTGCCCGGTCGTCTGTGCCTGGTGATACGACAGCCGCCAGGCCGCGTACAGCGCGAGCGGCGCCCCCCACACCCAGGCGTGACTCAGACCTCGCTCCCGCCACGTCAGCTCGATCGCGATCCCGAGCGCGAACACGAGCGCGAACTCCGAGCACGCCAGCGCCAGCAGGAGAAGTCCGCACGCCGCGGGCTCGCCGCCGCGGTGACCTCGATCGAGCGCCAAGAGCGCGCCGATGCTCAGCGCGATCGAGGCCACAAAGCCGAAGCTCACCGGTTCCAGGACGTATTCCCAGCCCGAGCCGAGCACGAGCATCGGCAGCGCGAGCAACAGCGCGGCTGATCCGATCCGCCGCCGGGCGAAGACGAACACAGCCGTCACGCAGCTCAGATGGACCATCAGTTCGAGCGCGCGATAGACCCAGTAATGCCCGAGCCCGACGACTCGCATCAGGCCCTGGTAAAGGGCGATCGGGACGGGCAGGAGGTGCTGGTTGTAGGGGGCGAGGATCGGGTGCAGGCCGCTGCGGCGGAACTCGATCCAACTCCAGTCGTCATAGAAGAAGCTGTTGCCGCGCCCCTCCCAGAGCAGGTAGCCGAAGGCAATGGCCAGTAGGGCCAGAAACGCGATGGAGGTCGAAGCCGGCTCGATGGAGATTCGACCGGTGATCCTCACAGCGCGGGGCTTTGTCATCTTGCAGGGACGGTAGGGTTTTGGCGATGGACAGGCGGTGACGGCTGTTCTCCTCTCAGCATCCCTCCAGGCGGCCGGCCTTCTATGGTGGGACGGTGCAAACGCTCGCCACGCGCCTCGACGGGCCAATCCTGCTCGAGCCCACCGTGCATGCCGACGCGCGCGGGTTCTTTCTCGAGACCTATCGCCGAAGCGTGCTCGCCGAACTCGGGATCCCCGAGGACTTCGTCCAGGACAACCACTCCCGCTCCGCCCGCGGGATCGTGCGGGGCATGCACCTTCAGCCCGGGATGGCGAAGCTCGTTCGCTGCGCGCGGGGGTCGATCTTCGATGTCGTCGTGGACGTGCGCAGTGGCTCGCCCACGTTCGGCCGCTGGGAGGCCGTCGAGCTCGACGACGTCGGCCACCGCCAGCTCTACTGCCCCGATGGCTTCGGCCACGGCTTCTGCGTCCTCAGCGATGTCGCCGACGTGGTCTACCGCTGCTCGGCCTACTACGACCCGGAGGCCGAGCGCGGGTTCGCCTACGACGACCCGGCGGTCGCGATCGTCTGGCCGGCCGGCGTCGAGTTGACCGCCTCGGCCCGCGATGCCGGCGCGCCGAGGCTCGCCGAGATCGAGCCCGGGTTGCCGTTCCGCTATGGCGATCACGGTCTTCCCGACGGCGCGCGGGATTCCCGCAGCGATACGAGCGATCGCTCCGACGGCGCGCAAGATCCCCGCGTCCGGCATCCTTAGCGAAGGTGGGTGCCACCCGAACAACCGCCGCCGGGGCTGCGCTCGTGCGCCGGCGCCTGACCGTCACGCCCGTCCAGTACCGTCGGCTCGCGCTCGTGACCCTGGTGGTGCTCAGCGTGATCGTCCTGACCGGCGCCGCGGTGCGGCTCACCGGGTCCGGACTCGGCTGCCCGGACTGGCCCAGGTGCTTCGGGAAGGCGCTGCCGCCGCTCTCCACGCACGCGCTGATCGAGTTCGGCAACCGGATGCTGGCGGGCCTCGCCGGTGTCGTCACGGTCCTGGCGGCGGTGCTCGCGTTCACGCGCCGGCCGTTCAGGCGCGATCTGGCGCTGCTCGCGCTGGCGCTTCCGCTCGGCGTGGTCGCGCAGGCGGTGCTCGGCGGCTTCACGGTTCGCGAGCACCTCGCGCCCGGGTTCGTGATGGCGCATTTCGCGCTCTCGATGATGGTGCTCGTCGTCGCCGTGGCGCTGGCCTGGCGGGCCACGCACGAGCCGGGCTCACGCCCGCGGAGCACCGATCGACTCGCCGTGTGGTCGGTGCGCGGTCTGGCTCCGCTGGGCGCGGTGACGATCTTCGCCGGCACGGCGGCCACGGCGGCCGGACCCCACGCCGGGGGCGCCCCGGGGCAGCGCATCCATCGGCTGGTCTTCAAGGGCGGCAGCACGCTCACCTGGGTGATCCAGCGTCACGCGACAATCGCAGCGCTGCTTGGGGTGGCCGTGGTGGTGGTTTGGCTGGTTCAGCGCCGCCGCGGAGCCGCCGGGCGGGCGCTAGAGCCGCTGACCGTGCTCGGCGTCCTGCTCGCCGCCCAGGGGCTGGTCGGCAGCGTCCAGTACGAGCTCAAGCTTCCGTCGGACATGGTCTGGATCCACGTGACGCTCGCGACGATGACGTGGGTGGCGTTGCTCTGGGCGGTGACCGCCGCCGGGCGGCTCGCGCCGCGACGGGCGAGCGTGCCTGCCGGCTGAAGCGACGGAACCGGCGCGCTCCAAGCTCGGGGTCAGCCAGGGTCGGGGTCGGGGTCCGGCCTCAGGGGGCCCCGAGCGCGGTCCAGCCTCAGGGCCGGCGGACCAGCGTGACGGTGGTCCGCAGTGGCCGCTGATGCGTGCTGAAGGTGGCGCGCAGGGTCGCCTGGTGCTGGTGGCCGCGCGCCCTTCGCAGAAGTGTCAGGCAATCTCCGTTGACTCCCGTCCTGAACGTGTGGCTGATCCCGGCGGGGAGGCTGAACCCGATACGCGAGCAACGCACGGCCTTGACCTTCTTGCCGCGGCCGAGCCGGCCTCGCTCGGTCACGATTACGGTGCCGGCGCAGCTCGTGCCGCGCGGTCCCCGGCACTGCAACGGGATCGCCACGACGTCCCCATGGACCCGGAGACGGTGGCTGCGCAGCGAGGCGCGGCCGAACGGACCGTAGTCCCGGTGTCCGCTGCCCGGCACCGGGCGGCCGGGCGGGGGTGTCCCGAGCGTCCTGAAGCTCTTGTCGGCGCCGTAGCTGAGCTTGGACGGGTAGCTTCCCTGGGCGACAACCAGGCGGAAATGGTAGGTGGCTCCCGGCGACAGACCCTCGACCGGCAACGACACCGCGACGACGCCGGGGTTGGCGATCGTCTTCAGCGTCGTGGCCTTGCCGTAGGCGGTCGTCGTCCCGTACTGGAACACGTACCCGGTGTCGGGATCGGTGGCGTCGACGGTTCCCTGCAGGGCCGCGGAGGTCTTGGTGAGCGACGTCACCCCGCCGGTGGTGGCGATCTGGGCGCCCGCCGCAACGCCCGGGCCGAAGACAGCCGCTGCGGCGACAAGAGCCACCGTCGCCATTGTCAGTCGAACCCGCATCGAGATCACTATCGGCAGCATAAACGACTCGCCTAAGCCAATTGCCGAACTACCCGTTCGAGGGTGCCAGCGTGCGACCCGGGCGGGAGGCCCGGCCCTCTCGCTACGATCGCCGACCAATGCTGCCTGAACGGCCACCGGCGCCATCGACGGCCGCGCGGGGCGCCGACGCCTCGCTCGGCATCCTGGTGGTCGACGACGAGTCCGACCTGCGAGAGATGCTGACGCGCTCGTTCTCACGCGAGGGCCATCGCGTGCTATCGGTCGCCGACGGCCGCGCCGCGATCGACCGCGCCAGCACCGACCAGTTCGACATCGTGCTGCTCGATGTCGCGCTCGGGGCGGGGCCCGACGGGTACGAGGTCTGCCGGACCCTTCGCGCCCGCCGCAACGTCGTGCCGATCATCATGCTGACGGCGCTCGACTCGGAGGCCGATGCGGTGCTCGGGCTCGAGGCCGGCGCCGACGATTACGTGACCAAGCCGTTCGGGCTCGCGGAGCTCCGAAGCCGGATCCGTGCGGTGCTGCGGCGAGCCGGGACTCGCGCGATGGGCGGCGAAGTGCTCGTGATCGGGCCGATTGAGCTCGACCGCGCTCAGCGCGAGGTGATGATGGACGGCGAGCCGATCCGGCTGACCTTCTCCGAGTTCGAGTTGCTCGACGCGCTGATGGCCGATCCTGGCCGACTGCTCAACCGCCAGGAGCTGCTGCGGGCGATCTGGGGCGACAGCGCCTATCGTGATCCACGGGCGATCGACGTCCACATCCGCCACCTACGCGAGAAGCTCGAGCCTGAGCCCGAGAGCCCGCGGTACATCCTCACAGTGCGCGGCGCCGGGTACCGCCTGCGGGGACCGTAGCGATGCGGGCGCGACCGCGGCGTGGCGCCCTCGGACTGCGCGGACGGATCATTGGCGCGCTGCTCGTCACCACGGTGGCGACGCTCGCGGTCGCGGCGCTTGCGCTGCTCGGGCCGCTGGAGAAGCAGTTGCGCAACTCGGCGCTGCGCAGCGTGGCGCGCGACGTGACTCAGGCCACGTCCAGCTTCGGAAACCTGGACCTGGCGGACGCCCAGTCCAACAAGATCCAGCGCGACAAGCTCAATCGGGCGGCAGGTGCGCTGGCCGGGAGGATCGGCACGGCGCAGGTGTATGTGTTCGCCTACCCGCTGGTGCAGCTCACGACGTACAGCGAGGACGTTGAGCGCTCGGATCGGTTCGACGACGTGACGAGCGCCTTCCAGAGCACGGTGCTCCCGCGGCGGGGCAAGGCTCATCCGATCGAGAGCTTCGGTACGGGTGAGACGACGGCCGTGGCTCGAGTGGCCATGCCCTTCTTCAGCGGCCACGTTGCGTACGTGCTGGCGGTGCGGGAGGGAATCCAGGATCTCAATCCGGCGGTGGGCGTCGTACGCACAGCGTTCATCACGGCCGCCCTGGCCGGGCTTGTCCTGACGCTGATTCTCGGGATTCCGCTCGCCGCGACCCTAGTGCGTCGTCTGCGCCGCTTGCGCCAGGCGGCGCTTCGGCTCGCCCAGGAAGGCCCGGCCGCCGACGTCCCGGTCGACCGCGCCCGTGACGAGGTCGGAGACCTGACGCGGACGTTCGCGACGATGCAGCGGCGTCTGCAGCAGCAGGAGGAAGCGCGGCGCGCGTTCGTCGCCACCGCTTCGCACGAGCTGCGCACCCCGCTGACCTCGCTTGAAGGGATGCTCGAGCTGCTCGAAGACGATCTTCGTGGCGGCGAACCGGACCTGGAGGACGCTCGCGCGCTCGTCGAGCGCGCGCGGGCCCAGTCACGTCGCCTCGGACGGCTGGCCGCCGACCTGCTGGACCTGAGCCGGATCGATGCGGAGGTCCAGTTGCGATCGGAGCCGGTGGAGCTGGGCGAGCTGAGCCGCGCCGTGCTGGCCGAGTTCGAGCTCGGAAGCGCCGAGCTCGGGGTCGCGTGCGTGCTCGATGACACCCGGGGCCCGGTCTGGGCGCTCGGCGATCCTGGCAGCGTCGCGCGAATCCTGAGGATCCTGCTCGACAATGCGCTGCGCGCGAGCCCCGAGGGCGTGCAGATCAGCGTTGAGCTCCTGGACGCTCCGGGCGCGTCGTTGCGTGTCCGTGATCTCGGTCCGGGGGTCCGGCACGAGGAGCGGGAGCTGATCTTCGAGCGCTTTCAGCGCGGCCGCGACACCGGCGGGCAGGCGGGGTTCGGGCTCGGGCTGGCGATCGGCCGGGAGCTGGCGCGGCGCATGGGCGGCGAACTGGGGCTCGAGGACGTGCAGGAGGTGGGGGCCAGCTTCGTGCTCAGGCTTCCGCCCAGGCCGGCGCGAGACCGGGATTCGGTCCCGTTGGCTACGCACGACGAGTGAATGCGCTCTCGCCGCGGCACCACGATTCCGCCGCCACCGGCTAACTGACAGCATCAGCGGCGTGGACGAGCGCTTGATGAAGACGATGCTCGAAGTGGACGAGCGCCACTGGTGGTACCGAGGCCGTCGGAGGATCGTCCGTTCAGAGCTCGACCGGCTACCGGTGTCCGGCGGTGGCCGGGTGCTCGACGCCGGCTGCGGGTCGGGACGGATGCTGCAGGAGCTCGAGGGTTACGGAGGGGTGTCCGGAATCGAGCTCGATCCCGGCGCGGCGGAGGTGTCGCGGGCTCGCAGACACGGCGAGGTGCGCGTCGGACGCCTCGAACAGCTCCCGTGGGAGGGCGACACATTTGAGTTGATCACGTGCCTGGACGTGATCGAGCACACGCCTGAGGATCGGGTCACGCTGACCGAGCTGCGCCGAGTCTGCCAGCCCGGCGGCTGGCTGCTCGTGACGGTGCCGGCCTATCAGGGGCTGTGGTCAAGCCATGATGAGGCCAACCATCACTACCGCCGTTATTCGCGCCGGTCGCTGCGGGCGGCGGCGGACGACGCGGGGTGGCGCCTACAGCGGATCACTTCGTTCAACAGCCTGCTGCTGGCCCCGGCGGCTGCCGTGCGGCTGGCGCGGCGGCGACGCGCGAATGACGACGGCGGTGCGCCGGGGTTCGATCTTCGGCTCGGCCCCGCCTGGCTGGGCGCGCTGCTTGAGTGTCCGCTGCGGATCGAAGCGATCTGGCTGGCGCGGGGGGGAACGCTGCCGGTCGGGCTGTCGTTGATGGCGGTGCTCCAGAACCCCGTGGGCGGTTCGTGAAGCAGGTGAGATGGGCGTTGATGCTGAAGTCCGCGGCGATCATCGCCGTCTCGGGCAAGCTCGGCTATCTGCTGCCGGCGGTGATCGGACTCGAGTCGCTCGGCGTACCATCCCCGGGTGAGACGGCGCTCGTGCTGGCCGCGGTGCTCGCGAGCCAGGGCAAGCTCCAGATCTGGCTGGTGATCGTGATCGGTGTCGCGTCGGCGATCCTCGGCGACAACATCGGCTATCTCCTCGGCCGCAAGCTGGGACGTGAGGTGCTCACGACCAAGGGACCGTTGCGCTCCCACAGGGTGAAAGCGATCGCGGCGGGAGACCGGTTCTTCGAGCGCCACGGGCCCAAGGCCGTGCTCCTCGGGCGCTGGGTCGCGCTAGTGCGGGTCGCCGTGGCCTGGCTCGCGGGGATCAACGAAATGCCGTTCAGGCAGTTCCTGTTCTGGAACGCCCTCGGCGCGATCACCTGGGGCACGACGGTCAGCCTGGCCGGCTACCTCGTCGGTGACGCGGCCACCAAGGTGTTCTCGCAGATCGGGCTGATCGGCGCGATCGTAGTGGGCATTGCGCTGGTCGGCTGGTTCGTCGTGCGAAAGGTGCGGGCGCGCCGGGGAACTCGGTGACCGGTCCGGCGGCTCGGCTTAAATTTCGGTCGCTCCCGGGCGTGGGGGCGCGTCGGGGAGCTCGGTGACCAATCCGGGCGGCTCAACTCATTGCGGGTCGCTCCCGGGCGTGGGCTCAAGCTCGAGCGCGGCCGAGTTGATGCAGTAGCGCTGGCCGGTCGGAGCGGGGCCGTCGCCGAACAGGTGACCAAGATGGCCGCCACAGCTCCGGCACACGACCTCGGTTCGCTTCATCAGGAAACCTCGGTCGGTGCGCAGCTCGAGGTTCTGGGCCACCGCGGGCTCATAAAAGCTTGGCCAACCGGTGCCTGAATCGAACTTCGCGTCCGAGCTGAACAGCTCCGCGCCGCACCCCGCGCAGCGGTAGATCCCGTCGTCCTTGACATCGAAGTACTTGCCCGTGAACGGACGTTCGGTGTCCTGGTGGCGCAGTACCTGGTACTGCTCGGCCGTCAGCCGCTCCATCCATTCGTCGTCGGTCAACGCGGTCAGGTTTTCGTGTTCTGTATTTGGCATACCTCAACGGTAGCGCGCAGATCCGCGGATAAGCTGAACAACGATGAAATCAGGATTCTGGGGGTCCCTGCCGCCCCGGCCGCCCCTGTCGCTCGGCTGGGCGGTCAAGCGCGCACGGGAGCTGTTCGATCCGTTGTCAGTGCGACGCGCCCGCGCGCCGGCGGCCAGCTCCGGTGCGTCGAGTCCTTTGGCGGCCTTCGGCGCGACCACCCACCCGGTGGCCTTCGCTCCGCCGGTCCCCCCGCGCCGGCTGCGCGCGCGCACGGGAGCTCCTGGAATCCGCGAGTTCACCGACGGCGGTCGGCAGGCGGCGCTCGAGCTCGCGAGTGCTATCGAGGCTGCGGGCGGGTCGCTGACACGGGTGGGGTCGGCGCTGGATTTCGGCTGCGGATCGGGGCGCGTCCTGCCGCACCTCGCCGCCTTGGCTCCCGACGCGCTCTGCAGCGGCTGTGACGTCGATTCCGATGCGATCAACTGGGCGTCGCGCCATCGCCCTGAGCTCGATTGGTCGATCAGCAGCTGCGACCCTCCGCTTGCGTTCGCGGCGCAGAGCTTCGACCTCGTGTACTCGATCTCAGTCTTCAGCCATCTCGACGAGCATGCCCAGGACCGGTGGTTGAGCGAGGTCAGGAGAATTCTGCGACCGGGTGGGGTAGCGCTGCTGTCAGTCCACGGCCAGCACGCCTTCGCGCAGTTCCGCAGCGCGCACGTGAGGACCGCTTGGTGCCGGAGGCGCGCCTTCGAGCGCCCGCCGCTGGCGCCCGACGAGTTCGTGTTCGAGCCCTACACACGGTCGGTCTGGAACCGGGCTGACCTGCCCGGTGTCGGGGCCGGCTACGGGCTCGCCTTTCACGGCGGCGATTACGTCCGGGAGCGCTGGTCCGCGACGCTCGAGGTGCGCGCGGTGCTCGAGCGGGCGATGACCGGGTGGCAGGACATCGTGGTGTGCGCCGCTCCGCCGTCCTGAACTGGTCGAGCCCCGTTGAACTGCCGGGCTGACGAGCAGCGCCTGGCGGCGCCGCGCTGGCGGCTTCGGCATCGCCAAGCTGGCGCTCAGCGACTCGACAGGCTCCTGGCCGCGCCCTGGCGCGCCGTCAGAGCCCCGTTGGCGACCTTGTAAGCGATCGTGTCGAGTTGGCCGTCGCCACCGTCTCGGGTGCGCGTGGTCGCCTGCTGTGGCGTTACGCCGAGATCGGCCAGCGCCCGCGCGGCCCCGGCATCAAAGCAGCGAGCGTCCAGCCAGCGCACCGTCGTCTGATCGTCGAATCCGGCCTCCGTCCACGCCTGCGCGGCGGCCTCCGCGTCATCCCCGAGTTCGGCCAGCTGCTCGTGCTTCCTGAGCGTCTCGGCGTTGGTCTTGATTGGCGGTCCGTATACCTTCATGCTGCCGTCTCCCGCGCTGCGCTCTCATTACAGTTGCTTTTCGACGGAACCCGTAGCCATATACTAATCGCGAGCCGCGGTCGGGCTTGTCCTTCGAGCTGAACGGAGCCTCCTGACTCGACAATACCTAAGCCCGATGGTGATCGCTGCGGTGATCGGTGTGGTTATCGCTCTCGCCACCGGTGCCAAGGCGGCGACGGTCATCATCGTCGCGGTGGTCGCCGCACTGATCTCGCTGGTGATCTCGTTTGTGATCAGCCAGTTCAAAGCCCGCTAGATCTCGCCGCCGGGCCGGAGCGGGCTCATCGAACACAGTTCCCAGATGGTTCTTCTTCTGACGGTGAGCCCAAACGCAATCTCGTCGTTTGGCGGGGACCCCGGCTAGCCGGAAGTCTTTGGTGGTACGAACTTCCGGCTAGCGGGTGCGCTGGCCCGCGCGGAGGGCGCTGACCGTCTTGGCGATGCGCTCGCGGCGAGTCTCCGGCTTCTTGGCCTCCTCGATCCACCGCGCCCATTCCTTGCGATGGGTGTAGGCAAGCCCGTCAAAGAACTCCCGCGCGGTGCCGTCTTCAGCCAACACTTGCGCAAGGTCCGCCGGCACGGCGACCTCGCGGGGCTCGGCGTCCAGCTGTATCTCGACCTCGACCTTGTCCCCGGCGGCGACCCCGGCCGCGGCGCGGTTCTCCGCGCTGAGCGGAACGATGAACCGCCCGCCCATCGACGCCACCGTCGTCCGGTAGGTGTGCCCGCCGACGGTAATCCGCACCGCGGGGCGTTTACCGGATCCAAGCTCCGTGACGATCTCGTCGGGGACCGGTAGACCGGTCGCCGTCTTGCCGCCCAGTTCGACCACGGCGTCAAACTTCACGCCTGCGAGTATGCCCGAGCGGCGGCGACCGGAGGATGCCCACGGCGCTCGGCCTGCTGCACTCGCACGCTCATGTCCGCGCAGGAGGCGTGGCGTGAAGCCGCCCGGGTCGAGCGACCGCTGAGCGGCGTCCCCATTTCTGCCTCCCGCGAGGCCGTAGGTGCGGTAGCGCTCGTCACCTGCCACAGATCCCGAAGCCGTACCTGCGAGCAATACCGTTCTCTTGGCTCACGGCCGCTTCGAGTGCCCTCTGATCCTCGACCAGGAGTCGGATATGCGGCTGCATCACGCTGGTAGGGGTCTGCTTGCCCACGTCGGTTGCCGTTTTGCCCACATCGACCGCCTCGGCGTCGTGCGCGCGGATCCACTCGTTGAGTACGCCTGCATCGCTTGCCGGCCTGGGAATGGCCCGCAGCTGAGCATTGGTCGCCTGCTCAATCGCCTGGAGGTGCCGGTAGAGCACCGACAGCCTCCGCGCGGCGACCAGGCGTGCCACAGTGAGGTTCGACGCTTGGCGCGTCGTCGCGGCTATCAGCTGGCCGTGGAGGGAGCGTTGCTTGGTCTTGCCCGCTTGGCAGACCTGATCGGCGCGGGCGATGTAAGCAGCCTTGGTGGCCGCCGTCGTTTGGGTGGCGGGTGAACTGCTGGTTGCCGCCGTCCGGGTGGCGGAACTCATGGTAGTCGCGCTGTTCCCGCCGCACGCGGCCAGCAGAACGGTTGCCCCCAGTAGGGCGGACAGGCCAAATGGCTTCACTTTGCGTCTCTGCGTGCGGCTCGGTCTGCTTGCGGTGTCTCTTGACAATCAACCGCAACCGGTGTTGAACCCGCAGCTCGGGCACGTGTAGCAGCTCCCGGTGCGCTGCATCATGCCGCCACACTGCTGACACGCGGGGCCGAGATCGAGACCCCTGCGGACGGCCGGCATTGTGGGCGGGTCATCGGTAAAGGCCGCGCTGGCGGGTCGCGCCGTGCTATCGCCTGTCCGCTGCGCCCCGGCCGGCCCGGACGTGTCACCCAGATGCGAGCTGGCGGCGTCCTGCGCGGACTTGCGAGCCCGTACCGCCGGCGTGAGGATGCCAAGCTCTTCCTGCAGAGCGGCATCCATGAACCGCGATGCGAGCCAGCGCATGATGTAGTCGGGCATCGACTTGGCGAATGGGATCTCGGGATTAGAGGTCATCCCCTCGGGCTCGAAGCGCATGTAGCTGAACTTGCGCACGAGCGTCTCCAGCGGCACCCCGTACTGGAGCGCGATCGAGATCGCGGTCGCGAACGAGTTCATCATCCCGCGCAGGGTCGATCCCTCCTTGCCGATGTCGGTCAGGAAGATCTCCCCGATCGTCCCGTCCTCGTACTTACCCGCGGTGATGTAGCCCTCGTGGCCGCCGATCGAGAACTTGTGCGTGATCGACTGACGCTCGCGGGGCATCCGCCGGCGCTTGGGGGGCGCCTGCGCCAGCGCCTGGGCGACCGCCTGCTCGATCACCGCCTCGGTGCTGGCTGAGACAGGCGCTTCCTGCTGCGCGTCGGTGCGCAGCGCCTGGGCGGTCTTGGAGCCGTCGCGATAGATCGCGAGCGCCTTGATTCCCAGGTGCCAGGCCTGTAGATAGGCGTCGGCGATGTCCTCGACGGTGGCGGTCTGGGGCAGGTTCACCGTCTTCGAGATCGCGCCGGAGATGAACGGCTGGACGGCGCCCATCATCTTGATATGGCCCGTGTGCGAAATCGCGCGCTCCCCGACCGCGACGTCGAACACGGGCAGGTGGTCCTCGCTCAGGCCGGGCGCCCCGATGATCGTCCCGCGCTCGTTGACGTACGCGACGATCTGTTCGATCTGCGGGTCGCTGTAGCCGAGCGTCTGCAGCGCGAGCGGCACCGTGCGGTTGACGATCGTCATCTGACCGCCGCCGACCAGCTCCTTGAACTTGACCAGCGAGAAGTCAGGCTCCACCCCGGTCGTATCACAGTCCATCAGGAAGGAAATCGTGCCGGTTGGAGCGAGGACTGTGGCTTGCGCGTTCCGGTAGCCGTACTCCTCACCGACGGCAATCGCTTGGTCCCAGGCGTCACGAGCCCGGGAGAGCAGCGCCGGATCCGAGCACGTCGAGTCAGAAACCTCATACGACGCATCGCGGTGCATTCGCATGACCGCGTTGTGGGCTTCGCGATTCTCGGTGTAGCGCTCGTAGGCCCCCATCGACGCCGCGATCCGGGCCGACTGCAGGTAAGCGCGGCCGGTCATCAGCGAGGTGATCGCCGCCGCCGTGCAGCGTCCGGCATCGGAGTCGTAGGGCACGCCGTCGGCCATCAGGTAGGCGCCGAGGTTCGCGTAGCCGAGCCCTAGCTGCCGGAACGAGCGCGCGTTGGCTCCGATTCCTTCGGTGGGATAGCTCGACGGTGATACCACTATCTCCTGCGCGAGCAGCACGGTGTCCACCGCGTGCTGGAAGGACTCGAGATCGAGTGTGCCGTCCGCCTGGCGGAACTTCATCAGATTCAGCGACGCGAGATTGCAGGCCGAGTCGTCGACGTGCATATATTCGGAACATGGGTTGGACGCATTGATCGGGCCCGAGACCGGGCATGTGTGCCACCGGTTGATCGTTGTGTCGTACTGGACTCCCGGATCCGCGCACCGCCATGCCGCCTCCGCGATCTCCTTCATCAGCTGGCGGGCAGGGATCGGATCGCCGATCGGCTCGCCCGTGGTGCGCGCGATCAGGCGCCAGTCCTCGTCGTTGGAGACCGCGCGCATGAACTCGTCGCTGACTCGGACCGAGTTGTTGGCGTTCTGATACTGGATCGAATGGAAGCCGTCGCCGTCGATCGACATGTCAAAGCCCGCATCGCGAAGCGCAGCGGCCTTGTCCTCTTCCTTGGCCTTGCACCAGATGAACTCGCGGATGTCGGGGTGATCGACGTCTAGCACCACCCTCTTGGCGGCGCGACGGGTCCCACCGCCCGACTTGATCGACCCCGCCCACGCGTCCGCGCCGCGCATGAACGACACCGGCCCGGAGGCGGTACCGCCGCGACTCAGCGGCTCCATCGAGCCGCGGATTTTCGAGAGGTTGATGCCCGATCCCGAGCCGCCGCGGAAGATGAGTCCCTCCTTGGTGTTCCACTCCAGGATCGATTCCATCTGGTCCTCGACCGACAGAATGAAGCAGGCGCTACATTGGTTCTTGGAGCTTCCATCGGGATGCCACCCGACGTTGAACCACACCGGCGAGTTGAACGCCGCCAGCTGGTGCAGCAGGATGTGGATCAGCTCCGCCTCGAACGTCGCGTGGTCCTCGTCGCTTGCGAAGTAGCCGCGCTCGGTGCCCCACCGGGCGATCGTGCCGGCGACCCGGCCGATCATCTGCTTGACCGAGCGCTCTCGCTCGGGCGATCCGGGCTGGCCGCGGAAGTACTTCTGCGCGACGATGTTGGTCGCGTTCTGAGACCACGTCTTCGGGAACTCGACATCGCACTGCTTAAAGGAGACCTTGTCTCCGTGGCCGATGTGTGCATCCCGCAGCTCCCACACAACGGCATCGAACGGATGCTCGCCTGGTGTCGTGAATCGCCGGCTGATCGAGAGGCCAGCATCCGCCTCGGGATGCTGCTCGCTGGGGGTCGTTTGGGTCTGCGGTGTGTGCTCCATCTCCGACCTGCTCCTCTCGGGTTCCGCTCGTTTCGCCTCTTTCATCGGCTCCGGCGCTAGGACTGAAGGATTGCGCAGCGGCCGGACGGAACCGCGGATGTGCTGGGCTGGCGACCCGTTGAAGGCACGGAGCCACCGTGCGTTTCAGCGCGCAAGCCCATCACCTGATTTTACCGCTCGGTGCGAACTCCCCTGCTCCCCGCCGGAGTACGCGTGGTCCGCTCGGGTGCGCCTGAGCGCCTGCTAGCTTCGCCGCCGATGTCCACGGTGGAGCTACGGCGATTGGGTTCCGTGGATGCACAGGGCGAGCGCCGCCGAGAGACGGCGCTCGTCACGCGTGCTCCGCTCGTGCTCGGCGCGGCGTTGCTGCTAGTGGCGCTATACGCGGCGTTTTCGCACGGGGCGGTCCAAACGCCCGCTGTCCGCACGCCGACCGAGGCGCGGATCCAGCTTGCGCTCGCTGCGCTCGCGGCGATTGCCGGTGGGGGGTGGCTGTGGACCGGCTCTCTGCGCGTGTCGGCGCCGCGGCTCGCTACCGGTGGCGCGGGGCTGCTGGCCGCGTTCGCCGCCTGGAGCGGCGTGACCGTCCTCTGGAGCGTTGCGCCGGACCAGACCTGGATCGAGCTCAACCGCGCGCTCACCTACCTGATCGTGCTCGGCTTGGCGATTGCCGTCGGCGCGTCACACATCCGCTCGGTGGAGCTGATTGCGAAGGGGTTCCTGCTCGTCGCGCTGGCCGTAACCGTATACGCGCTGGGGCAGAAGCTCGTTCCCGGCCTGCGTTTTGGCGGTTTGTTCGACCTCAACCAGACGGGCCCGCTTCCGCGTCTGCAGGAGCCGTTCGGCTACTGGAACGCGCTGGCGCTGTTCATCGCGATGGCAGCGCCGGTCGCGCTGGCGCTGGCGGTCGACGTCCGCGCCCGCGGACGCTGGCGGCTGGTGGCGCTGATCGCCTTCGAGCTGATGCTGCTGACGATCGCGTTCACGTTCTCCCGCGGCGGGCTGCTCGCGCTGGCGGTTGGACTCGCGGCGGGGATCGCCCTCAGCCGGACGAGGCTCCGGTCGCTGATGTGGCTGGGCACGGCCTGTGCCGCGACCGCCATTCCGCTGATCTTCGGCCTCACGAACCATGCCCTGACCTCGGCCAAGATATCCCTAGCTCAGCGGGAGATCGCCGGCGCCAAGCTCACGGGCGCGCTGCTGGCATCACTGGTCGTGCTGTTCGTGGCCGCACGCACGCTTCAGCGCCTCGAGCGACGCGTCCAGATCTCCCCTGAGCGCGGGCGGAGAATCGGGCAGTTGCTGCTCGGCGCGCTGGGCGTCGCGCTGGTGAGTGGCGTGCTCACGGTGGCGCTTTCCGCGCGCGGCCTGGACGGGACCGTCTCGCACGCTTGGACCAGCTTCACCACCACGCGCTCGGCGAGCGTCTCTGATCCAGCGCGGCTCTTCTCCGCCGACTCCGAGAACCGGTGGGTGTGGTGGAAAGAGGCCGCCGGCGCCTTCAGCGATCGGCCGTTCGCCGGCTGGGGCGCCGGCTCGTTCGGGGTGGTGCACCTGCTCTACCGACGCGACATGCTCCCGGTCGAGCAACCCCACAGCGTGCCGCTTCAGCTGCTCGCGGAGACCGGAGTCGTCGGAGCTCTGCTCGCGATCGGGGGGTTTGCGCTGCTACTGGCCAGCGGCGTCTCGGCGGTGAGGCGCACGGCGGCGGGCCCTGAGCGCCTGCTGGCCGCCGCACTCCTCGCGGCGGGTGTGGCGTACGCGATCCATGCCTGCTATGACTGGGATTCGGACATTCCCGGCGTCACCCTGCCCGCGATCACCTTACTCGGCGTCCTGGCCGGAACTGTGCGCCGGCGTCCCGGCGAGGGCTCGACTAATCCGCCGGCCCCCGGGCCGGCGGTACGGCTGATCGCGCTCGCCGCGTTGACTCTGATGCTGGGGGTATTCGCGGTTTCGGTCGGGCTCCCGAGCCTTGCGGCCGGCCGGGCCAGCTCAGCCGTTACGGCCGCCGCGGGGTCCTCATCCGCCCAGCTCGACAGCGCTCAGGTCAGCGCTCAGGCGGCGACCGCTCTCGACCCCCTGTCCACCGCCGGCCCGAAGGCAGAGGCGACGATCGCCGTCCATCGCGGTCAGCTTGAGTCAGCTCGCGCCGACCTGCTGAAGGCGATCGGACGCGCGCCCAGCGATGCGCAGGCATGGGAGCAGCTGGCGGGCGTCGAGCTGTCGCTCGGTGACACCGCTGGCGTCGTCCGAGCCGCGGGTCAGATCCTGGCGCTCGATCCCCGCGGAGGCGAGGCGCGCATACTCGCCCAACTCGTGGATCGGCTCGTTGTCCCGCCGGCGGGCTCTGCGACCGCGACCCAGACGCCGCTGTCCCCCGGGCGTTGACCGCTACGGCGCGAACCCGAGCTTGATCGCGCCCGTCAGGATCAGCACCGCCAACGTCACCCCGAAGATGAGCAGCAGGCCTCCGAGCGCCGCCTCTGATGGCAGCCCCGTCGACTGCCGGCGTCGCACGTCGTCCTCCGGCGAGCGGGATGTCGCCCGCGTTGCCGCCTGCCTAACGACCCGAGTCTGCACCGGGGCGCCATCTTGTTCCCGCGGGCGAGCCGGGCTCGGTGGCGGAGGAAATTGCCCGGCGGTGGTTAGGGGGGGCGGCGAAGCCGCCCCGGGGTGGGGCTGCGGCGGGGTCGGGCGCTGCCGGTCGCGCGCGGCAAGCTGGCGCTCGGCCTCCTGCGCGCGGCGCGCTGCCGCAACGGCCTCCTCGGCGCGCGTACGGGCGCGGGCAAGCTCGATTTTCAGCTCATCAGCCCGCTGGCCTTGCTCCAGCGCTTGCGCGAGCCGGGCGCCGAGCTCGTCCGCCCGGGCGGCGAGCTGATCACGCTCGGACTCGAGCGCCGCCGCGCTCGCTTCCGCCTGCTCGCGTGCTGCGGCCTCCTGTTCGTAATCTCGAGCCGCGTCCCGAGCCTCCGCCTCGGTGAGTCTGAGCTCCTCACGGACGTCCCCAAGCTCGGAGCGAACGCGTGTGAAAGCCTCCTCAGCATCCGTACGGGCGGCCCCCAGCGTGCCCAGCTCTGACACCATGTCGCCGAGACGCTCTGACAGCGCGCTGTGCTCGCCGGTGGCTGCTTGCAACCGGCCTTCGGCCGCGTCGATCACTTCCTTTGCCTGAGTGCGCGCCCCCTGCGTCTCCGCATTCAGGGTGCGCACGCGCGCTGTGGCCTGCGTCGCTTTCTCGGTTGCCGCCGCGAGTCTTTCCTGAAGGTCCTGGGCATGCCGGCGGTGTTCGTTCGCCTCGGTCTGCGCCGCCTGCACGGCGGCCTCGAGCTCGGCGGTTGTGCTGAGCGAGGCGGTCAGGCGCTGTTCGAGCTCGGTCACGGTAACGATCGTCGCTTGGCGTTCGCTCGCGAGCGTTTGCGCGTGTGCGCTGGCGCGGTCCAGTTCGGCGGTGAGCGTTTGCGCGCGCTGCTCACTGGTGGCGCGGATGCTTTCGATCTGCTCGGCGTGGGCAATGAAGAGTTCCTCTGCGTTGGCCTGCGCGCGCCTGTCTGCCTCGGAGATGCCCTCCTGCGCGCCCCTGCTCGCGTCGAGCGCTTGCGCTCGCGCCGCCTGCAGGGCCGCTTCGAGCTCGGCGGTTGTGCTGATGGAGGCGGTCAGGCGCTGTTCGAGCTCGTTCGTCGTTCCACCCGCGGCGGCGGTGCGTTCGGCTTGCGCGGTGAGCGCGGCTTGCAGTCGGCTGCCGCGGTCTCGTAGCGTGGTTGCCTGCTCGCGTGCCGCCGCGAGCTCGGCTTGAAGGTGCTCGGTCTGTTCGCCGTGCGCGGTGGCTTGCGCCTTCGCGTCTTCCAGCGCGGCTTGGCTTTCGATGGCGGCGCTAATCGAGGCGGTCAGGCGCTGTTCGAGCTCGATCGCGGTTCCGTCGGCGGCGGCGCTGCGTTCGGCTTGCGCGATGAGCGCGGCTTGCAATTCGGCTCCGTGGTCCCTTAGCGTGGTTGTCTGTTCGCGTGCTGCGGCGAGCTCGGCTTGAAGCTGCTCGGTGTGCTCTCGGCGCAAGTCGGCATCGGCCTGCGCCGCGTGCAGCGCGGCTTGGCGTTCGGCCGCTGTCTTGATCGAGGCGATCAGGCGCTGCTGGAGCTCGGTCGCGGTACCGATCGTGGCGTCGCGGTCGCTCGCGAGCGTTTGCGCGTGTTCGCTCGCGCGGTCCAACTCGGCGGTGAGCGTTTGTGCGCGCTGTTCGCTTTCGGTGCGGAGGGTTTCGATTTGCGCGGCGTGGGCGGAGGTGAGCGCTTCGGCGTTGGCCTGCGCGCGCGCGTCTGCCTCGTCGATGCTCTGCTTTGCCTGGGTCCTGGCGTCGTGCGCTTCGGCGTGCGCCGCGTGCACGGCGGCCTCGAGCTCGCTCGCGCGCTCCCGGGCCCGACCGGCTTGCGCTCGCACCTCGTCAGCGGCTGCTTCCAGCTCGGCGGCGGTGCTGACCGATGCGGTCAGGCGCTGTTCGAGCTGATCGGTGCGATCTCGGTACGCTGCGGCTTGCGCCAGCGCGTCCTGGGCCGCGGCTTGGCGTTCGGCGGCGGTGCTGATCGAGGCGGTCAGACGCTGCTTGAGCTCGCCCGCGATGCCCTCCACGGCGTCCGCATGTTCGCTGGCGCGGTCCAGTTCGGCGGTGAGCGCTTGCGCGCGCTGCTCACTCGTGGCGCGGATGCTTTCGATCTGCTCGGCGTGGGCGGTGAAGAGTTCCTCTGCGTTGGCCTGCGCGCGCGTCTCTGCCTCGTTGATGCTCTTCTGCGCGCGCGTCTCTGCGTGGTCGATGCCCTCCTGCGCGCGCCGCCTCGCTTCGAGCGCTTGCGCTTGTGCCGCCCCGACGGCGGTTCGAAGCTCCGCCGACGCCGTCATCGAGGCACCGAGGCGCCGTTTCAGCTCGGACGCGATCCCGTCGACGGCCTCGGCTTGCTCGGTGGCGTTGGTGAGCTCCGCCTGCAGTGCTTGCGCACGCCGTTCGCCCTCCTGGCGTAGGCGTTGGATTTGCGCCACGTGATTGGTGAGGAGCCCGTCGGCGCGCTCCACCGCTGCGGTGCGCTCGGCGAGCTCTCGCCGCAGCTGTTCTTGCTGCGCTTGGTGTTCAAGCAGCGTCCGGTCGAACTGATCGACCCGGCGTGTGAGCTCCGCGCGCTCATCCTCGAGTGCGGCGGACCGTTGTTCGGCGGTGAGCGCCCGCCGGCCCTGTTGCTCGGCCTCGAGCCGCGCGCTGGCTAGCTCCTGCTCCCGCGCACGCAGGCCGGAGTCGGCGGTCTGATGCGCATCACGGGCCTCCTCGATCGCGCCCTGTAAGGCGTCCAGTCGCTCCCCCAGGTCGGCCGTGGTCCGATCTCGCTGCCGAGCGAGCTCGCTGGTGAACTCGAGGTCGCTGCTGACCTTCGAAAGCCGCTTTCGGGCCTGTTCCAGCTCTTCGTTGCGCTGGGCGGCATCTGCGTCCCGTGCCGTCAGCGTCCGCTCCAGCTCGGCCACGGTTTGCCGCTCGTGCCCGAGCTGGGATCGAAGCTTGGCGTCCGCCTCCAGCGCCGCGTGCCGCTCCGACTCGAGCTCAGCCAGCCGGCCGACCGCCTGCTCTCGCGCCGCTGACGCCCGGGCGGCTCGCAGCTCGGCATCCTCTCGTTGCCCGCGCTCGGTCTGCAGCCAGTGCTCGAGCTCCTCGATGGCTTGATTGCGTGCCTCGCCGCTTCGCTCGGCCTCGCTGCGAGGCGTGCGCTCCGTCAGCAGCTCGGCGCGGTTGACCTTTGGCTGGCGCGGGCTGGCCGCGGAGCGACCCGATCTCGCGGGAGCTTTACGACGCGGATCGCGCCCGCGTCGCTGTGTGGGCGATGGAAGCTCGAGGACGCCCCCGTCGGCAAGCTCGAGCGTAAACGCACGTTGTCCCACGAGCAGTGAAGCGGGGGCTGAGTACGCGGCACGAAGCGGGCCGTTGGGATCCGCGGGGGCTGGCAGCGCAGCGAGACGGTGTACCCGGGTCCCGTCATTGATCAGGAGTGTCGGCGGTCCGCCCGCCCGGCTCCCGGCCCACGCCGCGACCCGTAACAACGTGATGCCGGGGGAAGCCTCGACGCGCTCAAACTCTTCGAGTGCGATTGAGGACGAAACGCCGGTCACGGCGCCGGCCATCGTAGGTCTGTTATATCTCTCGGGCTCATGGGGTGGACGATCCTTCGACTTCGACGACGTCGATGAAGTTTCTCGTCACCGGAGGTGCAGGCTACATCGGGTCGATCGTCGCCGATCGGCTGGTGGCGGCTGATCACGAAGTTGTGGTGCTCGATAATCTCGAGCGTGGTCATCGCGATGCGGTTCCGCCCGGGGCGGTTCTGTTCCACGCCGACCTGCTCGACCGGGACAAGCTGACTGACGTGATGCGACACGGCTTCGACGGAGTGCTGCATTTCGCAGCGTTGGCGCTGATCAGCGAGTCCGTCAGCCATCCTGAGCGTTATTACCGCACAAACGTCGGCGGAAGCCTGAATCTGCTGGACGCAATGCGGGTCGCGGGCGTGGGGAAACTCGTCTTTTCCTCCACTTGTGCGGTCTACGGACAGCCAGATAAGGTCCCGATTTCTGAGGCGGCCCCCACGCGTCCGGCGAACGCCTACGGCGCCTCCAAGCTGGCGGTCGATCGGATGATCGGGGACTTCTGCCTGGCGCACGGCCTCGGCGCGGTCAGTTTGCGCTACTTCAACGTCGCCGGGGCGAGCGGTGGCCTCGGCGAGGATCATACGCCGGAGACGCATCTGATCCCGAACATTCTCAGGGTGGCCGCGGGGATCAATCCGTTCGTAGAAATCTACGGCACAGACTACCCTACGGCGGACGGTACGGCGATCCGCGATTACATCCACATCGAGGATCTGGCGGCGGCGCATCTGCTGGCGCTCGACGGCGCCCGGCCCGGCGAGCACAGGATCTTCAATCTCGGTAATGGCAACGGCTTCTCGGTCCGCGAGGTGATCGAGGCGGTCCGGGCCCTCACCGGCGTAGAGATCTCGACCCGCGAGGCGCCGCGACGTCCCGGGGATCCGCCGATGCTGGTCGCGGCCAGCGAGCGGATCAGATCAGAGCTCGGGTGGGAGGCGCGCAAGCCTGACCTTGCGGACATGATCGCCGATGCGTGGATGTTCGCCCAGGATCGGCCGCAGGGGTACTCAGAGTAGATCGGCGAGCGCCCCCAGCGCCGCCGTCAGCACCGCCGCCGGCTCCTGCGCGGCATCGATCGTTCGGATCCGGTCCGGTTCCTGGGCGGCGAGTTCGGTGTACGCGCCGGCGATCCGCGCGAAGAACTCCTCCTGCTCGAGCTCGAGCCGATCGAGCGCACCGGGTCGCGCGCGGGAGCGGGCACGACCGAGCGCGGGATCGACCTGCAATAGCAGCGTGCGGTCGGGACGCAGCCCTCGCGTCGCGAACTCGTTGATCGCGCGGATCGCGTCGGTCCCGAGGGCGCGGCCGGCGCCCTGATACACCAGCGAAGAATCGACGAACCGGTCGAGCAGGATCCATGCGCCTGTCTGCAGGAGCGGCGCGATCGCCTGTTCCACGAGTTGGGCCCGCGCGGCCGCGTATAAGAGCGCCTCAGCTCGGGCGCCGATCCGCAGCGCGGGGTCCTTGACCAAGTCTCGGACACGCTCGGCGATCTCAACGCCGCCAGGCTCGCGCAGCAGACGGACGTCGATCAGCTGTCCGGAGAGGGCGTCGTGCAACGCCAGCGAGAGTGTCGTCTTCCCGGCGCCGTCCAAGCCTTCGATCGTGATCAGTCGTCCGCGGCTCATGATCGCCACGTCTGACCGTATCGGCAGTGGCAGTGGTGGCCGTGGTGGTGGGCGGCGGCGGTGGCCGTGGTGGCCGTGGTGGTCAATAGGATCGGAGAATGCTCGCCGAGCTGGATCGCCATCCTCACGCCCGCGCCGTGCTCGCGGCGGTGTTCTCCCCGGATGGCTGGCCGTCGCATGCCTATCTGTTCCACGGACCCGGTGGGGCAGGCAAACGCTCAGCCGCGCGTGCGGTGGCGGCCGAGCTGCTCGCCGCCGGCTCAAGCGATCCCGCGGGAGCTCGAGGCCGAGTCATCTCGGGCGCTCATCCCGACCTGACTTGGGTGGCACCCAGTGGAGCACACGAGATCCTCGTGAGCGATATCGACGGTCCTGTGGTTGCGGCCGCCAGCAAGACCCCGTTTGAGTCAAGTCGTCGTGTCTTCGTCGTCGAACGAGCGCACGAGCTGGGCGATGAGGCCGCCAACCGGATGCTCAAGACATTGGAGGAGCCGGCAGCGTTCGTGCACCTGATCCTGTTGACCGACAGGCTGGCCGAGATCCTGCCCACGATCCGTTCCCGTTGCCAGGCGGTGCGCTTCGAGGCTCCGTCGCTTGATCAGATCGCGGCGGATGTCCAGACGCTCGGCGTTTGCGCCGGCGCTGCGATGGCATGTGCTCGGCTGTCGTTGGGTGATGCGGAGCACGCGGTGCAGTTGGGCGTCGAGGAGGGGGCGGCGCTGCGGGCCGCCGCAGAAGGCTTTGCCCGCGCCGCCGTCGCGGCCGAGGTCGCGAGCCAGAAGCCCTGGTCGGCCCTGCTCGCCGCCGTGCGGACGCAGGGGGACACGATTCGGGTGCGTCTCGAGTCACGGGCCGAGGCTGAGGTCGAACTGTATCCCCGCAAGGATCGCAAGCGGATCGAGACCGAATGGTCCGATCGGATCAAGCGGACCCGGCGCAGGGTCGAGACGGGCACGCTCGATCTCGCACTTCAACTGGTCGCGCTCTGGTTCATCGATCTCATCTGCCTGTCGTGGGGGGCGGAGGAGCTTGTGCGCCACGTCGATCGCCGAGCCGAGCTGGCGGCTGCCGTCGGCATCGACCCGCAGCAGCTGCGAGCGGCGGTGGAGCTCGTCGAAGACACCCGGCTGCGCTTCCAGCTCAACGTGTCCGAAGAGCTCGCCTGCGAGGCGCTCGCCTACCGGTTGGAGCGCGAGCTGGCGACATGAGTGAGGACGGTCGGACCTTCCTGCGCCCTCCGCTGCGCTCCGATCGCGATGAGTTCCTCGCGCTGATGCACGCAAGCCGCGCCTTCCATCGACCGTGGGCAACGGCGCCGACCGACGACGACCGCTTTGCGATCTACCTCGCCGATGCCCACCGTTCAGACTTCGAGGCGATGCTCGCCTGCCGAGCAGGCGATGGTGCGATCATCGGATTCTTCAACCTCTCAAACATAACCCGGGGTTTGCTCGAGAGCGCGTACCTGGGGTACGCAGTCGGTAAGCCGTACGCCGCGCAGGGTTACATGCGTGATGGCATCCAGCTCGTCTTGCGCCAGGCTTTCGTGACGCTGCGCCTTCACCGAGTCGAGGCGAACATCCAGCCCGAGAACAGCGCGTCGCTGGCCCTTGCGCGAGGTGCAGGCTTCCAGCGCGAGGGCTTCTCTCCTCGGTATCTGAAGATCGGCGGCCGCTGGCGCGATCACGAGCGCTGGGCGATCCTGGCCGAGGATTGGCGAGCCCGAACTGGTACCCGCGAAACGCCCGAGAGTCTTCGCTGGCCGCCAGTAGACTCAGAAAATCCGCGACCGCCGACGTAGCTCAGCTGGTAGAGCACTTCACTCGTAATGAAGGGGGCCCCGGTTCGAGTCCGGGCGTCGGCTTCGTTTTTCTAGTTACCGGTTCTTGCTTGGCAAACTTTTGGTGAGCATCAGGATGCCGAGCTGAGCCCCTGCCTCAGGAGCGAGATGTCGCCTCGCTGTGCCGGGTGTACGTACGTCCGGAGCGTGAAGCTCGCATCCGTATGTCCGAGGTGCGTAGCCACCTGCGAGGCGTTCCAACCGACATCGAACAGCATCGTGGCCGCGGTGTGACGCAGCTTATGCTGGGTCGCCCACGGCACGCCAGCGCCCCGAGCGGCGGTCCTGAAGATGCGCCGGAAGTTGTTGGGGTTCACTGGCGTCCCGGCCCTGCTCGCGAAGATCGGATCGGTCTCGGACGAGAACTTCGCGGCAAGCCTGCGCGCCACCAGACTGCGATACAGCTCGTCATCAAGCTCGACGGTGCGGACCCCTGCATCCGTCTTGGACTCGCGGACGCGGAGTAGGTGCTTCTCGAGGTCGAGGTCCCCCCAGCGGGCTGAGAGAGCTTCTGAGATACGAGTCCCGGTCAACCCGAGGAATTCCACGAGCGGCTTCCACTGCTCGGGTGTCGCCTCCAGGAGGGCGCGGTACTGCTCGCCGGTGAGCGCCTTCGGGGCCCTGGGCCTCCGGCGCTCGGTGCGCGAGGCTTCGATTCTGACCTCGCGAGCCGGATTGCTGGAGATCACACCGTGCCGCACGGCGACCGATAACAGTTTCCTCAGCGGTGCGACGTAGCGCCGCCGGCTGGCGACCGAGGGGCCGTCAGCTTCGAGGCTGCGGACGAAGGCGTCAACGTCCATCGGCGTGATGTCGGCGAGCCTGCGGTCCCCAAAAAACGGCACGGCCGTGCGCTCAAGGCTGTCGCGGTAGCTGTCGCGGGTGATCTCAGCCAGGTTGCTGTTGGAGGTCTCGAGCCAGGTGGCTGCGTACTGTTCCAGCG